>NC_020126.1:0-318593 GCF_000331735.1 Myxococcus stipitatus DSM 14675 | reverse complement strand
GGAACAGCCGGACAGGGCAACCAGGGCACCGACGACCACGGCGAAACGACCGCTGCGACGCACGACACTGGACATTCCCGACTCCTCGGAAAATGCGGGGGAACCAGAATATTCATGAATGATTTCCCTTACGTCAAACGGGTCACAGAAGCCCCGTCCTGAAGGGACTTGCCGAAACCTCTCGGCTCGCCGCGTCACGACTGTGCGCAATCCAGCCCCCCCTCGAGCAAGCCCAAGGGACTCTTCTCCAGACCCACGTGGGACTCACCAACCCCGCGTGTCTGCCATTGCCCAGCTCACTCCGTCGTCGGCACGGGCGGTGTCTGCGAAGGCGCGCTCGGCGGGTCCACGCGTTTGACCTTGCCCATCTGGTCCAGGTCCTTGCGGTTGTCCAAGGAGAAGCGGACCAACGTGCGCAGGATGCGATTGCGCTTCACGTTGCCCAGCACCTCTCGCAAGTCCTCATACACGGTCGGGTCGGTGATGAGCCCTCCCACCGTGCCCTCCCCCTTCGCCACCGTCGCCGTGATTCTCTTCAGGTCCGCCGCCGCGCTGCCCAGGTCCGCGAACATCCCGCGCGCGTCCCCGTACACCAGCTGGTGCACCGCCCCGTTCTCGCTCTTCTTCGCATCTTCAATCAGCCCCGCCAGCTGCCCCGCCGCCTCTCCCAGCTCACGCAGCGCCGTGGCCCCCTCGTCGCCGTAGATGAGCGCATGCGCGGTGCCATCCCCCGAGCGCACCTCCGCGAGCAGCGCCTCCAGGTGCCCCACCGCCCCATCCACCCGCTGCGCCGCGCGCGACGCGTTCGTCACCAGCCCGCGCACCTCGCGCCCCGCCTCCTTGTCGTAGATGAGCGCGTGCAGCACGCCGTCCCCGTTCTCCACCTGCTCCAGCAGCGCTCGCAGCGACGAAAGCCCCCGCTGCACGTCGGCGACCATGCGCGGGTCCCCATACGACTGCACCGTCTTGAGCAACGACTCACTGATGGCCACCGAGTTGTCCATCACCTTGCTCGCGCCGCTGAGCAGCGTGGACAGGTCTCCTCCGGTGATGGCCACCATCTCCCCGCCCGGCTCCAGGGGCGGCGCGGTGGGCGTGCCCAGCGAGATGTCCACCGCCTTGTCCCCCAGCACGCCCATGCTGGTGAGCTGCGCGGTGGAGTCCTTCTTCACGCGGTCCTGATAGCGCGCGGCGACGCGCAGCTGCACCTCCAGCCGAGGGTCCTGGGGGTCCTGGGAGAAGAAGATGCCCGTCACCTTCCCCACCTCCAGGCCCCCCAGCCACACCGGAGACTTGTCGCTCAAGCCCTGCACGTTGGGGAGGAACACCCGGTAGGTCACCTGCTGCTGGAACAGCCGCGACTCCTGGCCGATGAAGAACACCACCACGCCCGCCACCACCAGGCCCATCGCCACGAACAGGCCGGTGCGAATCGCCAGCCTCCGCTCGTTCGAGGTGGAGGTGAACAGGCTCATGACATGGCTCCCGGCTCCAGCTCCACGCGGCGCGCATCCAGGAACGCCCGCACCTCCGGCACCGTGGAGCGACGGAACTCCTCGCGCGTCCCCACCTGGACGATTCTCCGCTCGGCCAGCATCGCCATCCGGTCCCCCACCGCGAACGCGCTCACCAGGTCATGCGTCACGACGATGGAGGTGCTTCCCAGCTTCGTCTTCATCGAGTTGATCATCGCGTTGATGGACTGCGTCGTGACGGGGTCCAACCCCGTGGTGGGCTCGTCCCAGAGGATGACCTCCGGGTTGGTGGCGATGGCGCGCGCCAGCCCCACCCGCTTCTTCATGCCGCCCGACAAGTCGGAGGGCATGAGCTGCTCGGTGCCCGGCAGGTTCACCAGCGCCAGCTTCTCCGCCACGCGCTCACGCACCTCGTCCGGCGACATCTCCGGGAAGTGCTCGCGCAGCGGATAGGCCACGTTCTCCCCCACGCACAGCGAGTCGAACAGCGCCGCGCCTTGGAACACCATCGCCACGTGGCGGCGCACCGGGATGAACTGCTCCTCCGAGAAGCCCGTCACGTCCTTCCCCTGGAAGACGATGCGTCCGGCGTCCGGCCGCTGCAAGCCGATGAGGCACTTGAGCAGCACGCTCTTCCCCGTCCCGGAGCCGCCCAGCACCACCAGCGTCTCCCCCGCGCGCACCTCCAGCTCCAGGTCGTCATACACACGCTTGGTGCCGAAGCTCTTCTTCAGGTGCTCGAAGTGGATGAGCTGCTCACCCGGCGTGGGCCGCTGGAACTCGAACGTCGGCGCTTCTCTGCGGCGGAGGAAGGGCATGGCGCGTCACAGGTACAGCGTCACCTTCGTGATGAAGAAGTCCGCCAGACACACCGCCACGGACGTGATCGCCACCGTCTGCGTCGTCGCGCGGCCCACGCCCTCCGTCCCGCCCTCCACCGTCATGCCCTTGAAGCAGCCCACCAGGCCGATGATGAGCCCGAACACCGCGCCCTTGAAAACGCCGGACACGAAGTCCTGCATCAGCACCGAGTCCAGCGCGCCGCGGAAGAAGAGGTTCAACGAGATGGCGTACTGCGCCTTCACCACCAGCGCGCCGGCCACCAGCCCCACCACGTCCGCGAACACCGTGAGCACCGGCATCACCAACAGGCACGCCAGCACCCGAGGCACCACCAGCTTGCGCAGCGGGTCCGCCCCCAGCGCGCGGATGGCGTCCACCTGCTCCGTCACCGTCATGGAGCCCAGCTCCGCCGCCATGCCGCTGCCCAGCCGCGCGCCCACCGTCAGCGCCGTCAGCACGGGCGCCAGCTCCCGGAACAAGGTGAGCACCACCACCCGGCCCACCGTGTACTGCACGCCGAAGCGCGCCAGGAAGTAGCCGAACTGGAGCGAGATGACCAACCCCGCGAAGGTGGCCGTCAAGAGCGCGATGGGCATGGAGCGCACGCCCAAGGACTCGACATGAAAGACGAACGCGCTGACGTTGTAGGGCGGCCTCACCGCGCGGCTGAGCACCTGCCCCGTCATCACCGCCATCGCCCCGAGCGACTCCAGCCGCTCCTTCACCCGCTCCACCAGCCGGTGGCGCTCCGAGGGCGGCAGGACGGTGGCGCCCGCTTCGACCGAAGGGCTCATCCCGGGCGCTCCGCCTTGAAGCCCGCGAGCAGCGCGTCGAAGTCCGGCATCCGCTCCTCCGCCATTCCCGGGGGCGCGACGTAGGTGAAGTCGAAGACACAGTTGTCCTTCTTCAACACCACCAACTCCAGCTCCACCGGCACCCCGTCCATCTTCGCCAGGAAGCGGCTGCGCAGCGCCTCGCGCCCGTCCAGCATGATGAGCCCTTGAGACACCTCCTGGCGCGCCGTGAAACCCATCAGCAGGTGCCGCGTGAGCACCTGCAGCGGCGGGTCATCATGTCCCTTGCACGTCGCGTTGACGGAGAGCGCGCGGCCCGTGCCCGCCTCGGAGAAGGCCAGGTCGTTGTCCTCCAGCCAGACGCGATTCCACGTCTTGGGGAGCGGCCCCACGCGGTAGCGCACCTCCGGCTTGGACAACACGGAGTCCTCGAAGGTCACCCGGTGACAGCCTCCCAGAGAGGCCAGCACCACGAGCAGCAGCGTCATCCTCTGCATGGCACCGTTCTCTTCGCCTTGTCTCTTCCGGCCCCTGCGGGCCAAGTCATGCGTCACGCCCGACGACGCCGCAAGCAATTCCGCGCCGTCTTGAAACGTCCACCCCCACGCCCTCTCTCCCACCCCGGGATGACGAGTAGCGGACACCAGACCTTCAAGGTCCCACCGTCACCCACGCCCCGCGCGCCGGCTATTCCCCCCGCCGGGACGGGCACGCTCGTCCGCCCCGTCCACAATCAATCTGGCCCGTCTTGCTCGATTGGGGAGTCCCCGGGTGCGATTCGGGTTCGCATGTTCGTTACAGCACCCCACCGGGACGAGGAGGCCAGGCGAGACGCCCACCCGACGAGGCGCGAGGAGGTCACATGGACGGCGGTCTCGCGGTGTTCGGCTTCGGTCTCTTCCTGCTGTCGATTGCCGCCTTGTACGCGCGCACCGGCTACTGGATGGCGGTCTCCGTGCTGGTGCTCTCGCTCATCTCCATGGGGATGGCGTTCAGCGAGTCCAAGAAGCTGCGCGCGCTGTCGCTCGGCTTGAGCATCGCGCTGCTGGCGCTGGCGACGGTCGGCCTCGCCGTGGGGACGGTGTGGTGGCTGCCCTTGGCCGCGTTCCTGTTCGCGGTGGCCTACGCCGTGCTCTGGGCCGAGTACCGCTTCGCCTTCTTCGGCAACGTGAAGCAGGCGGACCTGCCCGCGCACCACGCCTCGTCCCGGCGGATGCACATGCACTGGCCCTGGCAGCGGCGCCGCCCGGTGCCGTGAGTCAGCCCGCGTCGGGGGTCCGCGGCTCCGTCAGCGACACCTGCCCCGTCGCCACGGAGAGCCACAGCGTGTCCTCCGCCGCCGCGCCGCGCACCAGCGAGCCGTCCGTGGTGGAGAGGAAGACCTGCGCGCCGCTCCGCGACAGGTAGTCCATCAGGTAGGCGTTGCGCTCCGGGTCCAGCTCGCTCGACACGTCATCCAGCATGAGCAGCGGCAGGAACCCCATGCACGTCTGGAGGTTCTCGATTTCAGCAATCTTCCAGCCGAGCACCAGCGCGCGCTGCTGTCCCTGGCTCGCGTAGGCCCGCGCGCTGCGCCCCCCCAGCGTCACCGACACGTCGTCCGCGTGAGGTCCCACGGAGGTGAAGCCCCGGTCCGAGTCGCGGCGCAGGCGCTCGCTCAGCGCCTCACGCAGGGCCAGGGCGAGCGCGGCCTCGTCGGCGCCGGCGAAGTCTCCGCCCAGGTGCGCGGGGTGATAGCCATACGTGGCCGGGTCCACCGTGCGGCCGATGGAGGCGAAGGTCGCCTGGGCGCGCGGCGCCAGCTCCGACATCAGCGCGCGCCTGCGCGAGTAGATGCGCGCGCCCGCCTTCGCGAGCGTCTCGTCGTAGGCCCCCAGGTAGGCCGGGTCCACCGCGCCGCCCTCGCGCAGCAGGCGGTTGCGGTTCTTCAGCGCGCGCGCGTACTCCCGGCTCTCCCGGAGGTAGGCGGGGAAGCGGTTGAACACCGCCCGGTCCAGGAAGCCGCGCCGGGAGTCCGGGCCGCCCTTCACCACCTCCAGGTCATCCGGCGTGAAGGCCACCACGGACACGCCGCCGAAGTACTCCTCCAGGCTGGGCGCCTTCTTGCCATCCACGAAGGCCTGTCGCGTGCCGCCGCCCACCTCCACGGCGATTTCGCGCTCGGCGCCCTTGAGGAGGAAGCGGCCGCTGACGCGGGCGCCGTCGGTGCCCCAGCGCACCAGCTCCGACAGCCGCCCGGCCCTCAGCGGCTTGAGCGTGGCGAGGAAGTAGAGTGCCTCCAGCAGGTTCGTCTTGCCCTGCCCGTTCTGCCCCACGGCGATGGTGGCATGGGCACTGGGCGCGAGCGACACCTGCGCGAGATTGCGGAAGTCTTGGACGTGGAGTGCGAGGAGGCGCACGGCGCACCCCGTATACCCGCGTCCGCCGCTCCCCGCCACAGCAGCGGGCAAGGCCCGTCAGGACGCCAGCTCCTTGATGGCCTTGATGGCCACGGCCACCGGCCCGGACGGACAGAGCGGCAATTCCACCGTGAAGGTGGCCCCCGCCCCCAGCGCGCTGTCCACGTGGATGACGCCCTCCATGGCCTCCACCAGCGTGCGGGTGACGTACAGCCCCAGGCCCAGGCCACCGTAGTTCCGCTCCGACACGGCCCGCTCGAACTTGTGGAAGATGCGCGCCTGGGCCTCCGCGCTGATGCCGATGCCCTCGTCGCGCACGCGCAGGCGCGCCCGCCCCTCCTCCACCTCGACGTGCACCCGCACGGGATGGCCCGCGCCGTACTTGAGCGCGTTGGACACCAGGTTCGTCACCACCTGCTCCAGCCGCATCCGGTCCCACGCGCCGACGATGACGTCGGTGCCGGAGACCTCCACGTCGCACTCCGCGCGCTCCGCCTCCGGCTGGAAGCGGGCGGCGACCTCCTGCACCAGCGCGCGCAGGTCCACCTGCTCGTACTCCAGATTCAGCCGCCCCGTGCCGATGCGCGACACGTCCAGCAGGCCATTCACCAGGTCCGCCAGCCGCATCACCTGGCGCAGCATGCCCTCCACGTCGCGCGCATGGCGCTGGGCCCAGTCGGAGTCCGGGTCCGCCAGCGCCGCGCGCGCGAAGGATTGCAGCCGCAGGCCCAGCACCGTCAGCGGCGTCTTCAGCTCGTGGCTCGCCACGGACAGGAACTCATCGCGCACGCGGATGGCGTCCTGGAGCCGCTGCTCCACCGACTTCAAGCGGGTGATGTCCAGGAAGGGCAGGAGCGTCACCTCGGGGTGCCCGTGCATCGCGGGCAGCACCTCCGAGCAGATGCTCAGCACGAACTGGCCCGCCTTCGTGTGCCACATGACCTCCATGCCATCCAGCCGCTCGCCTCGCGCCGCGCGCGCGGAGGGCAACAGCTCCGGCCCCAGGCGGCGGCCCTGCATGTCCGTCACATGGAAGATTTCGCCGTACTCGGAGGCGGAGACGTTGGTGGGCATGGGGCCGCCGTACAGCCGGTCCGCGGCGTCGTTGGAGAAGGTGATGACGCCGGTGTTGGGCTCGGCCATCACCACGGGCATGGGCATCAAGTCCAGCACCGCCTCCAGCCACCGCTGCTGGTGCTCCACCGCGTGGCGGGCCAGCACCTGCTCGGTGACCTCGAAGGCAAACGTCACAATCCCATCCACCCGGCCCTGCTCGTCGAACAGCGGCTCATGAGAGAGATTCCAGTACCGCGTCTCCACATGGCCCTTGCCCGCGTAGTCGATGGTCAACGCATACTCACGCGCCACCACCCGCTCCCCCGTCTTCATGACATTCAGACACAGCGTCACCAGGTCCGGGGCGATGTCCGGGACGGCGTCCAGCAGCCTGCGCCCCACCAGCTCGCGCCCGCCCAACAGCCGCTTGAGCAGCGGGCTGGCGAACTCGAAGCGCAGGTCCTGACCGCGCAGCAGGTCGATGGCGAGCGGGGCCTTGGTGAGCAATTGATACAGGCGCCGCCGCTCGAGGTGCTCGGCCTCTCGCGCCATCAGCTCCGCCGTCACGTCCTTGTAGGCCAGGGCGATGTACTGCACCTCGCCCGCGTCGCACGCGAGCGGGAAGCAGGTGCAGGAGATGGCGATGCGGTGGGCCTGCGTCACCTCGATGTGCTGGAGCTCCTTCACGTCGTACCAGATGGTGGGCGTCTGGACCGTCTCCCCCTCGAAGGCGCGGTGCAGGAGCAGGTCCAGCCCCATCTTCGCCACCAGCTCGTCGCGGAAGAGGCTGTACTCGGGCGGAGGCACCGAGCCGAACATCGCCCGGTACGCGGGGTTGCTCAGCCGACAGTGTCCCTCCCGGTCGAAGATGGCATACGGCACCGGCGAGTGGAGGAAGAGTCCTTCCAATAACGCCAGCGGGTCCGACACCGATGCGAGCTGTTCGCGCAGCGGGGAGACACCCGATGTGGGACGAACGGCGCGATTCGCGCCGTCACCCCGGCTTCGTCTTACCGCGCCCTGCTTCGCACCCCGAGGGCCCCGGCCCTTGCGTGTCGCCACGACTCATACGCCTAGCAAAAGGGAGTCTTTCAGGGCAGCGAGGAAAGGTGCGACACGTCTTGTGGGTTACGTCTCGACGGGCTTTTGTTGACGCCATGGCGGAGCCCCTCAAGTTCTTCTTCGATGCCCAACTGGTGGAGCGATTGGGCAAGACACTTCATCACGCACATCCAGCCTTCCCGCTCGCGACCTTCGTGCGCGAAGCCAGACAGGATTTGGAGGAGCACGAGCTCATCGGCCGGGCCCAACACATCCGTCAGGCCATGCACCGCGCGCTCCCGCGCGACTATCCCCAGGCCGTGGACATTCTCATCCGCTCACTGGGTGAGGAACGAGAGGTGGACCGGGTGGGCGGCATGGCCGTCTTCTTCTACCTGCCTCACACGATGTACGTGTCGGAGCACGGGCTCGGGCACTTCGAGGAGTCCATGCGCGCGCAGCATGAGCTCACGCGGCGCTTCACGGCGGAGTACTCCATCCGCCCCTTCCTGGAGCAGCACCCGGAGCGGACGCTGACGCGGCTGCGCGAGTGGACGAAGGACCCCAACGCCCACGTGCGGCGGCTCGTCTCGGAGGGCACGCGTCCACGCCTGCCGTGGGCCTCGCGCCTGCGCGCGTTCCAGCAGGACCCGCGTCCGGTGCTGGCGCTGCTGGAGCTGCTCAAGGACGACCCGGAGCTGTACGTGCGCCGTTCGGTGGCCAACAACCTCAACGACATCGGCAAGGACCATCCGGAGGTGTTGGTGAAGGTGGCGAAGGCGTGGATGAAGGACGCCACGCCGGAGCGCGAGTGGGTGGTGCGCCACGCGCTGCGCTTCGCCATCAAGCGGGGAGAGCCCGCCGCGCTGGAGGTGCTGGGCGCGAGCAAGCCCACCGGCATCGAGGTGCGCCCCACGGGCATTCCCAAGCGCGCGAAGGTGGGCGGCGCCATGGACCTGCGCTTCGTGGTGGTCAACCGCTCCAAGCAGTCCCAGTCGCTCGTGGTGGACCTGGCCGTGCACTTCATGAAGGCGCGCGGCGAGGCGCCTCAGCCCAAGGTCTTCAAGGTGCGCGAGCTGACGCTCGATGCGGGACAAGAGGCAGAGGTGGGCAAGCGCGTCTCGCTGGCGCAGCTCTCCACGCGCCGCCACTACCCGGGCCCCCACCGCATCGAGGCCCGCATCAACGGCCTGGACCTGCCGCTGGGCGAAGTCGACGTGGTGGAGTGACGCGCGCCTACTCCTGACGCGAGGCCGCGTTGCGCGCGGCCCGCACCAGGGAGGCCAGGTCCTTCACCTCGGGCCCCACGTCGTCGGAGGCGCGGTGCCGCGTGTGCTCCGGTGAGAACAACCGCGCCGGCGTCTGCGCCTGTCCGCGCAGCAGGATGAACAGGCGCAGGGCGTCGCGAAGCCGCTCCACGTCCGCGCCCTCCTCTCCGCCGGCCCGCCGCGCCGCGGTCCACAGCCGCGCCCACGCGGCCTCTTCGTTCCACGTCCCGGAGGGCCGCTCACGAGACAGCCGCGCCAGCTCCGCGGCCACCTCGAGCAGGCCCGCGCGCGCCTCGCTGAAGGACTCGCTCGCGACAAGCCCGGGCCCCGCCTCTCCGCCCCCGCGCGTCCACGCCCCCTCGCGCTCGGCGAGCCACGCGAGCAGCTCCGGCACCTCCCCGTCGCGAGGCACCAGCGGAGACAGCCGCTCATCCAGCAGCACGCGCGCCCGAGCAAGCGCGACGCCGTGCCAGAAGGCCGCGTGCAGCAGCAGCTCCGGTCCGCTGCGGGGCACGTGCAGCGGCGCACGCGAGGCCCGGCGCTCCAGGAAGGTCTTCACCCGCCCGCTGGTGTCGAAGTGCTCCAGCCGGCCCCACAGCGCCGCGAGCGCGGCCTCGGCCAGCGGGAAGGCGCGGCGCAGCTCCCCCACCTCCGCTGCGTCGAAAGGCCAGGCCCCCGAGGAGACCGGCCGCTTGAAGATGCGCTCGAACACCTCCGCGGCGGCGCACGCCGCGCGCAGCTCCGGCAGGTTGCGCGGCAGCAGCTCGAGGGCGCGCGCCCAGGTGCGCCGCCCCAGGAGCGGCCCCGCCTCCAGCACCACCTCCTCCAGCCGCAGCAGCGCCTCCGCCAGCGGCACCGACGCCTCCGCGCCCGGCAGCCGCTTGAGCACCAGCCGCTCCACGGCCTCGCGCAGCCGCTCCACCTCCGACATCAGCTTCACGGGCGACGCATCACGCGGCCACCCCTCCGCGGCGGCGCGCCGCTTCAGCGAGGCCAGCGTGGACTCCACCTCCGGCTGCGCCTGCGCCACCTCGCGCAACAGCTCGAAGTGGGCGCGCACCCGGTCCCTCCAGAAGAACGCATCCAGCATGCCCCGCAACGTCCCGTAGCGGAGCCGCGCGGACTCCAGCAGGTCCGCGCGGTCCTCCAACCGAGCGCTCAGGCTGTCCGGGGGCGAGGCCACGCCCGCACTCTACCGGAAGCCCCTCCCGCGCCTCGCGGCCCGAAAGGCCCACGCCCCTGGTCACCACCCCACAAACACGAAGCCCATGCGCTCCGAGGGGAGTCGCATGGGCCGGGTAGAGCGAGGCGCCGGGAGCGGCGGCTCAGACGCGCATGGGCATGACGACGGCGGTGAACGTCCGGTCGCCCGGGGCGTGCAGGACACCGGGGCTGTGCTCATCCCCCAGCTCGAAGCTCACCTCGTCCGTCTCCGTCACCATCAGGACATCCGTCAGGTAGCGCGCGTTGAAGCCCACGGTGATGTCGTTGCCCCGGTAGGCCAGCTCCACCACGTCGCGCGCTTCACCCAGGTCCGGGTTGCTCGCGGTGATGACCAGCTTGTTCTCCTCCAGGCCGATGCGCACCGCGTTGCTCTTGTCCGCGGACAGCAGGGCGATGCGCTTGAGGCCCTCCAGGAAGCGCACCTTGGGGACGAGGACGACCTTCTCGCCCTCCTTGGGAATCACGCGCTGGTACTCGGGGAACTGGCCGTCGATGAGGCGCATCACCATCGTCAGGCCCGGCTTCTTGAACAGCGCCGAGTTCTCCGCGAAGCCCAGGTGGCACTCCGCATCCGGGGCCTCGTCCAGGAGGCGCTTGAGCTCCATCAGGCCCTTGCGCGGGATGATGACGCCGCTCTTGAGCTTGAAGTCCCCCGTCAGCTCGCGCTCGATGAGCGAGAGGCGGTGGCCGTCGGTGGCCACCATGCGGACCTTGCCGCTGGCCTGCGGCTCGAAGAAGACGCCGTTCAGGATGTAGCGCGTCTCGTCGCTGGAGATGGCGAACTGGGTCTTCTTGATCATCTCCAAGAGCGTGCTGCCGCCCACCTGCACCAGCGGGGCGTTCTCTTCCTTGGGCAGCTTCGGGTACTCCTCCGCGGCCATGCCCACGATCTTGAAGTGGGCGGAGCCGCTGGAGATGTCCACGTAGTTGTTCGCCAGCTTCTTCAGCGTCACCTGCGCGTCGGGCAGGTTCTGGACGATGTCGAAGACGTACTTGGCGCTGAGCGTGACGGCGCCGGGCTTGATGACCTCGGCGGGGTGCTCGGAGACGATGCCGATGTCCAGGTCGAACGCGGTGACGGTGATGCCACCCTTCGTCGCATTGACGAGCACGTTCGCGAGGATGGGCATCGTCGTCTTGCGCTCCACGATGCCTTGGGCACGATAGAGGGCCTTCTTCAGCTCGTCGGCGGCGATGCGGAATTCCATCGGAGGGCGTCCTTAAAAGTCTCGGCCCCGAGGAGCCGATCAGGGCGCCGATGTAGCCCGTGACATGGGGAGCGTCAACGACGCCAGCACGCCCCTTTCGCCCTCGGCCCCCCGGGTTGAGACTCCCAGTCACGCTGTACGGGCATTCAGGCACCCCCAGTCCAGCTGACCTGCGGTCAGCCGAGTGTGCTGGCCCTGGGCCCCCGGGCAGTGGACACTGGGGGTCTCGCCTCCTTCTTGGAGCATGGAGCCACCCATGAACGTCCGTCCGCTGTTGCTCGCCGCCCTCGCGCTGGGCTTCGCCGCCGGGTGCAGCAAGCCTTCTTCCACGCCGCCGACGCCGTCGAACGAGCCGGGAACCCCCTCCGCCGGGGACTCCAAGCAGCCGTCCACGCCGCCCGCGCCCAGCGGTGACCAGAGCGGCACCCCTGTCCCACCTTCCCCCCAAGGCAACACCAACGAGGTCAAGATGGGTGAGAGCACCGTCTACATCGTCAAGGACAGCGGCATCCGCTGCATCGCCCCGCCCTGCCCGTCCTACAACGCCTTCCTGGCGGACAAGCCGGACATGGACGCGATTCCCATCCACGAGCTGGACCTGTCCGCCGTGTCGGGGGGCTCCGAGCAGCAGCTGGAGTCGCTGATGCAGCGCACCGTGGCGGGGGGCCTGAAGATCCAGGGCGTCCTGGAGACGCGGCCCAAGGCGGGCCCCGCGGGCGACGCCACCGTGCTGCGCGCCACCAAGGTGGAGTAGCCCCGCGTCAGAAGTGCATGCCCAGCTGGAGGCCGGGCCAGTGCTGGATGCGCTGGTCCGCCTTCGGGTGGCTCTCGCTCACGGACATGCGCGTCACGGAGTCGAAGTCCGGCTGGCCCCACACGTACCAGAGGTTGTAGGTGGGCCCGATGAACAGGGCGAAGCGCGACACCACCTGCACGCCCAGCATCAGGCGCAGCTGCCCCAGCACGTTGCCCCCGTCACCCTCCAGGGGCTTCTGCACCGGCTGCACCGCGCCCCCGGTGATGTCCAGGTCCAGCCAGAGGCGGTGCGACAGCACCACGTGGCCGCCCACCCCCACGCCGAAGTTGAAGCGAGCGTCCTTGCGGCCGCCCGGCTCCAGGCCCGCGAACAGCGTCAGGTAGAAGGGGCCGCCTCCCACCTTCACCGCCAGGTTCGCGAGCTGGATGTCGCTGGCCCACAGCTCCATGTGGACGTTGCCGCGACGCAGGCCCCGCTTGCTCGACGAGGCCTCACCTTCGTCCAGCGCGAGGGGGCTCGTCGCCTCGACCTCGGCGGCGGCCGCCCCCGCCCACAGCCACAGAGCGAGAAGGGCGAAGGGTTTCATCACTTCTACTTTTGAAGCGTGAAGGACACCTGCGTCAAGCCCTCGGGCAACGAGAGCGCCCCGGTGTGAGCGTCAGGGGAGGCCGCCAGCTTCCGGGCCGCCTCCACGATGGGCTCCACCTCGAAGGGCTGCTCGGCGGTGATGAAAAAGAAGCGCTCGAAGCCCGGCGCGTCATCCAGCTCGTACGCCCCCGCCAGCCGGTGTGTCCCCGACGGGGCCAGCGCCGCGGCCTCCACGCCCTGCTCCGGCGTGTGCAGCGTGACGGAGCCACGCCCGTCCACGGAGAGGATGACGCCATGCGTGCGGCCGGCCGCCACGTAGGCCAGCTGCACCACGTCACCGGCGGCGGCGGTGGCGCCATCCGCGAGCACCTCATCGCCGCGGCCCTGCTGACGGTGGACCTCCAGCTTGGGCGTCAGGCCCTTGGAGCGGGTGGGCTCGGTGCCCAGGCCCGCCACGGGCCCCGTCCCCGGGTCCTCCAGCGTGGCCGAGTCCGGCTGGACCACCACGAAGAGCGCCAGCGCGGCGAGCACCGGCACCAGCCCCAGGGCCGACGTGAACCACGGCGAGCGGGCCGGCGCCTCCTTCTTCACGGAGGCACGGCGCAGGCGCGCCTCCACCTCGTGCGTCACCTGCGAGGGCGGCAGCCGCTCCAGGGTGGCGGCCGAGTCCGCCTTCAGGGCGGCGAGCCGGGCGGGGCCGTCCGACTCCTGCTCCAGGCGGGCGCGCGCGGCGGCCAGCTCCTCCGGGGGAAGCTCCCCCAGGGCGATTCGCTCCAACAGCCAGTCCGGAGTGCGTTGTGGGGAAGTCATGCGGCCTCCAGTTCCAGCTCTTGCAGCACCGACGTCAGCGCCCTCAGGCGCTTGCGCACACCGGAGACGGACAGGCCCACCTCGCGCGCCGTCTCCTCCAAGGTCATCCCATCCACCAGGTGCAGCACGGCGATGTCCCGGCTGGACGCGGGCACCCGGCCGAAGAGCCGGTCCAGCATCCCCCGCGCGCTGGCGCGGGACTCCGTGTCGTCCGTGGAGGCAATCTGCAGCACCAGCTCATCCTCCCGGTCCTCGGGCCGGCGCTTGGCGCCGCGCAGCCGGTTGAGACACACCGTGGTCGCGATGCGATGCAGCAGGCTGGAGGGAGCGGCATCCTTCAGCGCCCCCTGGTAGCGCAAGAGCTGCACGAACACGTCGTGCATGGCGTCCACGGCCTTCTCCTCGTCACGAAGGAGGAAGCGGCAGCGCCGGAGCACCTGGGGGCCGTATCGGCGGTAGTAGGCCTCCACATCGATAGACACCGGCGTCGCGCCTCCCTGTTTCGCGGAAAGGAACACCGGTGCCCCGGAAAACTGTCACCGGCCTGTTCCGCCTCTGTCCCTACCTCGATTCCGCCCTCCGACCCAACCCCACTCCACCCGCACGCTCCGGCAAAAACGACAGGCCCGTCCGCCCGCCGGGCAGTCGCCTTCGCCTAGAGTCAGTGTCAGGTTGTCGATGAAAACCTCCCGTCGTCAGGGCCCCTGACTGTCGCAAAGCCAGCCCCCATCACTACCTTCCGGTCCTTTTCCTTCCGCGTGCGCGTGACATCCGTGACTGAAGACCGCATCCCCCATCCGCTCGCACGCGACGACGGCCCGCCCCGCGCACGGTCCGCCATGCGCGCGCCCAGGGGTTGAGTCATCGACATGGAGCCGCCTCTCAGCCGACAGGTGGAAGCGCGCGCCGACGTGCTCGTCCAGGCCACCCTGGAGGCCCTGCACCAGGACCCGTTCTGGGAAGCGCGTGAAGGCGCCGAGCGTGCCCGGCTCCAGGGCGCCGAGGACGTGCGCGCCCACGTGCGCCACCTCGTCCAGTCGCTCGACGCGCACCAGCCCTCCATCATGGAGAGCTACGTCCACTCGCTGCGCGCCCTGCGGATATCCCGGGGCCTGTCCACGCTCCACCTCGACACGCACTTCCTCCGGCTGGGCGCCGCGCTGGAGGCCCAGGGGTTCGGGCCCGGCACCGAGCCCCAGGAGCACCTCCGCGTCGCACGGGAGGCGCTGCACTACCCCTCCGGCCTCGCGCGCCGGCTCCAGGACGACGCGCCCGAGCTGTCCCACGCCGCCACCGCGCGCCTGCGCTTCTACCTCACGCCGGAGGACCTGCCCCGGCTGGAGGAGGAGCTGCGCCTGCAGCTGTCCTATCTCGCGGATGCGCTCGACGAGGGCCGGCCGGAGGTGATGGCGGACCACGTGCGCTGGTACGTGGGCTTCTGGCCGCGCAGAGGCTTCGGCCTGCTCGCCTTCACCACCGTGCTGGGCATGCTGAAGGCGGTGCTCGCGTCCCGCCACCCGCAGGCGCGCCTGCTGCTCGCCACCGCGGGTGTCTCCTGGGAGGAGACGCGCTCCTGAGCCTCCCGCCGCGGCTGACCAGCGGCGCTTCACGCCTCGACCGCGGAGACGAGGGGTCCTGCGCCGCGGGGGGCGTGGAGCCCGACGCGGGGGGTGAGGTGGGAGGTGAAGGGTGAATCAGAGGTCGGGCGCGGGCCGGCGCCCTTCAGCCGGGCAGCGCGCTCAGCGCCGGCCCAGGGCGTTGGCCACGAGCCCCAGCAGCTTCACGTGGGGGGCTTCGAGCTGACGCACGGTGCGAAGCAAGCGACGGACTTCAGGTCGCTCGGGAGGAGATGACGACGGCTCGCTGGAGCGCGTGGGCGCGGCGCCATGCGCGGCGAGCCCCAGCAGCTCATCCGCGGAGACATGCAGCTCATGACACAACTTCAGCAATGTCTGCACACTGGGCAGCATGCCTCCTCGCTCCAGTCGCCCATACACCTCCGTGGCCACGTCGATGCGTTCGGCCACGTCAGCTTGAGTGAGCTCCAGCCGCGTCCGCGCGGCTCTCGCCGCCGCTCCGATGGTGGTTGCCAGTTTCTTGTCCATGCCTTACCGACCCGAAACGTTTGGCCGACGGCATAGGACGTATAGAGGCAGACAGACAGAACTTGTCGGGTCAGCCTCAAGTTGTTCACCCAGCGGGTTACCGTCGTAGAGGGAGACTTTCGGGGTTCGGAGGGCCTCTTCACCCCACCCTTTTCCTCGACGGAAGACCCGTCTTCCAGGCGCTCTCCGGCCCCCTGAATCCAGAGGAAGAGGGCCTGGAGGGGGACGACCTGAGACGTCGGGCGGCAATTTTCCTACGGTGCCGGAGAGTCCTACCGCCAGGGCCGCCCCCCAGGGTTGTATCCCCGTTCCCGCGTGTCGACATGCGGCGGGTGGAGTCGCCGGAGCCCGTGTCAATCCAAGGCGCGTGAGGGAGGCGTCGGCACGGGCAGGTCGATGCGCGCGGTGGTGCCCTGGCCCGGCGTGCTCTCCAGCGTCAGCGTGCCGCCGTGTGCGTCGACGATGCGGCGGGCCAGGGCCAAACCCATGCCCACGCCTCCGGTGCGGCGCGCGCGGCTGCGGTCCGTGCGGAAGAAGGGCGTGCCCACGCGCGACAGGTCCTCCGGCTCGATGCCGATGCCGTCATCCTCCACCTCCAGGGAGAGCTTGCCCGTCGCGCCCACGCGAGCGCGCAGCCGCACGGGGGAGACGGGTTCGGAGTACTTGCCCGCGTTGTCGAGCAGGTTGTCCAGCGCGCGCCGCAGCAGCACCGGGTCCGCGTCCAGCGTGGGCATCATCCCGTCCAGGCTCACCTCCAGCACGCGCCCGGGCCTCGAGGTGCGGAAGCGCGAGGCGGCCTTCTCCACCAGCCCCTGGACCTCCACGCGCTCGGGCCGCAACGGCGGCGTGCCCGTGTCCTCCGAGGCCAGGTCCAGCTTCGAGGTGGTGAGCACGTCCTCCACCAGCCGCTCCAGCTCGGCCAGGTCCTCGGTGATGTCCGCGAGCATCTCCCGCGCCATCGCCGCGTCGCCCTCCTCCGCCAGGTCCAGCGCCACGCGGATGCGCGCGAGCGGCGTGCGCAGCTCATGGGACACGTTGGCGAGCAGCTCCGTCTGCGAGCGCAGCAGGTGGGTGATGCGGCCGGCCATCTCGTCGAAGGCCTCCGCCACGCGGCCCAGCTCGTCCCGCCGGCGCAGGCCCGTGCGTGTGTCCAGCTTGCCTTCGCCCAGCTCTCGCGCCACGTCCGCCAGGCGCTGGAGGGGCAGGGCCAGCATGCGCGCCAGCGCGAACGAGGTGATGGCCGTCACCAGCACCACCGCGCCCACGAAGAGGGCAATCTTCCCCCGCGCGGGCTCGGGGGTCCGGGAGACGATGGTGGCGTAGGCCTCGATGGGGCCCGTCTCCGGGATGGGCAGCGTGAAGGCGTGCGGGGCGCGGCCTCCCGTGCGGTGCTCGCCCCTCGAGGCCAGCACGTCCAGCTCCGACGGCGTCAGCATGGGCGCCGGAGACGAGGAGTTGGTGGCGATGAGCCGCCCGGACACGTCCCGCAGCGTCACCCGGGCTTCGAGCAGCCGCGCGGCCCGGTCCAGCGACGCCTGGAGCGCCACGGGCTCATCCCGCAGCTCGCCCCACTCCCGGATGTTGTAGGCCGCCTGGCGCTGGAAGCCGTGGCGCAACGGCCGGTCGAGGAGGAGGTGCCGGGCCAGGTAGAACGAGGTGATGACCAGCACGAACTGCGCGAGCCCCACCAGGTAGATGCGAAGCAGCAGCCGGCCGGGAGTCCGGGGACGGCTCACCCCTCGCCTCCCAACGCGAGCATGTAGCCCGCGCCTCGCACCGTCTTCAGCAGCAGGGGGTTGCGCGGGTCGACCTCCAGCTTCTGACGGAGCCGGAAGATGTGCACGTCGACGGAGCGGTCGAACACCTCGTCGGAGCTGCCCTTCACCAGGTCCAGGAGCTGCTCGCGGCTGAGCACCCGGCCGGCGCGCTCGGCGAGCACGCGCAGCAGGCTGAACTCGTACGTCGTGAGGTGCAGGGGCTTTCCATCCAGCGTGACACGGAGGTTGCGCGGGTCCAGCACCAGGCGCCCCGTCTGCACCGGCTGCGACGGCGGGCCCGTGCGGCCTCGGGCGCGGCGGACCTGGGCGCGGATGCGCGCGAGCAGCTCCCGGGAGGAGTAGGGCTTCGGCAGGTAGTCGTCCGCGCCGGTCTCCAGGCCGAGCACGCGGTCCCCCTCCTCGGCGCGCGCGGTGACCATGATGATGGGGACGTCGGTGCGGCCGCGCAGCTCGCGGCAGACGGCCAGCCCGTCGCGGCCGGGCAGCATCAGGTCCAGGAGGATGATGTCGAAGACGTGGCGTTGGGACTCCAGCAGCGCGTCGTTGCCCGTGGCGGCCACCGTGACGACGAGCCCATGCTCATGGAGATATCGAGTGGTGAGGCGGGCCAGTCGCTCGTCGTCCTCGACGAGCAGGACCTGGATGGTGCCTTCCTCCAGGCCGGTACGGTTGAGCTGCTCCATGCGCGTGCGCCTCCGACGTCCAAGGTCCTTCGCACCCAGAAGGTAGCAGCCAGGGGCCGTCGCCCGGGAGCGAGTGGCCCCAGGCCCGCGCTCCCGCCGGGCCATGAGGAGCCCCGGCGCCTCCGAGGAGCCGCTGGGCGCGCCCCTCGTTGATGACGAATTATGACGGACCTGGAAGAAGAGAGTGCCTCAGGGCGCACCCTGCGTGGCGGTCAACGCGCGGCGGTCCACCTTGCCCGCCGAGGTGCGCGGCAGGGCGTCGACGAAGCGCACCGAGCGGGGCGTCTTGTAGCGGGCGAGCCTGCCTTCACAGAAGGCGAGCAGGGACTCGGCGGAGGGCGCCGTGCCGGTGCGAGGGACGACGATGGCGCGAGGTGTCTCGCCCCACTTCGGGTCGGGCACGCCGATGACGGCGACCTCGGAGACGTCGGGGTGGCCCGCGAGGACGCTCTCCACCTCGGAGGGGTAGATGTTCTCGCCGCCGGAGATGATGAGGTCCTTGCCGCGGCCCACGATGCGGAAGCAGCCGTCCTCGTCGCGCAGGGCCAGGTCGCCGGTGCGCAGCCAGCCGTCGGGGGTGAAGGCGCGAGCGGACTCCTCGGGGCGGCGCCAGTAGCCGGCGCAGACGTGAGGGCCTCGCAGTTGGAGTTCGCCCACGTCGCCGGGGTGCTGTTCGTCCTCGATGCGGGCCTCGACGTGGAAGAGCGGCACGCCGACGAAGCCGGGCTTGCTCCGCACGTGGGAGGGCGGGAGCCAGAAGTTGTTGGGGCCCGCCTCGGTGAGGCCGTAGCCGGTCTTGAAGGCGACGCCGCGCGCGAAGAAGCGCTCGAACACGGGCAGGGGGCAGGGGGCGCCGCCGCTGACGAGGAGCTTGAGGCGGGAGAAGTCCACGGAGTCGAAGCGCGGGTGGCGCTGCATCTCGATGAACATGGTGGGCACGCCGAAGACGAGGCTCACGTGTCCGGGGTGGACGAGGTCGAAGAGTTGCTCGACGTCGAAGCCCTTGCAGACGACGGAGGCGCCGCCGGCGTAGACGAGCGGCAGGGTGAAGACGTTGAGGCCCCCGGTGTGGAAGAGGGGGGCGTTGAGGACGGCGACGTCGTCGGGGGTGAGGCCCCAGCTCACGACGGTGTTGGCGGCGTTGGCGGTGAGGGAGCCGTGGGTGAGGACAGCGGCCTTGGGGAGGCCGGTGCTGCCGCCCGTGTAGCAGAGCACCCAGGGCGCATCGGCCTCGAGCTCCAAGGCGGGGAGCGGGGTGGAGGGCGCGTGCTCGCGCTCGGAGAAGGCGTGCTCACCGGGGCCGGCGGACTCCACGCAGAGCCAGTGGCGCACGGAGGGCGCGTGGGAGCGCACGGTGTCGACGAGCGCGCGCAGCTCCGGGCCGTAGACGAGCACGGAGGGCTCCGCGTCCGCGAGGATGCCGACGAGCTCGGGAGGGCTGAGGCGCCAGTTGAGGGGCTGGAGGAGGGCGCCGAGCTTCGCGCAGGCGAAGAGCAGGTCGAGTGTCTCGACACGGTTGTGAGCGAGGACGGCGACGCGCTGGCCGCGTTGGACACCGAGGACGTGGTGCAGCCAGGCGGCGGTGCGCGAGGCGGAGTCGTTCCACTCGCGATAGGAGATGCGGCGCCCCTCCCGGGTGGCGTCGACGAGCGCGAGGTGTTCCGGGTCCAGGGCCGCGCGGCGGGCCAGCCAGTCATGGACGATGGGCATGGCCCGCACGGTAGCCGAGCGCTGGGAGCGCGTCCCGCCCGCGGTGAGCCACGGGCCGAGCAAGCGCTCGGGGCGTCATGCGCGAGGACCTGGACGACGTGGGCCTCGCTGTCGAAGCCGCTGGGGACAGGCCGTGAGCTGCCCATGGAACCCGCGGCATCCTGGACGCATCCGACCGGAAGCGTGTCTTCTCCGTGGAGATGGATGCACGGTTCCGGCTCGCCCTGCGCAAGCCGGAGGGGGGCTGGATGTCGCGCTTGCCTCATTCGGGATGGCTGTGGATGGGGCTGCTCCTGGCCATGGGGTGCAGTGGAGCTCCGCGCATCGTGCGCCTCGAAACAGGAGGAGGAGCGCCACTCACCTTCATCCCTCGGCCAGCAACGCCAGTGGAGGTGGACGCCGACGATTTCGAGGAGGCCCTGGCGCAACTGGCCCGCGACGTCCCTGCGCCCACGCACGGACTCGTACGACAGACATGGAGAACCAAGGGCACCCCTCCGGCCGCTGATGAACTGACCCGGTCCTACCGGCGCTGGTGCGAGCGGAAGGGGCTGCCCGGTGACTGCCTGCACCTGTTGGTCGGAGGTGGCAGCCTGGATGATGCGGGGAGGCGAACCCTGGCCCTCTCCATCGCCTTGGACTCCGTATGGGACGAGACCCTCGAGTCCTTGGAGGGCATGGCGGACCCGATGGCGGTGCGGTCCGCCATCGTGACGTCGATGGCCGTGTACTTGACGCTCTGGCTGCTGCCAGAGCCGGTATCCAAGGGCGCGGCGGCGGTCCTCACGGCGAGCCTCATTGCCTGGCTGGGCTACGACACGGTGTGGGGGCTCATCCGAGGATGGATTCGCCTGTCGGACGAGGCCGCGATGGCCACCCGCTTCGACCAGCTCCATGCGGCCGGCGAGCGCTACGGCCAGGTGATGGGAGCCAATGCCGCGCGAGTCTTCGTCATGCTGACCACCGCCGCCATCGGCAGCACGGCGGGGCTGGCCCAGAAGGCCCCCACCCTCCCTGGCTACACCCAGGCCACCGCGGTCGCGGCACGCGAGGGCGGATTCCGGCTGTCCTCCGTCATCCGAACGCAAACCCCAGTGGCCACAGGCCGCGCATCTCCCCTCAAGATGACCAGGCCACCCTCCGTTCCTTGACGAGAGAGAACGAGTCAGCGGACCTCCTGGCCAAGGCCGGATTCAAGGTCGAGCAGCGTCCTCGAGTCCCCGGAACCACGCGAGAGCCGGACTTCCGAATCGAGGGACGCATCTTCGACAACTATGCCCCGAGCACCTCGAGTCCACGGAACATCTGGGCGGTCATCAACGACACGAAGGTCAACCCCGTCGGCAAGCACCTGCAAGCCGACCGGATTGTCCTCAACCTCCGCGACAGCGGTGTGGATCTTGTGGCGTTGAAGCGGCAATTCAGCGCCTGGCCGATGCCGAACCTCCGGGAGGTCATCGTCATCACCCGGGAAGGAAGTATCGTTCCATTCTGGCCGTAGAGACCTCTCGGGGCGCTCCATGTCACTGGACTACAACTTCCGCATCACCACCTCGCTGGCACCCGAGAAGGTGCTGGAGGTGGTGATGGACGCCCTCGCGCTGCGCTCGGCTCCACCTGGCCCCAGCGGCGAAGTCACAGGCCCTGGGTTCCTCCTCGCCGCCGGTCCTGTCGCGTCCATGAGCCAGGCGATGGTGGAAGAGTCGCTCGGCTTCGCGCCCTCCGTGGACCTTCAATTCTGGCTGGATGCCCGACACCGGCACGCCGCGATGACAGCGGTGCTTCAAGGAGTCCTGGCGGTCCTCCTCCACATCCCAGGTGACGCAACCCTCCTGTTTGGCGGAGAGACCGTCCTGCTCCTTCGTCGACACGGAGAACTGCTTCTCGACTCGAGCACGGGGGTCTGGACACCTGAGCGCCTGGCGCTCGTGAGTACTCCGTACGCGATGCGGGCACTCCCCACGCTCTAACGCCCCGTCACTCCATGCCCGTCGACGGCAGCGGCTGGAGGTCCCTGTTCCCGGGGCTCACCGTCGCGCGGTAGAGCGCCTGCGCGAAGGCGCGCTCTCCTCCTTGCGTCACCGCGCGCAGCGCATGCTCCAGCGGCTCCCGGCCCGCGCCCAGCCCCTGTCGCCCCAGCGTCCGCTCGACGAGCTGGCGCGCCTGCGCCTCCGTGAGATTCACCGACAGCGGGTCGCCATTCGTCACGCTCGCATCCCCACTGAACGCGATGCGCGCCAGCCGCGCCGCCTCCGGATTCTGGAACCGCAACTGATACGTCGTCGTGGGCTGCCCACCCGGCGGCGTCACCGTCGTCCCCGTCACCATCCCGTTGATGTTCGTCACCGACCGCGCCCCCTCCGGCCCCACCGTCGTCTCGCGATTCATCGACCCCAGGCCCGGCGCATCCGTGGACGTCTCCACCCGGCTGCCCTCGTCCGTCGTCGTCACCCGGACGCGGTCATTCCCCTCCAGCCCCCTGCGCCCCGCCACGCTCCGCCCCGTGTTCGACTCGCGGCTGTCCTCCCGCCGCACGTTGCCCACCCCCGGCCCCCCCGCCGCAGGCAGCTCCCCACTGCGCAAGAACCGCTGATACGCCTCCATCCCCTGTGGCGACGAGATGTC
Source organism: Myxococcus stipitatus DSM 14675 (assembly GCF_000331735.1). Classification (GTDB taxonomy): domain Bacteria; phylum Myxococcota; class Myxococcia; order Myxococcales; family Myxococcaceae; genus Myxococcus; species Myxococcus stipitatus. Next base: position 296,229 of record NC_020126.1, on the reverse strand, counting down.
GAAGTCCGCGCTGTGCGTCCGCGTCAGCGTCTGCCGTTGGTCCATCCCCACACCCCGAACCCCCACGCCATCGTCCTGCCCCACCCGCGACGTCACCGTCGCCCGCACCGTCGTCGGCCCCACCTTCTCCAACTCGTACCGCCGCATGTCGTTCCGCTCGAACGACGCGTCGAAACCCAGCGCCCCGCGAATCCCTCGCATCGCCCGGCCCAGCCGCCCCGACCCGCCCACCTCCGTCGTCACCTCCGCCGTCGCCCGAGTCCCCACCGGCCACGACGCCGGGTCCCCCGGGTTCGGCACCTGCCCGCGCCGCATCGCCTCCGTCGCCCCCGACATCGGCACCTCCACCCGAAGCCGCCCCGTCGCCTCCGCGGAGAAGCTCCCGCCCACGCGGCGCCCACCCGGTAGACGCACGCCACCGCGCGGCGTCCGCCCATCGCGGTCGATGCTCCCGTCCGCCTGCAGCACCACCCGGTCACCCTCCGTCGTCACCCGCACCCGACCTCGGGGGTTGAACGACTGAAGCACCGACGCCGGCGCGGACGCCGCGTCGAACGTGTCCCGCTCCCGCGCCGCAACCGCGGGCTCCTGCCGCTGCGCCCGCTGCCCCTCCACGGGACGCGTGCCTTGAATCGCGGGCTGCTGCACCTGACGAGACGAGATGGGAGACACACTCATGGGAGTTCCTATGGAAATGTGAGGAAGCCTCCCCTTCAACGCACCACCTCGCGTTTGGAGTTATCCCTCACGCCACCGCCGCCTCCAGAGGCGGGCGGCGGTGACGCGAGGGATGGGTTCTCAGACACCCAGGCCGTCAGAGCTCGTTGGGGTCCTCCGGGATATCCGTGTACATCACCTCCGGGAAGATGAGCAGGCCCCGGGAGGTGTCGACGACGTAGACGTAGCCATCCCCCGGAACACGGATGCCGATGGCGCCATCCCAGGGGCTCGTCCCGCGGTTCGCGTCCGTCTCCCGCCAGGTGTTGTAGTACGCGAGCTCCACCGGCTTGGCGGGACCCGAGACGTCCAGCACGCGCACGCCATGCTGGTAGTGCGCCAGGTAGAGCCGGGAGCCGACGAGCTCCATGTTGTGGATGGAGACCTCCGGCGACAGCTTGTACTCACCGATGAGCCGGGGATTCTTCTCATCGGCCAGGTCGAGCACGCGCAGGTGGGCACCCCAGCCCTCGCCCCCCTCGAAGCCCGTGAGGTTGCCATTGATTCGCCCCACGCGGGCGGCATGGCTCGACGCGCGCGGATACTTGTACGCCCCCACCTTCTTCACGTTCGCCGGGTCGGTCGGGTCGAGGATGAGCATGCCGGCGCTCCAATGATTGACATAGAGCCGCCCCTCGAAGCTCGTGGTGTCGTGCACCATGCTCTTGAGACTTCCGACACTCTCATCCAGGTAGCGCCCCAGCAGCACGGGCTCCCGCGGATTCTTCACATCGTAGATGAGCGTCTCCAGCGTCGGGTCGATCAACGTGGCGTAGAGCCGGGAGCCATCCACCTGGACCGTGTGGACGTTCTGGCGGGTGCCATTGGACAGGTCTCGGACGAAGCGGGGATTGGCCGGCTGGGAGATGTCGAACACGAGGATGCCCCGGTCTCCACTGGCGATATAGAGCGCGTCGTCCTTGGCCCAGACGCTGTTCCAGTAGTTCTCGCTCGCGTGCCGCACCGTCGCCACCAGCCGAGGCGCCTTGCGGTCCTTGATGTCGAAGACATAGAGCCCGCCGTCCCCGGCGAAGACATCATCGAGCGACACCACGTACGCATGGCCCTTGGTGACATAGACATCCGTGGCCATGCCCGGCCCGGTCGCGGCCTCGCCCACGAGCGGCAGCTCGCCTCCGGACTCTCCCTCACCCGCACGGCGGCGAATCCGGGTGCCCTCGAAGGTGAAGCTGCGGGACTCCACGCCATTGATACACGTCAGCTCGCAGCCGGTGACGACATCCGTGCCCCGCGCCGAGCACCCCACCTGGGCCACCACGGCGACCCGTCCATCCGAATAGGTGTTCGTCGACCGTCTGAACATCGGATGCGCCGCGCTCGCGCCGCGGTCCACCGTGAAGTCCCCGGGGCGCAGGGTGGCGGCCAGCTCATTCTCCACGATGTCGGAGCGATGCATGCGCATGTTGAAGAACCCCTCCGTCCGCAGCCCGAGCAGGCTCTTCGAATCACAACCGGACAGGTCGAAAGACTCCAGGGAGCCACACTCGGCGGTGGTGGACCCCTTCGGGCGCACCTTGCACGCGGCCAACGGCACCGCCTCGTAGTCCCCCACCTCGGGCAGGGACACGCCCGGGGTCGGGGGCGCGGGGGCCGGTATCGTTCCACCGACCCCGTCTCGCTCGGGGGCGCACGCCCCCAGCAGTCCCACACACAGACACACGACGACCTTCTCCAACCAACTGTTGGTCATGACACTCCTCGGGGATTGACCGGTTCAACGACCTGGCGGGGTGGCCAGATGACTGGCCAACCAGGTCCCCAGCGAACGGCGCAACTCAGTTGCCATATCGCCCCCGGGGAAAAATCGTCCCCGCGGGCAAGCGTCCGTCCCCGTGAAGACAAACATCTGGACTTCCGCTCAGGGCACCAGCACGAGCTTCCCCACCGTCGTCCCGGATTCGAGCGCCCTGTGCGCTTCCGCGACGGCGTCCAGCGGGAAGGTCGTCACCTGGGGCGAGACGACCTGGCCCTCCTCCACCCAGGTCAACAGCCGCGCCAGGCTCTCCTCCAGCACGGAGCGCCGCTCGAACAGATAGGACAGGTTGAACGCCAGGACACTGGTGTTGTCGTTGGTCAACGTCAGCGGGTCGAACCGAGGCGTCCGGAGCCAATCCCATGCAAGCTTCGCGTAGTTCGGCCGGCCTCCCTTGCGCGGCAGCATGGAGTGGAAGCCGTAGATGACCAGCTTCCCGGGCGAGCCGAGGTGCCGGTAGCTCTCCCGCAGCGTGGACGGTCCATTCGCGTCCAGCACCACGTCATACCCTTCCGGCGCCGCGGCCTTCGCGGCCTTCCACAAGTCCTCGCGGCTCTTGTCGATGACCACCTCCGCGCCCAGCGCTCGCGCGGCCTCCACCTTGTGAGTGCCGCCCACCACGCCCACCATCCGGCACCCGGCGATGCGACCCAACTGCAGCAACGCGCTGCCCACGCCACCCGCGGCCGAGTGCACCAGCACCGTCGCCCCCGGCCTGGGATGCGCCAGCTCGAACAGCGCGAAGTACGCCGTGAGGAACACCGCGGGGAACCCCGCGGCCTGCTCCATCGTCAGCTTCGAGGGCAGCGCGAAGAGCTGATGCCGCGGCACCGTGACGTGTGTCGCGTATCCGCCGAACCGCGTCACGCCGAACACGCGGTCCCCAGGGGCCAGGTCCTCCACGCCCGCGCCCACGGACTCCACCGTGCCGGAGAACTCGAAGCCCGGGGTGATGGGCCACCCCACATACTCCTTCGCGGAGGAGTACAGGCCCATGCGAATGACGCAGTCCGCATAGTTCACCCCGATGGCCTGGGTGGCCACCACCACCTCTCCGGCCCCAGGTGAAACCTGATTCAGGTTTTCAATCCGGAGCTGCCCATACCCACCTGCCTTCGCGATGACGACCTTGCGTGCGCTCATGCGCCCCTGAGTACCACGCGACGCGGCGCGACAACGTCCACGCACGGCCACACGACTGACGACTCGCGCGCGAGATGTCTCTACACTGCGGCTCGTGCTCGATGACTGTCTTCAATCCGGGCACGCGTACCCCCACAACTCGAAGGATGTCTCCATGCGATTGCGGCATTCGCTGTTCCTCATGGGCCCGTTGCTCGTGGGCGCTCTCTCCGGCTGCGGACAGGGCGTCGAAGAGCCCACGTCCGAGCCTCTCGCCACCGTCGAATCCCCCGTCGTCTCCACCGCCGGCCTCACGCCGCACTTCCGCACGTGGCTCACCGCCAACGGCTATGACAGCTACGACTTCGCCCGAGCCGACCTCGTCGGTGGCAGTCACGGCGGCAAGGCGAGCGCCACCGACACGGTGGTGAACACACCCGTCATCTTCATCCACGGCAACTCGGACAAGGCGGTGGGCACCGGCACGGCGGGCCAGTCCGGCTGGAATGCCTCCCTCGAGTACTTCCTCGCCAACGGCTACAAGCCCAGCGAGTTGTACGCGACGACGTGGGGCCCGGCCGACGTGATGCAGACGGCGGTCCAGTACCACTCGAAGACGAACGTGATGAAGGTGCGCAAGTTCATCGAGGCCGTGAAGGCATACACGGGCGCGACGAAGGTGGACATCATCACCCACTCCATGGGCGTGACGCTCGCGCGCAAGGCCCTCATGGGCGGCCCCGCGAACGACTCCGCCAATGGCGGCGCGTACAACGTGGGCCCCTCGCTCTCGGGCTCCGTGGACACCTTCGTCGGCATCGCCGGCGCCAACCTGGGCCTCACGTCCTGCTACCAGACGGGCCCGTCCACGCCGACGTGCGGCGCCACCAACGGCCTGTATCCGGGCTACCTCTACTTCGGCGTGGTGCTGGGCCGCTCCGCGTACCTGGACGACCTGCGCTCGCAGAGCAGCTACGAGGGCGACTACCGCTACACCATCTACTCCACGGCCGATGAAATCATCGGCTACGGCGGCATCGTGTACGGCCAGTACACCTCCCGCATCCCGGGCCAGACGGGAGAGAAGGTGTACTCGGCCTATCCCTACGGGCACTTCAACTCGAAGGACCTGACGGCCGCGGTGCAGTACAGCATGGTGCGCAGCCACACCATTCCGTAGTCACCGCTTCACAAGCCCCCGGCCCGCTGACTTCACGAGCGCCGCCGGGGGCGCCCTGCCCGAGTCCTCGACGCCGGCCCCGGAGCCGACGACGGCCCATCCACGCCGTGGGGGAGTGGATGCGGCCGTCCTCGGCGCTTCATCACGGCCGAGGGCCATCCGCGGGCGCGGGTGCGTCCTGCTGCTGGGGCATGGGCGAAGGCTGGGTGCCCGGCGCACCGGGCACGGGCGCGGGCTCGCCCGGCTTCGGCGTCTTGTCCTCGCGGGCCTTCTCCACGAAGGGCCGCGCGGAGGCCGGGTCCTTCACGAACGCGAGCGCCACCTCGTTGAAGGGCTCCGGGCAGTCGAGCTGCACGGTGTGGCCGCAGCCCTTCATCGGCACCAGCGACGCGGTGGGGATGTTCGACGCGCCGAACTCCATGATGTCGCGCGTCTCTCCGCCGTGGAGGAACGGGTTGGGGATGAGCCGGTCATCCGTGCCGTAGACGATGAGCGTGGGCACGGTGACGTGGCCCAGGTTGTCGCGCACGAAGTCGTTGTGGGCCAGGCCCCGCACGGTGCGGACGTTGGCGTAGGCGTAGGCGTCGAACTCGGGCGTCTTCGCCAGCCGCACGCGCTCCTCGATGAGCCACTCGAGCTGGGGGCGCCAGTGCATGAAGTTGCCCTGCCGCACGCTGCCCCAGATGTTCGCCTCCGGCGCGTACTTGATGAAGTCCGCGCTCATCACCCGCGCGAACCACGCCTTCTCCTTCCAGGTGAACTTCTCGAAGCCGGCCGGAGACACCAGCACCAGCGCGCTGAGCGACTCCGGGTAGCGGATGGCGAACGACAGCGACGTCTGCCCGCCCATGGAGTGGCCCATGAGGACGGGCTTCTCCACGCCGAGCACGCGCGTCAATTCCAGAACCACATCCGCCATGGCCTCCATGGTGTACGGGAACGTGGCCGGCTTGTCGGACTTGCCATAGCCGGGCAGGTCCAGCGCGATGACGCGGTAGCCCTGCGCATGGAAGACATCCAGCTGCGCGCGCCAGAACTTCAGGTAGGAGCCCAGGCCGTGCACGAAGACCACCGTCTTCGCCTCCGGCGACGCGGCGGGCAGGTCCACGTAGGAGACATGCAGCGCGGTGCCCAGGCTGTAGCGGGCGGAGACATCCGGCAGCGCCACGCGGTGCACGGGCCAGGGCTGCTTCGTGCCCTCGGTGGAGTAGTCCAGGTCCTTGAAGGACAGCGCGGACTCACTGGCATACGAGCGCACGCAACCAGCGGAGGACAGCCCGGCCGTGACGAGCAGGGCGGTGAAAGCGCGGGAGGAGCTCATGGTCAGAACGCGTACCAGGTGAAGGTGGTGAAGGCCGCCCACGGGTCGCTCTTCACGGTGGGGGCGCCGTCGTAGAAGCTGCCGCGGAAGAGGTAGCCGCCGTGGAGACCCACGGTCATCAGGTAGCGGATGTGGTAGCGCAGCTCCGCGTTGAGCTCCGCGCCGATGAAGCGGCCGCGCCGCACCGTCGGGTCCCACCGCGCGGGCTCCGCGCCCGCGTTGGCCAGGCCCGCGCCCACCTTGAGGTTGAGCGTGTTGGGCACGATGTCCCACGCCGCCGTGGCGATGCCCGCGCGCAGGCCGTAGCCCTGGTTGGAGATGTCCGTCACCGCGCCCGTGTAGTTGTTCACCGTGCTGGTGAACGGGAACAGGATGAGCATCTTGTGGTTGAACCACACCGCGCCCGGCAGGCCGTACTGGTTGAGCGTGAAGGCGCCCGTGTACTTGTCGTCGCCCAGGTTGCTGTCGCCCGAGGAGAACATGCCCTCCACGGTGACGACGTCGCCGGGGCCGCGGCCCCACTGGTACATGACCTCCAGGTTGGCGGACACGCCGGAGATGCTCAGCTCGTCGAGCACCGAGTTGTCCGGGTCATCGCTCTCGTACTTGCCGCCGTTGTACATGACGAAGCCGGAGGCCCCGAGGCGGCCCGTCCGGAAGTCGATGTTGTGATTGAAGTGCGCGCCCGCCCAGAAGACGCTGCCCGTGGGGCGGTTGATGTCGAAGCGCGCCGTGCCCGTGAAGCCCGGCAGGCCCGAGGACGACGGGCCGCTCTTCACCAGGCCCTCGAAGGCGTAGGCGTCACCCTTGGTGTCGTCGTTCAGGTACCAGAGCGACACGCCCACGTTGGTGTTGGGCCGCACCGGGTAGACGTAGTCCGCCATCGCCAGCCAGATGTACTTGAGGCGCGGGTCATTGCGCGTGGCGCGGTCCGCCTGCGCGCTGCCCAGCGGCGTCAGCGTCAGGCGGGCGTTGCCCTTGTAGCCGCTGAAGATGGACAGGCCCGTGGCGTCGCTGCCCAGGAAGGCCAGCTTGTAGCCCGTGCGCACCAGGTCCGACAGCGGCGTGCGCGTGGGGTCATAAGGGCTGTCGTAGAGGGGCTGCGTGCCGATGATGAGCGCCAGCTTGCTGGGGCTGCGCGTCGGGTACAGCGCGACGTTGATGTTCTTCGTCTGGATGTTGACCTGGTCGGCGTTGAAGCCGCCGCCCTCGTTCTGGCCGATGGTGTTGGCCGAGCGGCCCCAGAGGAAGTCCACCTCGAACTGGGCGCGGAAGGACGCCAGGCCGTCCACGAAGAACGGGCTGTATTCGATGACGGGAATCCAGCGCTGCTCCACGAAGTACGCGGAGCGGCCGGGCTCGATGCTCACCGCGCTGCCCACGGGCGAGCCGATGGGCCCCAGCGCCACGCCACGAAGACCGGCGGGGTCACCCACCTGGTTCGTCATCGAGGCGCGCGTGAAGAAGTAGTTGATGAGGGTGAACTCGCGCGGCTCCGCGTCCTCTTCGCGGTCCTTCGCCTCCAGCCACTCACCATACAAGCCCGGCACCGGCGGACTCTGGGCCGCCGAGGACGACGCCAGTCCCACGAGCCCCAGCGCGGCGAGCATCCTCGCGCTCCGCCACACCCTCTCGCGTGCTGCAAACCCACTTCCCGTCATATCGACCTCGGCCCCGCGCCGGACAGACGACTGGAGGGAAGGCGGGAGCACACCTCCCCTCCAGCGTGAAACACCGCCAGGGTTACTGGATGGCGTAGACCTGCACCGCGTTGCCCGTGAAGGCCTTGTCGCCCATCTTCACGGTGTTCGCCGCGCCCACCGCGCCGCTGGCGCAGCGCATGCCGGTCGCCTGGTTCTTGAAGAAGATCTCCAGGCTGAGCTTCTTCTGGTCGGCGGAGAAGCTGCCGCGGCCCTCCTGCACCAGGCCGCCCGGGAAGGTGAACGTCACGTCGAAGCAGCTCCCATCCTCCGTGGCGTTCTCGATGAGGACGGTGGTGGAGGTGAAGGTGAGCGGGTTCTTCGCCTGCTCGTGGTTGCAGACGCCGTTCGTGATGGTGCCCGGGATGCTGTCGACCTTGAAGTTGCCGGCGGCCACCGACATGGTGACCTTCTGGTAGCACTGGGACGACGCGGCGAAGTCGATGTCCTCGCTGTAGCCGTTCGGGTGCGAGGGGATGTCGGTCCCCGTCATCACCATCGACTTGCCATCGAGGAACGCCAGGATGTTGGCGGCGCTGTTGAGCTTGGGCTTCTCGACGATGGGGTCCTTGTCGTCACCACAGCCCACGAGGCCCAGCGTGCACAGCATCACCGCGGACAGAAGCTTCTTCTTCATGTGCTTGCTCCCCTTCAAGCCGGTGTCACCACCAGCAGGTGTGTCGACAGACGACAGGCATTGAGGGCTCGTGAAACAAGCCCTTTTCCGACAGCGTTTTCAGCGCGGTGCGTCGGCGGCGATGGCCGCCTCGCGCAGCTCTCGCTTGAGAATCTTCCCCGCCGCGGACACCGGCAGGCGCTCCACCAACTCCACCCGCTTGGGCACCTTGAAGCGCGCCACCCGGCCGCGCAGGTGCTCGAGCAGCGCATCCCCGGAGGACTCCGCGCCCGGCTTGAGCACCACGAAGGCGCGGCCCACCTCGCCCCACTTCGCGTCGGGCACGCCGACGACCGAGCACAGCTGCACCGCGGGGTGCTCGTAGAGCACCGACTCCAGCTCCAGCGGGTACACGTTCTCTCCGCCGGAGATGAACATGTCCTTCTTGCGGCCCGCGATGGTGAAGAACCCGTCCGCGTCCACGCGCGCCAGGTCCCCCGAGTGGAACCAGCCATCCGCGTCGATGGCCTCGCGCGTGGCGGCCTCGTCCTCGAAGTAGCCCGAGCACATCGAGGGCCCCTTGAGGACGAGCTCACCCACCTCGCCCGTCGGCACCTCGCGGCCGTCGTCGTCCACCAGCTTCGCGGCGATGAAGTAGTTGGGGCGGCCGATGGAGCCCGCCTTCGACACCGCGAACTCAGGCCCCATGCTGAAGATTCCCGGGCCGAACTCCGTCATGCCGAAGCCCTGCTTGAAGGGCACCGCGTGCACGGCCTGCCACGCCTGGATGAGCGGCACTGGCAGCGCCGCGCCCCCGCTGGTCATGAAGCGCACGGAGGAGAAGTCGGTGCTCGCGAAGCGCGGCGAGTCGAGCAACTGCTGATACTGCGTGGGCACCGCGAAGAAGAGCGACACCTTCTCGCGAGGGATGAGCGCGAGCAGCTCCTCCGGCTCCCAGCGGCGCATGATGACCACGGTGCCGCCCGCGGTGAGCAGCGGCACGGTGTAGACCAGCAGCCCGCCCGTGTGGAACATGGGCGTGTGCGTCACCGTGACGTCGCCGGGGCGCACCTCGTGCACCAGCGTGTTGAGCGTGTTCCACGCCACCATCCGGTAGCTGATGCACGCGCCCTTCGAGCGGCCCGTGGTGCCACCCGTGAAGAGCAGGCAGAGGATGTCCTCCTCGGCCACCGCGTCGTTCTTCACGGGCTGGGAGGAGCGGTGCGCCAGCGCCTGCGTGTACGCGGTGGCGCCGGGCAGCCCCTGGGACTCCAGCGAGACGAGGTGGAGCGAGTCCCCCACGTGCTCTCGCACCTGGGCCACGGCGTCGCGGAAGTCCTCGCCGAAGAGGAGCACGCGCGGACGGATGGCTCGCACCAGGTCGGTGAGCTCGGCGGCGTGCAGGCGCCAGTTGTAGGGGACGAAGATGGCGCCCAGTTTTCCGCAGGCGAAGAGGACGTCCAGGTACTCCACGCCGTTGTGGGCGACCAGGCCCACGCGGTCGCCGCGCTTCACGCCGGCGACGTCGCGCAGCCAGCCGCCGAGCGCCTCGGCGCGCGCGTTCAGGTCGCGATAGGTGAAGCGGCCCGCGGCGCCCTTGGCCGTGTCCACCACCGCGACGTGCTCGGGCCAGTACAGGGCGCCCCGCCCCATCCAGTCTCCGATGAACATGCGCGCCTCCAAGGCTCAGGCCGTCCAGCGATAGAGGGCGGAGGCCATGGCGAGACCACCGCCGCTGGCACAGAAGGCGACCAGGTCACCGCGCCGCACCTTGCCCTGGACGACGGCATCATCGAGCGTCATCGGGATGCAGGCCGAGCCGGTGTAGCCCCACTTGTCCATCGTGTAGTGGGCCTTTTCCATGGGCTGGCCCAGCACCTTCATGGTGGCCTCGATGGTGCGCAGGTTGAGCTGGGTGAAGACGAACAGCTTCACGTCGTCCAGCGTCTGCGACTGCTTCCTGAGGAGCTGGTCCAGGAGCATGGGCCAGCGCTCGGTGTTGAAGGTCGCGGGGAACTTGCGGACGAACTGCACGGCGGGCTTGCCGTCCGTGAGGGGCAGCGTCTCCGCGGTGGCGGGGCGATTCGTCCCACCGGTGTAGATGCCGAGCGCGTCGTGGTACTCGCCGTTGGCCAGGAGCTTGGCGCCCATGAAGCCGGGCTTGTCGCCGGCGCCCAGCACCACCGCGCCCGCGCCGTCGGCGAACAGGGTGCAGGTCTTCTTGTCCTTCCAGTTCACGTAGCGCGTCATCGCGTACGCGCCCACGACGAGGATGCGGCGGTAGCTGTCGTCCGCGGCAATCGTCTTGGAGCCCACGTCCAGCGCCGTCACCCAGCCCGCGCACGCGCAGTTGAGGTCATACGTGCCGGCGTTGACGGCGCCCAGCTTGGCCTGCACCACGGAGGACGTCGCGGGGCTGAGGTAGTCGGGCGTGTCGGTGGCGACGATGATGAGGTCCAGCTCCTCCGGCTTCGTCCCGGAGCGCTCCAGCGCCTGGCGGGCGGCGGCGACGCACAAGTCACTGGTGGCCTGGGAGTCGGCCATGACGTGGCGCTGCTTGATGCCCACGTTCTGCTGGAGCCACTCGTCCACGGACTCGCCGAGGAGCTTCTCGACGTCCGCGTTGGTGAGGACCTTCTCGGGGACGTAACGGCCGGTGGAGAGGATCTGCGCGTATCGCATTGCGGGGGTCAGCTCCGGGCGCTCCGCGCCGGACGGCGCGCGGGACGCAACGTGTTCTTCTTCGGGGTCTTGGCGGTCTTGGACGCGGCGGCGGTGGCCTTGGAGGTGGCCTTCACGCCGTTGCGGGCAGCGGGGGCGGGCCGCGAGTCCAGGCCGTGGCGGATGAGGCTCATCGCGGTGTCGAGCACGCGCTCCAGGCCCGGGTCCTCCTCCCACAGCACCCAGCGCATGCCCAGGAAGTCGCCGATGCCCATCAGGCAGTAGGCGAGCGTCTCCGGGTCCATGCGGCGCACTTCGCCCGCGTCCATGGCGTTGGAGAGGCCGGTGACGTAGCCCTTGGCGAAGCGGTCGTAGTAGCGGCGGTAGCAGTCGGTGTCGACGAACTCGGCCTGGCGCACGACGCGGTAGAGGTTGGGGTGCTGGCGGACGAACTGGAAGAAGGTGCGCAGGCCCTCGCGCTCCACGTCCATGCGGTTGTCGCAGCGGGAGGTGGAGTCACCGATGAGGCGGCGCAGGCGCGTGCCCAGGTCGTCGACGACTTCGATGAAGATGGACTGCTTGTCGGGGAAGTAGACGTAGAACGTGCCGAGCGCCACGCCGCTCTTGCGGGTGATGTCCGCGATGGACGCGCTCTCGTAGCCCTTCTCTCCGAAGACCGACTCCGCGGCCTTCAGCAGCTTCGCACGCGTCCGCTGTCCTCGCGGGGTGACGGGTCCGGAGCGGTCTGGAGAAGTTGAAGGCCGATTCATGTTTCACCTAGCGGTAGCACCCGCTCGACGCGGTTGTCAAAGCGCGGACAATGGCTCCGCGCGTCATGGACGACGGGCGACGCGAGGCGTCACCCTGGGGGCCTCATGCCCCCGAGCGACGGAGCGTACTCCGATTGTGAGAGGGCCCCGAGGCGCGATGTCGGTGCGACCGCGTGAGATTGATGCAGCGCGACGCGGGACGTCCTTGTTCGAAGCCGCCGCGAACTGGAAGCATCCCTGGCAACCGACCACGCCATGAACGCCCCTCGCTCGCCGCTCGTGCTGCTCGCCAGCCTCCTTCTCGGCGGATGCGCGGGAGGAGGAGCGCCCAGCACGTTCTGGCGCGACGACCAGGGGCGCATCGTCGTCGCGGGACCCATGCTCGGCCCGCATGACAGCCTGACGACGCTGGCCCCCGCGCTCTGCGAGGCCATCCGCCAACGTCCCGGCGCGACGGCAGGCAACAAACGGGAAGGACAGGAGTACTGCGGCCTCATCTACCAGCGGAACCACGAGCCGGCCTTCTTCGCCAGCCATCCGGCATCCATCAGCTCGCCACGGTTGCTGCCAGGTGGACGCAAATCCTGCTCGCTCCCATCGGTGGTCAGCGACCCCGAGGCCCAGGACATCCGCATCCACGCGGACTACCACAGCCACCCGTCCATCACGACCTTCTCGAACGAAGACCTCCAGGCGGCTCGGCAGCGGTACTACTTCCGGGTCATGTTCAATCCCATCTGCGAGGTCTACCTGTACGACTTCCAGGAGCGAACGGTCTACGAACTGAAGGATGGTGCGTTCAAGCCCTCCCGGAGAATCACGGATGACCGTCGCGGCGAGTGACGCCTCTCGGCGAGAATCCCCTCCACACCTTCCAGGCTCTTCCGGATGAAACGACTCGCCCTCGCCGCGCTCACCCTCACGCTCTGCGGCTGCCACCTCTTCCGCTCGCGCCCCAAACCTCCTGTCGCGCCACCCGAGGTCGCCGCCAGCATCCAGTTCCCCACCTGGAGCAAGGACTCCTCCACCACGGTGGAGGGGCCACAGCTCCGTGCGCTGCGGATCGCCATGGAGGACTTCCTGCCCCCTGGCGAATCACCGCCCAAGGATGCCGATGCGATGACCCGGTGCCTGTTCACGCTCGCCACCTACGATGCGTGGCTCGTGCGTGGCGACAAGATGACCTTTGTCCACTTCACACCCAAGGAGGACGAGCGCTGCGGCCTCAAGCCCGAGGTCATGGACCCAGGCGCCAGCTACGCCATCAGCGATGAGGGCGTCATCCTGAAGAGGGATTGAACGCGGTGCGCCGTGAGTGCTTCGATGCGTGGCTCACCCTGGGGAAAGCCCACACCATGAAGCGCCCGTCGTTCCTCCCACTGACCCTGCTCCTCGTCGCGTTGCTCGGCGCGGGCTGCGCTTCCACGCCCGCCGCGCGGAAGTACGTCCCCGTCGACTCCGGCAACGCCTTCCTGTGGGAAGTGAAGGACTCACGCGGCGGCGTCGCGTACCTCGTCGGCTCCATCCACATGGGCAAGCCCGGCGCCCTCGCCCTCCCCGCCGCCATGGAGGCCGCCTTCACCAAGTCCGAGGTGCTCGCCGTCGAGGTCGACACCACCCGCACCGACCCGACCGAGATGCAGAAGCTCGTGCGCGAGCTGGGCACCTTCCCCGAAGGCCAGAGCCTCTCCCAACGTCTGGACCCCAGCACCCGCGAGCTCCTGGACCGCGCCGCCACCCGCCTGGGAGTCTCCGCCCAGGGGCTCGAGCGGCTGCGCCCCTGGCTCGCGGGCCTCCTGCTCAACAACCTGGAGTTCCAGGCCGCGGGCTACCAACAGGGCCACGGCGTCGACCGCGCCTTCCTCGACCGCGCCCACGGACTCCAGAAGCAGGTGCTGGAGCTGGAGACCGCGGACGGACAGCTCCGCATGCTCGCGGGCACGCCCGACAAGCTCCAGGACCTCATGCTCCGCGACCAGCTCCGCCGCGAGCAGGGCCCCGCTGAAATCGTCGAGGCCCTCACCTCCGCCTGGAGGGCCGGCGACGCGGACGGCATGGCCAGCCTCCTGCTCGAAGGCGCCAAGGACTCCACCTACCGCCCCGTCTACGAGCGCGTCTTCTTCGAGCGCAATGTCCAGATGGCCCACAAGCTCGAGGCCCTGCTCACCGAGCCCCGCGTCCACCTGGTCGTCGTCGGCGCCGGACACGTCGTCGGCCCCGAGGGCATCGTCGCCCTCCTCCAGAAGAAGGGCCACACCGTGCGCCAGCTCCCGCGCGACACCACGCCGTAGCGCCGACCTCTTCGGCATCGGCGCCCAGCGAGGGCGGCGGGCCTCCCCAGGTGGCGAGCGGAGACTGCCTCATCCGCGCGTCGTGGCCTCTGCGCGGAATCGAGGGGCCGCGGGAGGCGCTCACCGAGCGGGCTGCCGGCGGTGACGCCAGAGCGCTCCGTGGCGTTCCTCGACACGCGACGCTCGTTTCTGTTCAGGCCCGAATCCCGCCAGACGCATCATGGCGCCACGCCTAGCGTCGCGAGCATGACTTCAGCAACCCCTCATGTTGACCCGCGCCTCGAAAGCCTTGGTGGAAGAAGCGTCCTGTTCCTCGCGACAGCGGCTGGCGTGGCCACGGCGACGAGCTACGTCGTCCAGCCGGAGCTCACCCGCATCGCCGCAGATCTCGGCGCGTCGCTCGAATCGACGAGCACGGCGGCGGGCCTGCCCATCCTGGGATACATGTTCGGACTGGCGCTGCTGGTGCCCCTGGTGGATCGCCTTCCCGCCCGACAACTGGTGCCCATCCAGCTCGCCGTCCTGAGCCTGTCCCTCGCGCTCGCCGCCATCGCCACGAACGTCTACGCCTTTGGCGCCGCGCTCCTGGTCTCGGGGATCTGCGCGAGCACCGGCGCCCAGATGAGCACCCTGGCCGGCAAACACTCGCCCACCGAAACGCGGGGACGCGCGCTGGGAAGCGTCACGGCCGGGATATCAGCAGGCGTGCTTTTCGGCCGGGCCGTCGGGGGCGGGCTGGCCGATGGAATCGGCTGGCGCGCCATGCTGGTGATTGTTGCCGGCGCCTGCCTGGTTTGCGCGGCGGGGAGCAGGGCCATTCTTCCCGGAGCAGCTCAACGCCGAGATCAACCCTACCTCGCCACCCTGGCTGCCATGCCGCGATTGCTGCGGACCTACCCCGAGCTGAGCGTAGCGGCCGTGTCCGGGGCTCTGTGGTTCTTCGCCTTCAGCTTGATCTGGATGGGCCTGTCCCTGGCGCTCGCCTTGCCGCCGCTCAACCTGTCGCCGACCGTCATCGGCCTCTACTCGCTCGCAGGCGTGTCGGGAATCTTCGCGACCCGAGTGGCGGGACAACTGGCGGACAGGTTCGGAAGCCGCCCGGTCGTGTTCGCCGGCCTGGCGCTGGCCCTCGCCTGCACATTCGCGATGGCGCCCGCCCTCAGCTCCGCCCCCCTCATGCTCTTGGCCTTGGCGCTGTTCGACACGGGCCTGTTTGCCGCCCAGGTCGCCAACCAGCGCCGGGTCCTGAGCATCGAACCGCTGCAGCCGGCCCGATTCAACAGCGTCTACATGGTTGTCTATTTTATCGGCGGGAGTCTCGGCACGGCCCTGGCCGGCACCATCGTCTCGCTCTTCGGCTGGCCCGCCGCCGCGGTCACCGCGGCCTTTGCCCTCACGGCCGCTGGCGCCCTCTACATGAGGCAGGAGCCCCGCGGGGCCGACTGACCCACTTCAGGCAGGTCGGTGGGCCGTGCGCTGGGACGGGCGAACGTCACCTCCGATGGGGCTGCCTCGAGCCCCCCCCTTCAAACATCTTCTTGGACGGAGTCGACAGTGCCGGCAGCGAGGACGCGTGACGTCGCGACCTACCGGCGCACCTCACTCGCTGGCGCGCAGCCTTTCTTCTTCGGGGGCTTCGGTCCGCGAGGAGCATCACGGGGCCGACGTGCCTTGCCCTGCCCACTGCTCAATCTCGATGCGCCGCGGTCGCGGCACACCACCAGTTCCGTCTGGGCTGGCCACGGGCTGCTCGAAGACCGTCCGCGTTCCGATGTGCTCCACCTTGCATCGTGGGCCCTCCTCGGTCGGCGAGCGATTGCGAGCGGGCCGCCGCACGCGCAGGAAGGCGTCGCGCGTTCTTCCACCCTCGCTCGACGCCGAAGAGGTCTGGAGGGGCCCCTTGGCGTCTCTCGGCCCGCAGCCCCGCACAGGCTTGCCGCACACGGCCCCTCGCGTGGATCCACCTCCGCGCGCTCACGCCACACCGCGTGACGACCACGCCTCCGCGATGACGCCGCGCGCAATCTCGCGCCCCTGTCGCGAGGCCTCCCGCCACAGGATTCAGGCGCCTGTCACCTGCCCTGCTCGTCTTCGGACTTGCTCTTTCCGCCCGATTGCTTATTTTGCACGCCAAATTTAATTTAGCAGCCGAACGCTTTCGGGACTTATAAAAATAAGGTCTGTTGCCGCCCATGCCCATGGATGAACTCGACTTCCGCCTGGTGGACCTGTTGCAGCGCGATGGCCGCGCGACGCAACTGGAGCTGTCGCGCGCGGTCGGTCTGTCCCAGCCCGCGGTGGCGGAGCGGATCCGCAAGTTGGAAGAGCGGGGCGTCATCACCGGCTATGCGGCGCGCGTGGACGCGACGAAGCTGGGCAAGGACATCACGGCGTTCATCGGGGTGAGCATCGAGCACCCCAAGTACTTCGAGGGCTTCGCCAAGAAGGTCCTCGCGCTGCCCGACGTGCTGGAGTGCCACCGCGTCGCCGGGCAGGACTCCTATCTGCTCAAGGTCAAGAGCGCGAACACGCGCACCCTCGACTCATTGCTCGTGGAGACGCTGCGCATCATCGACGGCGTCACCCGAACGCAGACCACCATCGTGCTGTCATCCATCAAAGAGGACACGCACGTCCGCGTGCCCCTCGAGTACGCCAAAGGAGAGTGAGAGATGAGTGCCGACGCCATGAGCGCCCCCCTTCCCCCGCCGCCGGTCTGGCGTCTCGCGCAACGCATGTCGCGCATCAAGACGTCCGCGGTGCGCGAAATCCTCAAGGTCGCCGAGCGGCCCGACATCCTCTCCTTCGCCGGCGGCCTGCCCGCCCCGGAGCTCTTCCCGCTGGAGGCCATCGCGGACGCCCACGCGCGCGTGCTGGCCGAGGACGGTCGCTCCGCCCTCCAGTACAGCACCACCGAGGGCTTCGCCCCGCTGCGGGAGTGGATTGCCACGCACCTGGGCAAGAAGGGCCGCGTCTGCAACGCGGACCAGGTCCTCATCACCAACGGCTCGCAGCAGGGCATCGACCTGGTCGCGAAGATTCTCCTGGACCCGGGTGACCTGGTCATCGTGGAGAACCCCAGCTACCTGGCCGCGCTGCAGACGTTCGGCGGCTACGAGGCGAAGTTCGCCACGGTGGAGAGCGACGACCACGGCATGCGCGTGGACGACCTGGAGCGCGTGCTCGCGACGCACAAGCCCAAGCTGCTCTACGTCATCCCCAACTTCCAGAACCCCAAGGGCACCACCCTGGCCCTGGAGCGGCGCAAGGAGCTGGTGCGGCTGGCCCAGCAGCACCGCTTCGTCATCCTGGAGGACGACCCTTACGGCGAGCTGCGCTTCCGCGGCGAGCACCTGCCGTCGCTGGCCGCCTTCGATGACCAGGGCGTCGTCGTGTCCCTGGGCACCTTCTCCAAGACGCTGGCCCCGGGCCTGCGCATCGGGTGGGTGGCGGGGCACAAGGACTTCGTGCGCAGCCTCACCATCGCCAAGCAGTCCACGGACCTGCACACCGCCACCGTCGCCCAGCGCGCCGTGGTGAAGCTGCTCCAGAACTTCGACTACTACGGCCACCTGGAGTCGCTGCGCCCCGTCTACGGCGAGCGCGCCAACGCCATGCTGGACGCCCTCAAGCTCCACATGCCCCAGGGCACGACGTGGACACACCCCGACGGCGGCATGTTCCTCTGGGCCCAACTTCCCCCGGGCCTCAGCGGTGACACCCTGCTACCGCGCGCCGTCGAGCAGAAGGTCGCCTTCGTCCCGGGCAGCCCCTTCTTCGCCACCAACCCGCGCTCGGAGTTCATCCGCCTCAACTACTCCAACCGCCCGCCGGAGCTCATCGCCGAGGGCATGCGCCGCCTGGGCGCCGTCATCTCCGGCGCCCTGTAGTCCGCGCCGAGACTCCCAGGATGTGCCGCGCCGCGTCGGGTCTCCCGGCGCGGCGTTTTCATTTCCATCCAAGTTGAATCCCGATTCAGGTTTCAACTCGTTCCCCGCTGGCCAGGGCGGGCCGGGTTGCGTAGCCTGCTGCGCGGCGGGACTTCTGGCGGCGGAGGGGTGCTCACGGCACCGCGCCGCCCACCACACCGGAGAGACACATGCAGCTCAAGGACCTGAAGGTGATTGTGACGGGCGGTGCCCAGGGCATGGGCGCGCACTTCGCGCAGCGGCTCATGGAGGCCGGGGCGCAGGTGGCCGTGGGCGACGTGGCGGAGGAGAAGCTGGCGGCGCTGCCCGCGGGCATCCACCGCCGGAAGCTGGATGTGTCGTCGGAGGAGGACATCGCGTCCTTCGTGAGCTGGGCGCACGACGCGATGGGCGGACTCAACGGCCTCATCAACAACGCGGGCGTCCTGCGCGACGCGCTGCTGGTGAAGAAGGACCGGGCCACGGGCCAGGTGAAGAAGCTGTCCACCCAGGACTGGAACACCGTCATCGGCGTGAACCTCACGGGCGCCACGCTGATGGTGCGCGAGGTGGTGGCGAAGATGGTGGAGACGGACCAGAAGCCCGGCGTCGTCGTCAACATGTCGTCCATCGCGCGGCACGGCAACCGCGGCCAGTCCAACTATGTCTCCGCCAAGGCGGCGCTCGCGGCGAACACCGTGACGTGGTCGCGCGAGTTCGGCCCCTTCGGCATCCGTGTGGGCGCGGTGGCCCCGGGAATGATCGAGACGCCCATGACGCAGGGCATGAACCAGAAGGCCCGCGACACGCTGGTCTCCGCCATCCCCGTGGGCCGCATCGGCCTGCCCGAGGACATCTGGCTGGCCGTGAAGTTCATCCTCGAGTGTGACTACTTCAACGGCCGCACCATCGACGTCGACGGCGGCCTGAACTTCTAGGCCCCGGCCGCTTCCCCTCGAAGGCACTCCCAGCGGACGCCCCCGCTGAAGCGCCTTCGAGCGGTGAGGCCCGAGGGAGCGGCGGCGACACGGGGAGGACCGTGCGCGGATGACAGCGGACACGACTTCTCCCCCAGGCGCCGAGCAGCCCCCGAAGCACCACCCGGCCCTGCGCCAGGTGTCTGGATGACAATGAGTGACATTCGCCACCCCGTGACGATGGGAGTGGAGTCTCTCGAGGGCTGTCGCTACCGCCGGCTGACGTCTCCGGAGCGCATCGCGTGCAGCATCAGCGGCTCACCGGTGTAGAGCAGCTTGTAGGCCCCGTAGCTGCCGAGCACGTGCTTCACGTACTCCCGCGTCTCGTCGAAGGTGATGTGCTCCACCCACTCGTCGAGCTCCGCCTCCGGCAACGCCTGACGCCAGCGGTCCACGGCGGCGGGCCCCGCGTTGTACGCGGCCACCGCGTAGGCCACGTTTCCGTCGAAGCGCTGGAGGAGCTGCCCCAGGTAGGCCGCCCCCAGGCGGACGTTCTGCGCGGGCTGGAGCAGCCCCGCCTCCCCTACTTCGGGCAGCTTCAGCTGGCGGGCCACCGTCCTCGCCGTGTCGGGCATGAGCTGCGCGAGCCCCAGCGCCCCCGTGGCCGAGCGCGCCCGGGGACGGAACCGGCTCTCCTCTCGGATGAGCCCCTGCATCAGGTCCGGGTCCACGCGCGACACCCGCGAGTAGCGCTGGATGAGCTTCCGGTACGTCAGCGGCCACGTCGCCTCCCACACGGGACGCGACGCGGCGTTGAGCGGGCCCTGCACGTCCTGACGCAGGGACACCCGCGCCACCTGCCTCGCGGCCTGCTTGCGCCCCGCGCGCAGCATCGTCTGGTAGAGCAGCCGCGCGGGCGCCTCCGGCAAGCCTCGTGAGTCCACCGCGAGCAGCTCCTTCGCCGCGCCAGGATGTCCCAACCGCAAGAGCTCCACCCCCGCGGCGAAGCGCGGGTCCTTCCGCAGCACGCCGGGAGGCAGCGGCCAGACCTCGTCGGGCGGGACTTCGGCGCCCGGCTCGGGAGGAGGCACCGCCTGCGCCAGCCGCACCGGCGCCACCCGCGCCAGCCGCGAGCGCGCCAGCATCCCGTACCAGCTCGCGGGCCGCTCCGTCGTCAGTCGCACGTAGTCGTCCAGCGCGGCGGCGTTGGTGAGCGGCGCGCCCTCCTTCAAGCGCGCGCGCCAGTACCGCGCCCGCCACAGCGACTCGTCCGTGCGCGAGGCCGCGGGCAGGTGCTCCACCGCGTCCAGCGCGGCCAGGGCGTCCGTGGGAGCGGCCCGCCGCGTGTGCAGCCAGAACGCCCGGAAGAGCGACTCCGCCGCGAAGTTGCCCGCGGGATAGCGCTTCGCGGCCTCCTCGTAGCGCGCGAGCGCCACCTCCGTCTGCCCCGTGCGCTGGAGCAACCACGCCTCGAAGAAGAGCGCGTCATCCGCATAGCCGTGCTCGGGGTAGTCGTGCGCGAGCGTCGCGTACGTCTCGATGGCGCCCTTGGGGTCCACCACCGACTGCGAGTACCCCAGCACATAGAGGGCCTGCGGCCGCTGCTCCGGAGACAGGCACTTCTCCGCCACGGGCGCGAGGAGCTGGATGGCGCGGCGGTGCTGGCGCTCCTTGCGCAGCGCTCGGCCATAGGCGAGGTGCGCGCGACAGGAGAGCTCGTCGGGCAGCTCCACCTGGGACATCACCCCGCGAAGCAGCTCCATCGCCGCGACGTTGTGGTGCAGCTCCACCAGCGCCTCCGCGCGGCGCACCTTCCACTTCAGCGGCAGCGACAACCCCGTGAGGCGCTGACGCGCCCGCTGCGCCTCGCGCGACAGCGGACTCGTCGCCCAGACCTCCAGCAGCGCGCGGTGCTCCAGGTTGTACTGCCCCTGCGCCCGAGCCAGGTCACAGACGGCGAGCAGCGCCTTCGTCCGCAGCACGTCCGGCCCCTTCGTCTGCCGGCTGTCGATGAGCTCCTCGAGCGCCGCCACCGCGCCGGGGATATCGCGCTGGCGCCGGAGCACGCGGGCCAGGCTGAAGCGCGCCTCCGCGTAGAGCGGGGAGCCCGTGCTCACCTCGCGATACTGCGCCGCGGCCAGCTCCCGCTTGCCCAGCTTCTCGTTGGCCTGCGCCGCCCACAGCAGGAAGTGGTCCTTCAGGGGCGCGTAGTCGACGGCCAGCGCGGCCAGCTCCTCCGAGGAGGTGGCGTAGTCGCGGGCCAGGAGCGCGCTCTGCGCACGCAGGAAGCGGACGGGCAGCGAGGAGTCCTCGGCCGCGAGCAGCGCGCGGGCTCGCGCATGGCGGCCCAGGCGCAGCGCCTCCCGCGCCTTGGCCAGCGCCCCTTGGGAGAAGTACGGCGCGAGCTGCTCGGGACCGAACATCGACACGGAGAGCTCCGAGCCCGAAGGCTGCGCGGCCGGAGTGTCGAGCAGCTGCTCCAGCTGCTCCTCCGACAGGACCTCACCGGGGCCTTCATCCTCGGGGGACTGCGCCCAGGCGGAGCTCGCGTGGGTGAGGCAGAGCACCACGGCACCCACGCGCAGCCAACGTCGTCCATCCATGCATGCCCTCTTCGGCGAAACGGGCCGCTCAGGGTTTGCACGACGGCTCGACTTGGGACCGCACCAAGGACGCGACATCCGCACCCGCGTCGACCAGGCGATACACCCGCGGGACACGCCCACCCGCCTCTGCCTGAAACCCGACGGA
Organism: Myxococcus stipitatus DSM 14675; assembly: GCF_000331735.1. Lineage (GTDB taxonomy): Bacteria > Myxococcota > Myxococcia > Myxococcales > Myxococcaceae > Myxococcus > Myxococcus stipitatus. The sequence continues at coordinate 274,501 of NC_020126.1, read as the reverse complement.
GCCCGGACGAGCGCCCGCTACCCGCGCACCCGCTCCGCCAACGCGCGGTTCATCGCCGCATAGGCGGTGTGGATGGCCGCGACGCGCTTCTTCCCGAAGAGCACCGTCGCCGCCCCCTGGAACTCCTCTCCATGGACCAACCGCGTCCCGCGCCCCTCCATCGTCAGGTGGAAGAAGTGCCGCCCCCGCAACACCCCCGGCACGCCGCCCGTCCACTCCAACGCCCCGGGTGACTCCACGCGGACCAGCGTCGCCGTGAAGCACAGGGCCCACCACGCCGGACCTCCTGGCGGGTAGGCCCGCATCGCCACACGCGCCCCCACCTCCAGCCGCCCCCGCGCCTCCAACACCAAGGGATTCCAGTCCGGATAGCGCGCGAAGTCGCTCAGCACCTCCCACACCTGCTCAGGGGGTGCGTCGATGAAGTCTTCCGTCCTCACGAGGAGCATTCCGCTCCCTTACCGCCCGACTCACCCCTCGCAAAGACACACCCGTACCCCTTGGCGTCTTGCTTTCAAGAGCACCTGACACCTCGCTGCCCTTTGGGACGATTGCGGGATGACAGGACAATCGCGACTTTCTTCGTTAATCAGGAAGAAGCGGAGAGACCGTGGGTTGCTGGTATCAGAACCCTTTCAAGTCTCTCCGGGCGTAAGGCGCGGAAGGGACTTGCGCCTGGTGAACGAAGCAAAGCGGGCCGCCCTCCGCGGTATCGGATGGGGAGCCCAGACCAGGGGTGCGAAGGCGAGGGGCACCCACCGCTAGTAGAGGTCGACGGGCATTGTCGCGCCTGCCTCGAACTCCGGAGCGCGGCGGAGCTGATCCAGCACACGCGGCGCGCAGCGCAGGTGAAGCATGGGCAATGAGCCCGGCGGACTCACCGAACGCACGGAGCCCTGGAGGTTGTGCGCCTCAATCCACCGGATGAGGCTCTCGTGGAAGCGAGCACTCTCCGCCAGCCCGGCCCCGTGGACTTCCGCCCGAGACCGGGGCGGAGGGCGGGCAGACGTGTGCCGTCGGGACGCCGCGGGGACCTCTCGCGGCATCACCGTGATGTCTATCCACTCGGGCGGCGTGCGCGCGCTGGCCGAGCCAGGCAACGTGCGCACCGACGAGGAGACGTAAGAACCGCCCGCAGCGAAACCGTCCCCTGGCTCGCCATTCTTCCTGCTCATGGCCTCATCCTCCCCCGGGTCCGGCGCTCACCTGGCGCCGACCCCGGCTGCGACCCACCACCGTCACCTGAATACAGCCAGGCCCTTGCCCGTCCGATGCCCATTGGAGCGAGGGAGCTTGACCGCATTGGCCAAAATCAAATCCCGCACCTCGAGCGCCGTCAAGTCAGGGGCGCGGCACCGATAGAGCGCCGCGATACCCGCTACATAAGGCGCCGCCATGCTCGTGCCACTCATTCGTTCGTAGAACGCCTGATTGTTACAGCGCCGCTCTGTGCTGGAATACACATTCACCCCGTAACCCATGACGTCGGGTACGACGCGGCGCTCCACGACGCCACTGGCGGAGAAATGAGCCACGTTGCGCTCGAAGTCGACTGCCCCCACGGCCAGGGACTCTTCAAAGGCGGCTGGATAACCAACCGTGTCGGGTCCACTGTTGCCTGCCGCGACAACGGGCAGGACGTTGCTGTCCAGCAGTCGACGAATCATCGTCTGGAGCGCGCGTTGGTTGAGGCGGTAGTCGGCCTCCGAGATTCCCGGCGGGGGCTTGAGCGGGAAGCCCAGTGACAGGTTCACCACCGCGGGGCGCGTGACGTTCTGCGGGCTGCTGAACTGGTGGAGCAGCCACTCCATGCCCGCGGCCACGCGGCCCAGGCTGGTGCGGATGGTCTCCGACTCGATGACGGACGCGACATAGAGGTCCACCTCCGGGGCGACGCCATGGTGCGTGCCCGCGGCGATGCCACACACGTGGGTGCCGTGGCCGTCCGGGTCGAAGCCGCGGATGTCGCGCGCGGGATTGTGGGGCGAGTTGGGGAACAGCGACACGTAGCGGAACTGGATGACCCGAGCGGTGTGCTCGGGGTGGTCCGCGTCCACGCCGGTGTCCAGCACGCCCAGCAGCACGCCCGCGCCCCGGATGCCCTGCGCGTGCGCCAGGGGCACGCCGCTCTCGTCGGGCCACTCGCGCTGGGCCAGCGAGCTCATGCCCCGGTTGCGCGGTCCGGACTGCCCCGCCGACACGGGGCCGGGGAAGGACAGGGGGACGACGTCGGGGATGAACTCGAAGTCGTTGGCCAACTCGCCCCGCGCCTCGGCCTCCGTGGCCTCCGAGTAGAAGTGGGCCATGGTGGCGCCGATGAGCGGCATGAAGCGGAAGCTGCCCGCCTCGCTGCCCGTCTGCTCCGTCACGGGGGCCCCCGGCAGCGGCGGAATGGTGGCGTCCGCGCCGCGGGTGGTGGGGCGCTTGATGCGCGAGCCCTTCGCCACGCGCTTGCGAGCCTCCTCTCCGCTGACGGGAGGACGCGGGCCGGGCAGCGTGGCCGAGCGCATGCCCAGCGACGACAGCGCATCCGGCGCGCGATTGGCGACCGCGAAACGAAGGGCCGTGGTGCGAGGCAACACGCGCTCGCCCTGCTGCGTACCGCGAGGCCCGACGCGGGCCTCCGTCTCGATGGACTCCTTGGGAACCAACAGGTAGGACTTCATGGGTTGTCTACTCCTTGAACCACCGTGCAGCGCGAGCGGCGCGCGACAAGGGCCGCCCGCATCCAAGCCGCATCCGCCGCGCCCGGAGCCTTGCGGGGGTGGCGGGAGATGAATGGCGCGCGATGGGTGGCGCGCCGCACCGCCGGGTGCTCTCGCCCGGCGCCTGGGCCCTCCTCGTTGCGTGGGGCCGCGGCGCGGCCCTCGAATCCCCACTCAGCCCGTGGCATCAGGCCGGACACACGCCGGCCCCGCGCCCGCTCTGGCTCCCGGCCCTTCTCGGCTGTGGTCCGCAGCTCCATGCCTCGCGCGTCCCTCCTGGAATCCTGTCCGCATGGGGAGATTGGACAGGACGGCCCTGACAATTAAAGCAGGGTTTCCAAGTTGTAGACGCATGAGCCCCCCCGATTCGGTCCTAGCGGGACTTTCTGGAGCGTCTGGAAGTATGAAGGAAGGCGGGCGGACTGCTCGGAGCGGCACAGGAGGGGTGTCCGCCACCCGACCCGAGGCGTGGTCAGGGGACGGGCAGGAGGGGGGAAGTTCGCGTCCCCACAATTGTTCGCACCCATCCTCAACGACGGATTAAGTGGGGAAGGACGTACGCGCCCCCTTGGAGCCATCGACGTGATTCCCTACTGGCATGCCCCCTCACTGAACCTGGGGCCCCTCAAAATCGAGCCCTTCGGCATCTTCGTCGCCCTGGGCATCCTGCTGGCCGCCCGGCTGCTCGGCAAGCAGGCTGAGCGCCAAGGGCTGGACCCCACGCCGCTCGCCGACTACGCCCCGTGGGGCGTGGGCGTGGGCGTGCTGGTGGGCCACTGGGTGCACCTGTTCTTCTACCACCCGGAGGAATTGGCCAAGTCGCCGTTCCAGATTCTGAAGGTGTGGGACGGGCTGTCGTCGTTCGGCGGCCTGGTGGGCGGCATCCTGGCGGCCATCTTCTTCTTCCGGCACCGCAAGCTGCGCTTCAACGACTACGCGGACGCGTTCGCGCTGGGCGTGGCGCCGGGCTGGGCGGTGGCGCGGCTGGGCTGCTTCGCGGTGCATGACCACCCCGGCGTGCGCACCGACTTCTTCATGGCGGTGGCCTTCCCCAACGGCCCCCGGCACGACCTGGGCATGTACGACGCCATGGCGCTGTTCGCCATCTCCGGCCTGCTGTACGCGCTGCGCGACGTGCCGAAGATGAAGGGGCGGCTGCTCCCGCTGCTGGCCCTGCTCTACGCGGCGTGCCGCTTCGGCTTCGACTTCCTGCGCGCCACGGACATGAGCTACGTGGACGCGCGCTACTTCGGCCTGACGCCCGCGCAGTACGGCTGCTTCGTGCTGGTGGCCTATGGCGTCTGGGGCCTGTTGCGCCGCCGCGAGTCGAGCGCGACGGCCTCGCCCCCGGGCAGTCCGGTGGGCGCCGCGCGGTAGCCCTCCCCGCCCCGCTCGAGGGCCCTCGCGCCAGGATGGCGAGGGCCTGGAGCGGGGGGCTCACGCGGGCGGAGGAATCCGCACGCCCCTGAGCTTGCGCGTCGTGAGCACCGAGTGGATGTGCGCGATGCGTCCATCCGCTCCCAGCTCCACGCGGAACACGCCTCGGGTGGCGTGCATCGGGTCCTTGTCCGGCGCGAAGGTCATCGCCAGCGCGGGCAGGCCGTTGAGCGACTGGAGCTCCATCGACGTCGGTGGACCTCGCTGCAGCAGCAGCTTCGCCAGGAACTGCATCACCCGCTGCGGGCCCACCAGCGGCACCTGCGCCGCGCGAACCTCTCCGCCGCCATCCGACAGCGCGCGCACGTCGTCGGCCAGCAGGGCCTGCGCCGCCGCCACGTCACGGGACATCAGCGCCCCCAGGAAGGCCTCCAGCGCGGCGCGCGTGCGCTCCTGGAGCTCCTTCGTCGGCACGCACCGGGCGCCGTCGTAGGCCGCCATGGCCGCTCGGGCGCGGTGGTGCACCACCTTCACGTGGACCTCGCTCATGTCCAGCGCGTCGGCCACCTCGCGCACGGTGGAGTCGAACACGTCGCGCAGGAGCAGCACCGCGCGCTGCTTGGGGGACAGGGCCTCCAGCGCCAGCAGGAAGGCGTAGGAGACGCTCTCCAGCAGCTCGTAGCGCCCCTCCGTCGAGCCGCCTCCGGGCAGCCGCGCCTCCGCCGCGTGGGGCACGTCCTCCTCGCCTGTCTCCAACGGGGAAGGCAGCCAGGGCCCCACGTAGGCCTCGCGCCGGCGGCGGCGCAGGGCGTCTCGAGACAGGTTCACCGCCACCCGCGTCAGCCAGGGGCGCAGGTCCTCGGACCGCGGAGGCGGTGACGTCAGCGCGCGGGCGAAGGTCTCCTGCACCAGCTCGTCCGCGTCCGCCGCCACCCCCGTCATGCGGTAGCACAGCCCCCACAAGTAGCGCTCATGCTCCCGCGCCGCCTCCGCCAACGCCCCATGTGCCCGGTCCGTCATGACGCTCAGGCTCCCGCCGCCATCCGCAGGGGCTCCGCCGCCGCGTGCCGCCCCCGGCGCAGCAGCGCGTGCTCCACCGCCTCCGCGCTGGCGAAGGACGCATCCACCAGCATGCCCTCGTCGCCCACCCAGTCGCCCACGCGGAACAGCCCGCCGACGTGCGGCACCTGGGGCGTGGGCCGGCCGGACAGGCCGCCGTCCTTCGCGGTGGGCAGCAGGTGCGTCACCACCAACGAGGGGCGGAAGCGCCTGGCCACCAGCACCTCGCGCCACCCGGGCTGGAGCGTGTCCATCACGGCCTCCAGCTCCGCCTCGCTCGTCGGCCCGTCCGCCTCCGTGAGGTACTTCATGACGTGCACCATCGCGCCTCCCTCGGGTCCCAGCTTCGCGTAGGCCGAGTGCACGGAGGCGTACCATGGACCATCGATGCCCAGGGCGAAGAGCGCCTGCGGCTTCGGCAGCCGGGACAGGCCCAGCTCCAGCGTGGCCGCCTTCACCGGCGTCGCGGCGGCGGCCTGGCGCTCCAACACCTCGTCGCCCGGCAGCATCGCGGCGACATCCCCGGGCGCCCCCGCCACCACCACCGCGTCCGCCGCGTGCACGGTGCCGTCCCCCAGCCGCAGCCCCACCACCTGTCCGTCCTTCACGACGACGTGGTCCACCTTCGCGGAGAGCTCCACCCGCACACCCGCCTCCCGCGCGACCGCCGTCACGCTCGTGACGAGCGAGGCCCAGCCCCCGTCCACGTACAGCACGTTGGCCTTGAGGGCCTGCTGGAGCTGCCGCACCGCCGCCTGGGCGCTGAGCACATCCAGGTCCGCGCAGTAGCTGGCCACCCGCACCAGCGCGCCCGCGACCTCCCGCACCTCGTCGCTCGACACGCGCGTGTCGAGCCACGCCTTCATCGACACGTCCTCCAGCGCATCCGCGTCGACCCGGGGCATCCCCCCCAGGAACCGCGCCAGCTCCAGCTTGCCCGCCAGGCCCAGCAGGTCCGACGTCAGGAGCGACACCGGACCTCGGGGCAGCGTGTGCAGCCGGCCCGCCCTCAAGGCGTACGTCCCGCCCTTCTGCCCGGGGACATGGCCCTGGGGCTTCACCCCCAGCCGCCCGAGCACCCGCATCCCCGCCCCCGCCACCGCGAGCGCACGAGGTCCCAGGTTGAACTTGAACCCATCCACCTCCGAGGTCTGCCCGCGCCCGCCCAGGTGCTTGGAGCGCTCGAACAGCGTCACCGCGCACCCGCCCCGCGCCAGCAGCGCCGCCGCCGTGAGCCCGCCCAGACCGCCTCCCACCACCGCCACCTTCTTCGCCGTCATGTCCTGCCTCCGTCGCATCGCCCGGGAGGAATCCCGAGCTCTCGACGCCTCCACGAAAAAGGCCGACGAAAGGTTACAGACCCCGTTCTTCTCCTCGGGAGCGGGCCGATTTCGGGCCCATTTCCTCGACTTCCGGGGACGCGCCGCCATCACTGGAGCAGTGCAGGAGGGCTGCAATCACAGGCAGGGTCAGACTTCGGGCCCATGGCTCGGCGCCGTCATTCCTGACATCACGTTTCAGCCTGTCAGTGAATGCCACTTCACCGCGCTTCAATGACGCAGGCCCCCTGTTTGAGACAGGTTTTCGCTCAGGCAGAAACCTTCCGTTCCGAGTGACGAAAGCCCGGACTCCGGGTCGGCTTCGCCTCGCACACTGGAGCAAACAGGACCCCGGACGTCGTGACAGACAAAACAATGTCAGAGGTAGGCGTAGAATGATTCATGTCACGGCGGATGAACCGCCGGGTCTCGACAAGGCACGCACCCATGAAGATGCTTCTGGCCGCCCTGCTGACGCTGCCCCTGCTCGCCTGTGGCCCCGCTTCCGAGCCCGAGCCCACGGCGGCGCCGTCGGATGCGCAGACCGCGGAGCAGTCCAGTGAGCTGTCGTCCGCGAAGCCTCGCGAGCGCTCCGTCCGCCTGCGCACGGGGGTGACGCTGCGCTATGTCGAGCAGGGCTCGCGCCACGGTCCCGCCGTCGTCTTCCTCCACGGCTACACCGACTCGCACCACACCTGGGACTTGAACCTGTCGCTCTTCTCGCGCGACTTCCACATCTACGCGCTGGACCAGCGTGGTCATGGTGACTCGACGCGCCCCGCGTGTTGTTACACGCAGCAGTTCTTCGCCGCGGACGTGGCGGCCTTCCTGGACGCGGTGGGGGAGCGGCGCGCCATCATCGTGGGCCACTCCATGGGCAGCTTCGTCGCGCAGCAGGTGGCGCTGGACTACCCGCGCCGCGTGGAGGGCCTGGTGCTGGTCGGCTCGGCGCCCACCGTCTCGGGCAACGAGGTGGCCCTGTTCCTCAAGTCGGTCGTCGATGAGCAGGTGGGCACCGTCGACCCGGCCTTCGTGCGCGACTTCCAGTCGAGCACCTTCGTGCGCCCCGTGCCCGCGTCGTATCTGGACACGCTCGTCTCGGAGAGCCTGAAGCTCCCCGCGCGCGTGTGGCAGGACACGCTCGATGGGCTGATTGCGGAGGACCACTCCGCGCGCCTCGGCTCCATCCGCGTGCCCGTGCTGGTGGTGGGCGGAGACCAGGACGGCTTCTTCCCCGTCGCGCAGCAGCAGGCGCTCGTCGATGCGCTGCCCGACGCGCGCTACATCCTCTACCCGGACACGGGCCATGCGCCCCACGCGGAATTGCCCCAGACCTTCGTGCGCGACGTCAGCCACTTCCTGCGGCGCGTGACGCGCTAGGTGTTCCGATGGCCGCGGGCGGGCCGCTGACCCGGCCCGGCTCGGCTCGCGGTGCATCACTCGCTCCGGGCGCGCTCCTTCGGCTCGGCGCGGCGCTGCCCCCGCTCCGGGCCCTCTGCCTCGGCCCAACTCGCGGCGCTTCACCCCGCTCCCGGAGCGGTCTCCTCGGACTTCGCGCGCTCGGCGGCCCGGAGGCTCGCGCCGGGCATGTCGGAGCGGGCCAGCAGCACGGCGGCGCCGAGGATGAGCGCGCCGCCCAGCACCTGACGCAGGCTGAGCCGCTCATCCAGGAAGAGCACGCTCAGCACCACCGCCGTCAGCGGCTCCATGTTGGACACCAGCGACGTGTTCACCGGGCCGATGCGCGCGATGCCCACGAAGAAGAGGAGCACGGCGACGACGGTGGAGATGAAGGCCAGTCCCGCCACTGCCCCCCAGCCCTGCGTCGTCGTGGGGCAGGACGGCCCCCGCACCAACACCACGAGGCCGAAGGTGAGCCCCGCGGACAAGAGGATGACGGTGCTGGAGACGAGCGGCCCCGCCTTTCCCGCCACCCTCGCGCTGAAGACGACGTAGAGGGCGTAGATGACCGCGGACAACACCCCCAGGAAGACGCCCAGCGGCGTCACCTCGCCCTGCCGCAGGTCCGCCGTCAGCGCCGTGCCGCACAGGGCCAGCACCACCGCCACCCACTTGAGCCGGCCCAGGCGCTCGCGGAAGACGAACACCTGGAGCAGCGCCACCAGCGCGGGGAAGGAGTACAGCAGCAGCGCCACCAGCCCCGCGGGCGCGTACTTCAGCGCGGTGAAGTAGACCGCCGCCTCACTCACGTACCCCACCGCGCCCAGCAGGATGAGGTTCACGAGCAGCCGCCCCCTGGGCAGCGACCGGCGCAGCGCCACCATGGCGCATCCCAGCACCACGCCCGCCCCCGTGAAGCGCAGGAAGAGAAGCGTGGGGACATCCGTGCCCGCCGCATAGGCGAGGCGACCGAAAAGCCCGAGCGCGCCGAAGCACACCCCGGACAGGGCCACGATGAGGAAGCCAGCGGTGCGGTTCATGGCGGAACAGCGCCACGCTGCTCCAAGCCGCCCCTCATGTCACGCACCACCGGCGCCCCTCGGGCCGGAGCGCTACCAGTTGTTCACGGAGCGCAGGTCGAAGACGTCCGGAAAACCGTTGGAGCGCAAAAGCTGTGCGGCCACCGCGCTGCGGCCTCCGGCGGCGCAGTACACCACCACGCTCGTGCCGGGCGGGCCCACCTCCTTCAGGCGCTGGGGCAATTCCTGCACGGGGATGTTGCGGGCGGCCTCCGGGTGGCCCTGCTGAAACTCGGCGGGCGTGCGCACATCCAGCAGCACCGCGCCTTCCGCGACGAGCTGCCGGGCCTTCTGGGACAGTTCCTGGGGCGTCATGGCCCGCCAGCATGCCTGATTCGGCGCCCCGGCTGAAAACTGGAGGGACTGCCCGGGAGGGCTACAGTTCTGTGCCATCATGTCACTCGACAAGCAGGCTCTGATGCACCAGCTCGCCGAGCGCCTCCAGCAGAGCGACAGGCTGGCCCACCGGGCGGAAGCCGAGGCACGCGAGGCGGCTCGCAGCCTGGCCACCGAGTCGGAGAAGAAGGAAGACGGCCGCGCCGCCCTGGAGTTCGGCAGTCTGGCCACCGGCCAGGCCCACCGCGCCCGCCGCGTGCAGGAGGAGCTCCAGGCGCTCACGAACTTCGGCCGAGGCCCCGTGCCCCGCTTTCCCCGCCAGGGCCCCGTGGGCCTGGGCGCGCTGGTGGACGTGAGCACCGAGGACGAGGAGGGCTTCGCCGAGCGCACCTTCTTCATGCTGCCCGTGGGCGCCGGCACGGAGCTCACCGGCCCCGGCGGCGACGGCTTCCTGTCCGTCATCACCCCCGCCTCCCCCGTGGGCAAGGCCCTCATGGGCCGCAAGGCGGGCGACACCATCGAAGTGACGCTGGCTGGCGAGGTGCGTGAGTGGACGGTGCTCGAGGTGGCCTGACGCACGGTGTCCCACCTGAATCGTCCCGGGTGTCAGGCCCCGGACGAAACGCGCGGGAGCACTAGTATCCATGGGCCCTGACACGCGTGAATCCGGGAAGAAGATGTCTCTACTTTCCGCTCCGCGTACACCTCAGGCGCCCTCCCCACCGACGCTGCTGCCCCTCACCTGGCCCGCCGCGCTCATCGGACTGATGTGCGGCGTGCTCATGACGTATGTGCCGTACGAGTTCCGGATGGCCGCGTTCCGGCCCCTGTACCCGTACGTCCGGCTGCTGGGGCTCACGTACCTGGCCGGAAGCATCACCTTGATGGGGGCGCTCCTGTATCCGCGCGCCCCGCGCTGGCTGGACCTGGGCGGCCGCGCGCTGCTGGCGGTGGCCATCGCCCTGTACTGGTGGGTGCTCAGCGTGCTGCCCGGCGGCTTCACGGGCACCATCATGTACCCGCTGTTCTTCGTGGGCCTGCTGCTGGAGGCTTGGCCGTCCATGCGCCGGCGCCCCATCCTGCGCACGGTGGTGGCCTTCACCGGCGCCGCGTTCGGCGTGGCGCTGCTCTCCGCCCCGGAGCGCTTCCCGCTGTCCGTCTACGCGCACCTGGCGCCGCTGCGGCCCCTCATCGGCCTGCTGTTCACCGCCAGCGCCGTGGGGTTGCTCGTGCCCGCGCGCTGGCTGCCCGCGCGGACCTCCAACGTCCTGATGCTCGCGATGGCCGTGCCCTTCACGCTGCTGGGCTATGCCCTGGCCCGAGGCTCGTCGTGGCTGGGCGCCAGCGTCTACATCGTGCTCGCGGTCTCCTGCGTGGCCCAGGCGAGCCCGTGGCGGCCCGGCGCGCCGCGCACCGTGGGGTGGAAGCTCCTGCGCGGGCTGGCCTTCGCGGGGCTGGTGCCCCTGCTGGCGCTGGGAGGGCTCGCGGCGTACCTGGCCCAGCGGGCCATCGAGCAGCAGGTGCGCGACGACACGCGCTACGCGGCCGCGGGGGAGGCGGACTTCCTGCGGCGCTACCTGGATGACTCGCGCGAGTCGCTGCACCTCTTGCTGGAGTCCCCGGGCTTCCGCGCGGCGCTGGCCAGCGGGGAGCGGGAGCGGCTGGTGCCGTACCTCACCAACCTGGCGTCGAGGGAGCGGACGTTCCACGCCGCGCTCACCCTGGACGAGCGTGCCCAGGTGCTGGCCACGTCCGAGGGCGTGGAGGGCTGGGGCTTCCAGGCCCATGAGCTGTTCCCGCCGTCCACCCTCCCTGGCGAGCTTCCCCTGTCCCTGCCCTTCACCCGCCCGCCCAACCGGCCGCTGGTGGCGGTGGCCCTGCCCTTCGAGTTGGAGGGCTCGCACAGCGGAATGCTGGTGGGCCTGTTGTCCCTGGAGCGGCTGAGCGAGGCCGCCACGCCCGCGTCCCAGCGCTTCCGCGTGCAGGTGTTGGACCGGCGCGGGAAGCAAATCCTGCGAGACACCGCCCCCGGCGCGCAGCTCCTGGGCGAGGCCCACCTGCCCGAGGCGCTGGACGCGGAGCTGGAGCGGCCCGGAGGCGGCGTGCTGGAGGCGTTCGACGCGGCGGACCGGCGCGTGCTCACGGCCGAGGCCCCCGTGGAGTCCTCCCCGTGGAGCGTGGTGGTGACGCAGGAGCTGGGGGTGGCGTACGCGGCGATCACCCGCATGAGCGCGGCGGTGGTGGGGCTGGTGCTCCTGGGCGTGCTGATGGCGCTGGGGCTCTCGCAGCTCGTCGCGCGCGACATCATCCGCCGCCTGGACACGCTGCGCGAGGCGACCGCCGCGCTGGCCGCGGGAGACCTGACCCGGCGCGTGGAGGTGGAGGAGGACGACGAGCTGGGCGAGCTGGTGCGCGGCTTCAACGACATGGCGGACCGCACCGGCGCCACGCAGGAGGAGCTGAAGGAAGCCGTGCGCGCGCGCGAGGAGTTCCTCAGCGTGGCCAGCCACGAGCTGCGCACGCCGCTGACGCCCCTCAAGGGCTTCGCCGCGCTCTCCCTCCAGCGATTGGAGAAGACGGGCGACTTCCCGGAGCGCGAGCGGCTGCTCAAGGCGCTGCGCTCCATGGCCCGGCAGACCGAGCGGCTGGCGCGGCTGGTGGATGATCTGCTCGACACCGCGCGCATCCAAGGGGGCCGCTTCGACCTGGAGCGCAACCGCGTGGACCTCATCCCCGTGCTGCGCGAGGTCATGGAGCGCTTCGAGCTGCGGGGCGAGGGAGGCATCGCCTTCGAGCTGCGCGTGCCCGAGCACCCCGTGGAGGGCGACTGGGACGCGCCCCGCCTGGACCAGGTCCTCACCAACCTGGTGAGCAACGCCGTGCGCTACTCACCGCAGGGGGGCGCCGTCCACGTGACGCTGGAGGAGGCGCGGGACTTCATCCTGGTCCACGTGAGGGACCAGGGCATTGGCATCCCGCCGGAGAGCCTGGCGGGACTGTTCCGCCCCTTCGCGCGCGCGTCCAACGCCACCGCGCGCCACTACGGGGGCCTGGGCCTGGGCCTCTTCATCTGCCGCGAAATCGTGGAGCGCCACGGCGGCACCATCTGGGCGGAGAGCCCGGGCCCTCAGCTGGGCAGCTCGTTCCACGTCCGGCTGCCTCGCCACGTCGTGCCCCACCTCACCGACGTGGCGGCCTGAGCGTCACGCCAGCGGCTCCGTCACGCTCAGCCACTCCTCGGGGATGTCGCCGCGGGGCAACTCCAGCACGAAGGTGGAGCCCCGCCCCACCTCGCTCGTCGCCGTCACCGAGCCGCCGAAGGCCTCCACGATCTGCCGGGTGATGTAGAGGCCCAGGCCCAGGCCGCCATAGTGCCGGTCGCTGACCGCGCGCTCGAAGCGCTCGAAGATGCGCGGCAGGTCCTGCGCGGAGATGCCGATGCCGCCGTCCTCCACGATGAGCCGCGCGGTGCGCCCTTCCGCCTCCACCGTCAGGCGCACCGGCTGGCCCGCGCCGTACTTCAGCGCGTTGGACAGGAGGTTGGTCACCACCTGCTCCAGCCGCAGCCGGTCCCACCGGCCCAGCACCGGCACCGGCGCGTGCATCTCCAGCGAGCAGTGGTGCTGCGCGGCCGCGGGCGCGAAGCGGTAGAGGATTTCCGCCGCCACGCTGGCCAGGTCCATCTCCTCCAGCTCCAGCTTCAGCCGGCCCGCGGTGATGCGCGAGACGTCCAACAAGTTGTCCACCAGGCTCGTCAGCTTGCGCACCTGACGCTGCACCACCTCCAGCGTCTCCGACACGCGCTCCGCGGACACGGGCTTGCCGTGCGCGGCCAGCACCTCCACCTGCTTCTGGAGCAGCTGCACCTTGAGGTGCAGCGGCGTCAGCGGCGTCTTCAGCTCGTGGCTGGCGATGCCCAGGAACTCGTCGCGCAGGCGCACCGCCTCGCGCGCCTCGCTCAGCAGCCGGGCGTTGTCCAAGGACAGCGCCACGCGCCGGGCCAGCTCCTCCGCGAGCTGCTCGTCGTCTTCGCCGAAGCCCGGGGCGCCCTCGGTGCGGAACAGCGCCAGCGCGCCGAGGACGCGGCCTCGCGCCACCAGCGGCACGCCCAGGTAGCTGGTGAGCCCCAACAGGAGCAGCAGCCGCGCGTGCTCCTCGTCCCGCGCCACGTCCTCCTGCTGGGCCTGCGTCAGGCACGCCACCCGCTCCGTCCGCCCGGAGAGCGCCATGGAGGGAAGGCCGCGCGCGTCGGCCGCGTCCGGCGGGTAGCGGTGCAGCATCTCCACCATGGCCACGTGCCGCGCCGGCTCCGCGTGCACCGCCGCCGCCGCGCGCACCGCCTCCCCCGCGGGCCCCAGGAAGAACACCCCCGCGTCCGCCAGCGTGGGCACCATCAGCCGCAAGAGCGGCTCCAGCCGCGCCTCCGCGTCCAGCTCCGCGCCCAGCAGCGCCCCCGCCTCCGCCAGCAGCGTCGCCGCGCGCGTCGCGTCCAGGCGCGCGGGCACCTCTTCCCTCGCGCGCAGGAACACGCCCTCGGGGGCCAGCCCCCCCTCCGGCGACACGGGGAACACCCCGCCGCGCAGCACCACCACCGTGCCGTCCGGACGGCGCAGGCCCCAGCGCTCCTCGAACACCGGCTCTCCCGCCAGCGCCCGCGTCAGCGGCGAGACGTCGAGCGGCGTGGCGCCATCCTCCGCCCTCACCCAGACGCACCCGGGCAGCTCCCCCTGCTCCACCCGCGAGGGCGCGGCGATGCGGAATTGCCGCCCGGCCTCCGCGTTGAAGACCAGCACGCGGCCCGTCACATCCACCAGGAGCAGCACTTCGGCCGCCTGCTCGACGAGCAGGCGCAAGGCCGCATCGCTCAGCCGGGCCTCCGCCCGCTCCGCGAGCACCTGACGCATCATCGAAAGCTGGGCGCCGCCAGAGGACATGAGTTCAGGGGAATTCCGCTGGCGCATGGTGGCATCCCCACCTGCCTGAAGGAAGACAACAGCCCGCCCTCGCTCAACACCCAAGGGGGCGCGGTCTGAATCCCAACCATCCTGGGGTCACCGCAGCCCCCTTGCCTGTACTGCAGGAAATCCTGAATCGTTGGATAGTTGTACATCGCCAGGACTCCCTGCCCAGGCGACGTGGTCCCCTTGCACGAGCTTCGACATGCAGACGTCGCCCTCCAGGCCTGACTGGACTCCCCATGAGCGCCGGTACCGGCTCGTCATCGACAGCCTGAAGGAGGTCGTCTTCCAGACGGACGCGCGGGGTGCGTGGACGTTCCTCAATCCAGCGTGGATGGAAATCACCGGTCAGACGGTGGAGACCTCGCTGGGGAAGTCCTTCCTGGAGTTCGTCCACCCCGAGGACCGACCCCACAGCCAGGAGGGTTTCCGCCGGCTGGTGACGAAGGAGTTGGAGTTCGTGCGCACGGAGGTGCGCTACCTGAACCCCAGCGAGGGCTTCCGGTGGGTGGAGGTCTACGCGCGCCTGATGGTGGGCGAGGACGGCGAGGTGCTGGGCGCATCCGGCACGCTCAACGACATCACGGAGCGCAAGGCCGCGGACGGCGCGCTGGCGCGGCGCGAGCGCTACCTCACCGCGCTGGTGGAGATGCAGCAGCGGCTGCTGGCCGTGCGCGACGGCGGCGACATCTACGGGCCCGTGCTGGCGTCGCTGGGCCAGGCGTCCGGGGCCAGCCGCGTGTACGTCTTCGAGATGCACCCGGGCCCCCTGGGTGAGCAACTGACCAGCCAGCGCGCGGAGTGGTGCGCGCCGGGCGTGCGGGAGGAGATCGACAACCCCTCGCTCCAGGGCCTCAACATGTACCCGGACCTGGAGCGGTGGGAGCGGACGCTGTCGCGCGGGGACGTCATCGAGGGGCTCGTCTCCGGCTTCCCCGAGGTGGAGCGCGTGCTGCTGGAGCCGCAGGGCATCCTCTCCATCCTCGTGCTGCCGCTGCGGGTGCAGGGCGTGCTGACGGGCTTCGTGGGCTTCGACAACTGCTCGGAGGCGCGGCGGTGGGACCGGCTGGAGGTGGACCTGCTGTCCGCCGCGGCGGGCGCCATCTCCATGGCCTTGGAGCGGCGCGAGTCGGAGCGCGCGCTGCGAGAGCGCGAGCGGCGGTTCCGGCAGCTCGCGGAGAACGCGTCGGACGTGCTGTACCTGTACCGCAGGGAGCCGCCCCGGGGCTTCGTCTACGTCAGCCGCGTGGCGCACGCGAAGCTGGGCTACGGGCCGGTGGCGCACTACGGCGACGCGGACCTCTGGTACCGGCGCGTGCATCCGGAGGACCGCGACGCGCTGGAGCGGCTCTTGGAAGCGCCTCGCGCGGCGGCGGGTGCGCCCGTCGTCGTGCGCTACCTGCACCCGGATGGGCGCACGCTCTGGCTGGAGCACGTCGTCGTCCCGGTGACGGACGCCATGGGGCGCATGGTGGCGGTGGAGGGACTGGCGCGCGACATCACCGAGCGACGTCAGGCCGAAGAGGCCCTGCGGCTGTCCGAGGCCAGCTTCCGCGCCCTCCTTGAAGGCGTGCCGGACGCGGCGGCCATCGAGCGGGACGGGCACATCGTCTACGCCAACGCGGCGCTGGTGGGCACGCTGGGCTTCGAGCGCGCGGAGCAGCTCGTGGGCCGGCAGCTCTCCGAGTTCGTGAAGGACATGCGCGGCGCGGACTCCTCTCGGGCGGGCGCGCTCACGGGAGAGCGGCGGCTGGTGCGGCGCGACGGGCGCACGCGGGTGGCGGAGGTCGTCTCGCTGCCCCTGCGCTTCGACGGACAGCCCGCCGTCGTGTCGATCGCCCGGGACGTGACGGAGCAGCGGCAGTTGCAGGCGCGGCTGACACTGGCGGACCGGCTGGCGTCGGTGGGCACGCTGGCGGCGGGCATCGCGCATGAAATCAACAACCCGCTGGCCTTCGTCCTCTCCAACCTGAGCTTCCTGTCGGACGAGTTCCGCCGCCACCTGCCCCCGGGCGAGGGCGCGGCGGCGCTCCAGGCGCGCCTGCGCGGCGAGCCGGACCTGGGCGAGTGGGACGACGTGCTGCACGAGGCCTGCGAGGGCGCGGAGCGGGTGCGGCAGATTGTCCGTCAGCTCAAGACGTTCTCCCGACCGGACGAGGAGCGCGTGTCCCCGCTGGACGTGCACACGGTGCTGGAGTCGGTGGCGATGATGGCGGCGAATGAGATCCGCCACCGCGCGCAGCTCCGCCGCGAGTACGGCGACATCCCCCCCGTCATGGCGAACGAGGGGAAGCTCAGCCAGGTGTTCCTCAACCTCGTCGTGAACGCGGCGCAGGCGATTCCGGAGGGCAGCGCGCACCGGCATGAAATCCGGCTGGCGACGCGGCGGGACGGGCGCTCGCGCGTGGTGGTGGAGGTGCAGGACACGGGCGTGGGGATTCCGCGCGAGGTCATCGACCGCATCTTCGACCCGTTCTTCACCACCAAGCCCGTGGGCGTGGGCACGGGCCTGGGGCTGTCCATCTGCCACAGCATCATCCACGGGCTCGGCGGTGAAATCACCGTGGACAGCGAGCTGGGCAAGGGCACCACCTTCCGCGTGGCGCTGCCCACCATGGAGCCGGACGCGCGCGCGGCGCCGCCGGTGCTCGACGTGACGACGCTGCCGCTCAGCCCGCCCCGAGGCCGGGTGCTGGTGGTGGACGACGAGCCCGCCGTGGGCCGCGTCCTCCAGCGCATCCTCCGAGGCCACGAGGTGGAGGTGGCGTGCAGCGGACGGCAGGCCCTGGAGCTCCTGGAGAAAGGGCTGGAGCCGGACGCGGTGCTGTGCGACGTGATGATGCCGGACCTGACGGGGCGCGACGTCTACGAGTCCGTGCGTCGCGCGCACGCGGGCCTGGAGGGGCGCTTCGTCTTCGTCTCGGGGGGCGCCTTCACCACCGGCGCCCGGGAGTTCCTGGCGAGCATCCCCAACCCGCTCCTGGAGAAGCCCTTCGACGAGAGCCGCGTGCGGCACGTCGTCGAGGAGCTGGTGCGGCTGCGACAGCCCGCGGCGAAGGCGTGAGCTACTTCTTCACGCCGTCCAGCGCGAGCGGGCCGCTGTCCAGGAGCTGCTGACCGGACGCGGCCTGGCCGTACTCGAGCGTCCGGTACGACTGGCCCTGGGCCTGTGTCTCGCCGTGCAGTCGCACCTCGCCTGAGTCCGGCAGGTACGCCACGCGCAGGCGCAGCTCGCGCACCGCGGACAGCGGCCGCGTCACTTCCGGAGACGTGGCGTAGGGCATGGAGGTGCGCAGGGGCAGCGGCACCACCAGGCGACGGGACGCGGTGGCGCCGGGCTCCACGCGGCTGACGGCGGGGACCTCGGGCGCTTCCACGTCCAGGTCCTCCGGCACGGGGATGAGCGCGCGCAGCAGCACCGCGCCGTCGCCGGAGAGGTCCACGTAGGCCCGCTCCGGGGCGATGCCCACGTAGCCCGTGGGGCCCCACTCCGGCAGCCCATCCAGGAGGAGGAGCGCGCGCGAGGAGCGGTTGTGCACCGCGTAGGTGATTCCGAGCTCCTCGGGCCCGCTCGACACCGACTCCACCTTCAGCTCCACGTCCGCCTGTGCCACGCGTTCCTCCGGGTTCGCGGGCCGCTCCACGGCCCGCGTACAGCCCACGATTATCGCCAGCGCGGCGCACCAGGCGCCAGCGCGACGCGGCGGAGCTCTCATGGCGCCCGGAGACTAGTAGCGCGGCCGGGTGGGCAGGTTGAGGTCGTCGCGGAAGACGTTCTCACCCGGGCGGCCCGGCTGCACCACGTCGGGCGTGGCGGGGTTCTGGTCCAGGTCGATGGGCAGGCCCACCGCGGACGTCTCGCGGTTGTTGGTGCCGTTCTTCTCGCCGAGCGCCAGCGTGCCGTTGTTGTAGTCGGACGCGTGCACCATCTCGTGGAACAGCGCGACGGAGGGCGGCCGCGTCATCCACTCCTCGCTGCCCAGCGAGGTGCGGGTGGTGTTGTAGTTCACCGTGCCGTTGGTGCCCTTGCCCGGCGTGCCGTCCGCGTTGAACCAGGCGTCCGCACGGTTGTCGGGCGCCGCGGAGTTGCCGCCCGTCGTCGACTTGATGGTCGTCGTCTTGCCGCTGTTGTCCATCGTGGCCAGCAGGGCCTGGCCCGACGGCAGCGAGCGCATCGCGTCCAGGTCCGACTGCACCCGCGCCTGGAAGTCGGCGGTGCCCTCCACCGTGATGGAGCGGCCACGCTTGTCCGCGTCCGTCATGTCGACGATGGTCCGCTCGGTCTGCGGCCCGTCGGTGGTCTCGTTCTCCTCGACGTAGAGCTTGTCGGTGCCGGCGTTGCCGCGCACGGTGTCCTTGCCCGCGCCGCCCGCCACCGCGTCGTTGCCCGCGCCACCGCTCAGGTAGTCGTTGCCCCGGCCGCCCAGGACCTGGTCATCCCCAGCGCCGCCCAGGGCCACGTCGTTGCCCGCGCCGCCGTCGATGTAGTCGCGGTCCCCGCCGCCCAGCAGGAGGTCGTTGCCGTCCAGGCCGTAGAGCACGTCGCGCCCGGCGCCGCCCAGGGCGATGTCGTTGCCCGCGCCGCCCTCGATGTAGTCGTCCCCGTCGCCCGCGGAGATGGCGTCGTTGCCCTCGCGGCCGATGAGGGTGTCGTTGCCCGCGCCACCGACGAGCTTGTCATTGCCCTTGCCGCCGGTGAGCTTGTCGTTGCCCGCGCCGCCGTCCAGCGTGAGGTTGTGCGTGACGTTGGCGTCCACGGTGATGGAGTCATCCCCGTCGCCGCCCTGGATGACCGCGTTGCGCGACTGCTCCGCCGTCAGCGTCACGGTGTCGGAGCCGGAGGTGATGGTCAGCCCGCCGTCGGTGTTCTGCTTCACCGTCGCGGAGTTGTTGCCGGCGCCCAGGTCCACCACCGTCTGGCCGGACGCGTTGGTGCTCACCTGGGGACCGGTGCCCGCCAGGGCCTTCTTGATGGCGTCCGCCGCCGCGCTCGCCGCCTTGCCCACCGTCGCCCCGGGACCACCGGGCGGCCGCGCGCCCTCACCGTCCAGGTTGGGTCGAGCCTCGCGGGTCGGCCGAGCCGCGGTGCCCGTCGTCCGGGGGCCCGCGTCGAAGCCGTCCCGCATCCGCTGGTCCACCGCCGCCTTCACCTGGTTGGGGCGCGTCTCCTTCGAGACCTGCTTCACCGGCTCCTGCTTCACCAGCGACGTGGGACGCGAGCCCGGCTTGCCGATCGTAGTCATGTTCTCTTCTCCCCGGGGGCGAGTGCCCAGTGCGGTCCCAGCCGTCCGAGGCCAGGAGGATTCATCGAAGTCGACGCCTTGCACTGGTTATCGACCATTCGTGCATCACGGTTGCGTTCCCCCCGCGCTTTATGCGGGCCGGGGTGGATCCACGAGGGGGGCTGGACGTATCCGTCATCGGGGGGACCCTCCTCCCGGTGACCGATGCGGCCCGGGGTCGGACGGGAGAGTGTGGCGTCCACGTCCGCCCTTCCCACCCCCGAGGCACGCATGAACCGCACCCTGTTGCTGCTGTCCGCCGCTGGATTGCTCGCCCTGGGCGCGCTCTCGCTGGGCAAGCCCCCGGCCCCCGTGCCCCCACCGCCCCCACCCGTCACCGACACCAGCCACACGGTGTCCCTGCCCAACGAGCCCGAGTCCACCGCCATCCTCCCCCTGGTGGCCTCCGAGCCGACCTCCGGCGCCCTCACCCTGTCGGGCAAGCTGTCGGGCGCCTACGTCCAGACGGGCCCCAGCGAGGCCTTCGCCTGGATGGAGCTCAAGGCCCGCCCGGCGCCTCCCGGCCGGCGCGTCCCCGTCAACCTGGCGCTCGTCGTAGACCGGTCCGGCTCCATGGCGGGGCGCAAGCACAACGACGCCCAGCGCGCCGCCATGGAGTTGGTGCGCCGGCTCACCCCCGAGGACCGCCTGGCGCTGGTGCACTACGGCACCGACGTGACGGTCATCCCCAGCCGCCTCGTCACGAAGGAGGTCCGCGAGGACCTGCTCTCCCTCATCCAGGGCATCTACTCGGACGGCTCCACCAACATCAGCGGGGCGCTCCAGGAGGCGGCCACCGCCCTGTACCCCTACCTGCCGGAGTTCAAGGTCAGCCGCGCCATCCTGCTGAGTGATGGCCAGCCCACCACGGGCCTCACCTCGGAGCCGGAGCTGCTGCGCATCACCCGGGAGCTGCGCGACCGGGGCGTCACCGTGAGCGCGCTGGGCGTGGGCGAGGACTTCCACGCCGCCCTCATGCGCGGCATGGCGGAGCAGGGCGGCGGCTTCTCCGGCTTCATCGACGACTCCGCCCGCCTGTCGGAGGTCTTCTCCCGCGAGCTGGACCAGGCCACCAGCACCGTGGCCCGGAAGGTGGAGCTGCGGCTGGAGCTGCCCGCGCATGTCCACTCCGCGGAGGTCCTGGGCCTGCCCTCCACGCGCGAGGGCTCCATCGTCAAGGTGCCCCTGTACGACATGGCGGGCGAGCAGACCGTGCGTGTCGTCGTGAAGCTGACGCTGGCGGCGCCCGCCTCCACCGAGCCCCTGCCCGTGCTCTCCGCCTCCGCGCACTACGTGGACGTGGGGCGAGACACCCAGGCGCAGACGACGCTGGCGCTGAAGGCGAGCGTCACCGACGACCCGTCCCTGGTGCGCGAAAACCTGGACCGGGATGTGCGCGTGCACGCCGTGCGAGCGTTGGGAACCCAGCAGATGCGCGCCGCGGTGAAGGAGATGCAATTGGGCAACCGGAGCGCCGCGGTCGGTCTGCTAAGCAACGCTCGCAGGCTTTTCGGCTCGTCCGCCTCGGCGCTCTCCAGTGAGCTTGCGGAGCTGGACCAAGCAGAGGCAGCCTATGGGAACGCGGCCAACGACGGCGACGTCCGCCGGGAATCGCTGAAGCTCTACAAGAAGACGATGAAGAACTTCGGCGAGAACAACGCGTACTAGGCAGGACGGTGCAGCCCATGGCCTTCTCCATGCAGTTCCTCCACCGCGAGGAGTTCGAGTCCCGCACCGTGCGCGCGCTGGGGGGTGGAGCCTGCATGGGCATCTTCGCGGCGCTGGCGCTCCGACTCTGGGAGCCCTTCCAGCACGTGGTGCACCTGTCGCTGGAGCCCGGTTACTTCGCGGTGGTGGCCGCCGCGCTCGCCGCCGCGAAGCCCACCCAGGGCTACGCCTTGGGCCTGCGCGCGGCCCTGATGGTGCTGCCCGTCTTCCCCTTCTTCTTCGCCGCCCCCGCCCCGCTGCCGCAGAGCGTGGCGGGCGCCATCGCCGCGGCGCTGGTGGCCTGGCTGGGCCATGGCCGCGAGGGCGCGGGCGCCGGCGCGTCCACCTCCGTCGCCGCGAGCGCCGCCGCCGCGGGCATGCTCACCCCGGTGGGCCTGTACGTGCAGCAGGTGATGGACGCGAACTTCCTGGGCGGCACGGGCCTCTTGTCCCAGGTGCTGGGCTACGCGTGCGTCGCCCTCTTCTGGAGCATCGGCACGCTGCCCTCGCACCTGATGCTGCACACCGACGCCGTGGAGGCGCGGGGCAACACGCTGAAGGGCGCGCTCAAGGGCGAGGCCCAGGAGCTGACCACGCGCGCGGTGGGGCTGTATCAGCACTGCAAGACGGCGGTGCTGCGCATGCCGCCCAGCCCCGGGCGCCAGGAGCTCCTGGACGTGCTGGAGAAGATGGCCTCGGAGAGCTTCTCGCTCGCGGAGGCCCACGCGGCGCTGACGGCGCAGCTGGACTCCGTCGTCGCGCACGACGTGGACGCGCAGGTGAAGGAGCTGCGGGCGCGCGCCGCCGCCATCCAGGACTCGGTGGCCCGGCGCCAACTGGAGCTGGCCGCGTCCTCGCTGGGCGAGGAGCTCAACCACCTGGACGCCCTGAGCCGGAAGCGGGAGCGACTGCTCGCGCAGCTCCACGCCCAGGTGGCCTTGCTGGAGCGCGCCCGGGTGTCCTTCATCGGCGCGCAGGGCCATGAGCTGGGCGCGAAGGGCGAGCAGGCCGCGCAGCTCGCGCGCAAGCTCAAGGGCCTGGGGGACGAGTCCGCCATTCCCCCCGCCCCCCTGGAGCCCGTCTCGGAGCAGGACGCCGCGCGGCCCGCCCCCGAGAGCTCCCGCGTCCCGAACTGAGCACTCCGCGCCGCCCTGCCTTCGCGGGCGACGCGGACGTCCTTCCGCCGACTAGTGCCGGACCTTGCGCGGGTGGGCGCGCCGGAGCGCCTTGCGCCGAGGCGCCTGCTCCCGGACACCCCCAGGGGGCACGGGAGGCGCGTGCAGCTCGCTGGCGATTCGCCGCTCGATGGCCTCTCGCGTGTCGCGCGCCACCACGAGCGCCGCCTCGATTTCCTCTCGCACCCGCGCCGCCTGCTCCTCCGCCGCGGCCCGGTACTCCGAGGTAGTCCGACGTAGGGCCAGCGCCCCTCGCCCCTCCGCCTCCACGCCACGAGTCACCAGGGCCATGGGACTCCGGGCCCGGCTGCTCCCCCGAGACTTGTGCTCCCCGACCTTCTGCGCCATGAGGCCCTCCCCCCGCTGATCCTCCGTGGAAGGTGGGCCGTGGGTGTACCCTTGGGAAGCCCGCCCGTCGGCCTGCCCCCCGTCCCAGCAGTGGAACAGGCGACCCACCGACAGGCTCGACAGCAGCGGTCCTTCTCTCCGGGCCCAGAAAAACGTAAAAGCGCGCCGGATGATTGTGGCGCGAGCGCGCCGGGCAGCTGCTACTCACAGCGACGCCGAATGCCCCAGGCCGGCGGGCATGGCGCGCCCCATCTGCTCCACTGCCCCTGACGGGCAGCGTCCATCTGCGAGGGATACCGTGGCGGTCAGCGCACCCTTTTCGTTCCTGAAGAACCGGAAGCACCAACTCGACCGCATGACGTTGGGCGACCTCGTCTACTCGTTCTTCACCTACTACGCCGTCATCGCCTACATCACCGTGGGCATCGTCAGCCTGGTGTTCGCGGTGAAGTGGTTCGAGAACCCGCTGCGCATGCTGCTGGCCATGTTGGCCGCCAGCGTGGCGTTCCCCTTCGGCTGGTACCTGGTGCACCGCAACATCCTGCACGCGCGGTGGCTCTACAAGTCGCCCCTGACCGCGTCCACGTGGAAGCGCATCCACTTCGACCACCACCAGGACCCCAATGACCTGCGCGTGCTCTTCGGCGCGCTGGCCAACGTGCTGCCGACGGTGGGAGGCGTGATTGCACCCATCGGCTACCTGATTGGTGGCAGGTCCGGAGCCGCGGCCGCCCTGGGCTGGGCGATGGTCATCACGTGCTTCTACGAGTTCTGCCACTGCATCCAGCACCTGAACTACACGCCCAAGCTCGGCTTCCTGAAGGAGATCAAGCGGCTGCACCTGTCTCACCACTTCCACAACGAGCAGGGCAACTTCGGCATCACCAACTACTTCTGGGACCGCCTCTTCGGCACCTACTACTCGAAGGCCGCCGAGCTCCCCAAGAGCGCCACCGTCTTCAACCTGGGCTACACGGCCGAGGAGGCCCAGCGCTACCCGTGGGTGGACCGGCTGTCGGGAGGCACGCGGGGTGATGGCCACCCCAAGCGCTTCTGGCAGGGCAAGGACGGCCAGGGAACCCAGCCGGAAGAGGCACCGGCGAGCCCGGAAGGCTCGCCCTGAAGTCTCACCGGGTGGCGCTGCTCCGCCGCCACCCGGGTGCATCAGACAAGGTCAGAACTTCACCGCGCCATTGGGCAGCATGAGCATGGTGCTGGACGCCTTCATGGGCACCATGGAGCGGGCCATGTCGAGCACCACCACCGCGCGGCCACGGATGCGCAGGTCACTCACGCGGGCCTCGAACGTGACGGGCGCCACGCGGGCATCCAGCTCCGTCGCACGGGCGCCGTTCTTGGCGAAGTTGCCCATGGCGTTGAAGTGCACGGTGACCTTGACCTTGTCGACCCCGGCCGGGACGGTGAAGCGCGCGGCCAGCGGCGAGTGCGCCGGAGTGGCGACGAGCTCCACCATGTCGGTCAGCACGTTCGCCGCCAGCGGCTTGCCGTCCGCCAGGATGCTCACCCCGGAGATGGGCACCTTGAGCGACGTGTAGTCGCCAATGCCCTCGCCCTTGATGCGCAGCTCGAAGGTCTGCGCGGAGGGCGTGCCCGGGTTCTCGCCACCGGGAACCGGGTTGGGGTTCTCACCGCCCGGAATCGGGTTCTCACCGCCGGGAACCGGGGTCTCACCACCGGGAACCGGGGTCTCACCCCCAGGGACCGGGGTCTCACCCCCAGGGACAGGCGTCGAATCATCAGCGCCACTGCAGGCGGAGAGCGCGAGGACCGAGGCCCCCAGGGCGGACAACAGGAACTTCTTCATGACGAATCTCCTCAAAGTCTTTGTGTGTTGCGATGTCTTGGAAGGGTTTGACGCTCAGGGCAGGCAGGGCAGGAGCGTGGGAAGGGTGAAGTCGATGCCCAGCGCTTGAGCGGCCTCGGGCGTCGAGGGGCCCGGGTCGAAGCCCGCGGGGAACGGCGCCGTCTCACAGGACGCGTTGTAGGTATCCAGCTGCCCGGTGAGCGTGGTGAGCGTGTCGCAGTCCACCGTGCCGAGCGCGGTCAGGATGAGCGCCAGCAGGTTGGGCGGAACCGTCAGGCCGCCGAAGACGCGCTGGTTGCAGGTGGCCACCAGCATGGCGCGCGCGGCCAGGAAGCGGATGCGGTCCAGCTCGCTGCGCGGCAGGTTGGTGATGGGGTAGTTGTTCGGGTTGCCCCAGAGCAGGCCCTCCGCGTCAGGCAGCGCGACGACGATGCCCAGGCTGGCCACCGGGATGGGCCCACCGGCCAGGCACTGCGTCACCGCCGGGATGTGGTTGCGCCAGAAGTCCAGCCCACGCGTCGCGTTGGCGCAGGCGGTCGGCGGCCCGCAGGTGACGCGCGCCGTGCACAGACCCGAGCCCAGGTCGAAGCCCGCGGTGAACTGGTTGTCGATGTTGTTGTCCGGCGTGCCGTCCAGGTTCGCCAGCGCCTGGCAATCCTCGAGGCTGGCGATGGTCAACGCGAAGTTCGACGTCACCGACGCACCCACGGCAATCGGGAACGGCGGCGGCGGCGTGAAGACGAAGCCTCGCGTCACCAGCAACGGGTCCAGCGCCGTCAACAGGATGGACGGCAACGTCGGGTGCACGTTCGTGACCTCGAAGCTGTAGTTCGCCGTGAAGGGGAACGCCGTCGCCTCCACCGACGCCTGCCCGTTCACCAGCTTCGTGCACGTCAAATCATGCGCGTCCGCGACACCCGCGACACTCACCACTGCGGCACAAGCCGCCCCCAACCAACTGCTCCGCACCTTCATGTGTCTGCCTCGTCTTGCGTGTTCTTCTCGAGCCCCGATGGCCCGTCGCGAGGAGGGCTTTTTCACCCTTTGTGCCAGCAGGAGCGCCTGCCCGGCCGCTTCCACGGCGACGGACCCACCACCCCGGGGGAGGAGCGGGCAAGACCGCGGGGGTGCTTGTGAGGAACCTGCGTTCCCCTCCGTGGGCAACGGCCTTCCCACCCGCGAGGCTCCCCGCTTCTCCGCGTGGGAAAATCCCTGGAGCAGGCAGGCGCCGCGATGAGCAATGCGGGCCCCAGGCTCGCGAAAAACCCACACTCACCGAGCGAAGACCACCCCACCCGACGCATCTACGAAGCCCTTCGTTGACATCTACGAACCCATTCGTATGATGACGTCGTGGATTGTCGAGAGGAAGCCATGAGTGAATCGAAGCTGCCGCGTCCGACGGACGGCGAGCTGGCCATCCTGCGGGTGCTCTGGGCGCGCGGGGACAGCACGGTGCGAGAGGTCCACGAGTCGCTGAACCGGAAGGAGCCCGAGGAAGGCACGGGCTACACGACGGTGCTCAAGCTGATGCAGATCATGACGGACAAGGGCCTGGTGGAGCGCGACGAGTCGCAGCGCGCGCACGTGTACCGGGCTCGGGCGACGGAGCAGCGCACGCAGCGGCAGCTGGTGACGGACCTGGTGGAGCGCGCCTTCGGTGGCTCTCCCGCGCGGCTGGCGATGCAGGCGCTGTCCTCTCGCAAGACGAGCCCCGAGGAGCTGGCGGAGCTGCGTCAGCTGCTGGATTCCCTGGAAGGAGCGGACGAATGAGCGGCCTGGTGATGGAGTCCCTGGGGTGGGCGCTGCTGCACTCGCTCTGGCAGGGCACGCTGGTGGCGCTGGGCCTGGCGGCGGCGCTGTTGATGGTGGGCGCGCGCGCGGCCAACGCCCGCTATGCG
The DNA here is from genome assembly GCF_000331735.1 of Myxococcus stipitatus DSM 14675. Lineage (GTDB taxonomy): Bacteria > Myxococcota > Myxococcia > Myxococcales > Myxococcaceae > Myxococcus > Myxococcus stipitatus. Next base: position 248,029 of record NC_020126.1, on the reverse strand, counting down.
CTGGCGTGTGGCGCGCTGGTGCTGGCCGTGGTGATGCCGGTCGCCACGGGTGTCCGGCACGCGACGCAGGCCCGCGCGGAGCGGCGCCAGGAGCAGGCCTCGCTCCTGCCCGGGCTCCGCTCGACGCCGGAGGGCTTCGCTCGCCGGGCCACGCCCGAGACCTTCCCCTTCACGACTCGCGCGGAGGGCCGCCCGGCCGCCCTGCTCGAGCAGGTGGAGCGCGAGGCCCAGGGCGCGTGGGCGCCGATGGTGGAGTGGGTGCGCGCGTCGCTCTCCGGGCTGCTGCGGTGGCTGGTCATCGCGTGGGTGGCGGGCGTGGGACTGACGTCCGGCCGGCTGACGGCGCAGTGGGTGCAGTTGCGCCAGCTCGCGCGCCGCGCCCTGCCCGCGCCGCAGGAGTGGCAGGAGCGGCTGGACGCGCTCTCCCAGCGGCTGGGCCTGAAGCACGCGGTGCGGCTGCTCCAGACGACCGAGGTGGACGTGCCCTCCACGGTGGGCTGGCTGTCGCCGGTGGTGCTGCTGCCCGTGTCCGCGCTGTCCGGGCTCCCCACGCGCCAGCTGGAGATGGTGCTGGCGCATGAGCTGGCCCACATCCGCCGGCACGACTTCGCGGTGAACCTGGCGCAGGTGGTGGTGGAGACCCTCTTCTTCTACCACCCGGCGGTGCACTGGATGTCCGACATCATCCGCGTGGAGCGCGAGCACTGCTGCGACGACGTGGCGGTGGGCGCCAGCGGCAACTCCGTCTCCTACGCCCGGGCCCTCACCGCGCTGGAGACGCTGCGCGTGCAGCCCGAGCTGCTCCACGCCATGTCCGCGCTGGGCGGCTCGCTGCCGGACCGCGTGCGGCGGCTCGTGATGCCTCCCGCGTCGCGCTGCTCGTCCCGCTGGGTGGCGGGGGCCTCCGTGCTGACGCTGGTCAGCAGCCTGGCCCTCGCCGCGCCCCTGACGTCGCTGGTGCTGGGCCAGGGCCCCGCGCCCACCGTGGCCGCGCCTTCACCTGTCGAGCCCCCCGAGCCCCCCGCCTTCGCGGCCCCTCCGGCGCCCGTCGCCGTGCCCCGGCCCCTGACGCCGCCCCCTGGCTTCCGCGAGGCCGCGGCGCCCCGTCCCCAGGTGAAGCTGGCCATGCGGGGCCCGGATGAAGACCGTGAGGACAAGACGCGCGTGGGAAGCGGCCAGCCGCTGACGGTCGACCAGCTCGTCGAGCTGAAGCTCGCGGGCGTGACGCCGGAGAAGGTGCGGGAGCTGGAATCGCTGGGCTACGAGGCCACCGTCTCCGACGTGGTGGAGATGGGCCACATGGGCGTCACCCTCGAGTACCTCAAGCAGATGAACGCGGCGTTCGACCGCAAGCTCTCCACGGACACGCTGGTGGAGCTGCACGCGGTGGGCGTCACCCCGGAGTACGTCCGCGCGCTCAGGGAGTCGGGCTTCGCGACGAAGGACCCGGATGAGGTGGTGGAGGCCCGCGCGGTGGGCGTCAGCGAGCAGTACGTGCGCGAGCTGGGTGCGGCGGGCTACTCGAACCTCTCGCTGGAAGACCTCTCCCACCTGCGCGCGGTGGGCGTGGACCCGGAGTTCATCCGCGGCATGTCCCGGATGGGGCTGCCCAAGCTCAGCTCGAAGAACCTGCAGCACCTGCGCGCGGTGGGCGTGACTCCGGAGTGGCTGTCGCGGATGCGCGCGGCGGGCCTGGAGATGAAGGACCCGGACGAGCTCGTCGAGCTGCGCGCCCTGAACGTCAGCCCGGAGTTCATCCGCGAGCTGAGCGACGCGGGCCTGAAGAACCTCTCCTCTCGCGAGCTGGTGCGCCTGCGCTCCGGTGGAGTGGACGCCGAGTTCATCCGGCGGATGCGCGCCACCAAGAAGCAATAGCAGCCCTGATACACCCGTATCACCGTCACGAGTGACACGGGAGCCTCGCGCTCCCGTGTCCGTGGCCCCTCTCTCCCCCTCTCATCCCGCTCCCTCCCGGACGCGTCCCTTGGACGCGCGCCGGACGGGAGACGTGTCTTCCAAGGAGCCTCGCCATGCGTCGCCTGCCGTCCCTCGTGTCCTGCTGTGTCCTGTTGCTGGTGGCCACCAGCGCCTCCGCGGCCTCGTCGGAGGTGAGTGGCCCGTGGACGTCCTCCCGCCGGGAGAAGGCGCCCGACACGCTGCACCTCAACCTCTCCCACACGGGCGAGGATGACGACGACCGCGGGCAGATGGGCTTCTCGGAGTCCCGCGCCGCCTTCCAGGGCCTGCCCACGGCGGACGGCCCCGCCACCTTCAGCCTCCAGCGCGAGGCGGGCCTGTTCTCCTTCACGGGCGCCTTCCAGGACGGCGCCGGCGCGGGCCACTACCGCTTCGCCCCCAGCGAGCGCTACGCGAAGGACATGGCCGCGCTGGGCTACCCGAAGCTCTCCGCCTTCCACCACTTCCAGCTCGCGACCACGAATGTCACCCCGCAGCGGGTGAAGGACCTGGCGGCGCTAGGCCACAAGGACCTGCCGCTGGAGAAGCTGTTCATGGTGGGCATCTTCAACGTCTCCCCCGAGTACGTGCGGGAGATGGCGAAGGCGGGCTACGACAAGCTGAGCATCGACGAGCTGGTGCAGGGCCGCATCCACAACGTCACGCCGCAGCGGGTGAAGGACATGGCCACCGCGGGCTACCCGAACCTCGCGTGGGAGGACGTGGTGGCCATGGCCATCCACGGCGTCACGCCCGAGTACGTCCGCGAGGTGCGCTCCATGGGCTACGCCCACACGGACGCGGACCAGATTGTCGCCCTGCGCATCCACGGCATCACCCTGGAGTACGCCAAGGAGATGCGCGGGCTGGGCTTCAAGGCTTTGTCCGCCGAGGACCTCACCGCCCTGCGCATCCACGGCGTCTCCACCGCCTTCGTGAAGGAGATGCGCGGCATGGGCTTCAAGGACCTGGAGGCCGAAGACTTCACCGCTCTGCGCATCCACGGCGTCACCTCGGCCTTCGTGAAGGAGATGCGAGACCTGGGCTTCAAGGAAATCACTCACGAAGAGCTGGTCTCGTTCCGCATCCACGGCGTCACGTCCGACTTCGTGAAGAAGCTGCGCGACGCGGGCTATACAAAAATCACCCCCGAGGAGCTGGTGCGCCTGCGCATTCACGGAATCGATGAGACGTTCATGCGTTCCATGTCTCGAGGCGAGAGCAAGAGCCCGGGCAAGTAGCACTCCGGGGTGGTGCAAGCATCCCCGGCCATTCACGTTCTTACTGGAGAAACCCGGTGTCCCCCGCCCATGGGGCACGAGGAAAGGCGGCATGGCATTCGAGGTCAGAGGGGCCGTCGCGCTCGGTGTGTCGCTGTGGTGTCTGGCGGCGAGCGCGGCGGTGGAGGGGCCCGGGAAGGAGCAATTCCTCCGGGCGGCGCGGGCGCAGGGACGGGTGGACGTGGACGGCCGGTTGGATGAGGCGGACTGGGCTCGAGCGCCCGTCTTCGACGCCTTCGTGGAGCGCTTCCCCACGGCGGGCAAGACTCCGTCGGAGAAGACGGAGCTGCGCATCCTCTACGACGAGGACATGCTGTACGTGGGCGTGGTGGCGCGAGACTCGGAGCCCGCGCGCATCGACCGGCGACTGGGGCGGCGCGACAGCGCGCCCTTCTCCGACACCCTCCATGTCCTGGTCGACTCGACGCACGGCCACCGCACGGCGTACCAGTTCTCCATCACCGCGGGCGGGGTGCAGAGCGACGGGCTCTACTACGACGACCGCTACTACACGGAGGACTGGAGCGGCATCTGGGCGGGCGCCGCGGGCAGCGTGGAGGACGGCTGGGTGGCGGAGTTCGCCATCCCCCTCTCCCTGCTGCGCTTCCCGGACACCTCCATGCAGACGTGGGGCTTCTCGGTGCGGCGAGACATCGCGCGCAAGAACGAGGAGCTGGAGTCCGTCGACAACCCGCGCAACCACAACGCCAATGTGTCGCGGCTGGGCCACCTGACGGGCATGGAGGACCTGCGGCCTCGCAAGCGCCTGGAGCTGATGCCGTACCTGGCCGCGCGGGGCCTCGCGCGGCCCCAGTTCTCCGACGCGTCCCGGCCCACGCCCCGGCTGTTCAGTCCCTCCATGGACGTGGGGCTGGACGTGCGCGCCGCGCTCACCAGCGAGCTGTCGCTGGCGGCCACCTTCAACCCGGACTTCGGCGAGGTGGAAGCGGACGAGCTGCTGCTCAACCTGAGCACCTTCGAGGCGTACTTCCCGGAGCGACGCCCCTTCTTCACCCAAGGCATGGAGCTGTTCCAGCCGGTGGGCATGGACACGGGGGACTCTCCGCTGGCGCTCTTCTACTCGCGGCGCATCGGCCTGACGACGCCCCTCCTGGGCGCGGTGAAGGTGACGGGCTCGGTGGGCGACGTGCAAGTAGGTGTGCTGGATGCGTTCGTCACCGGCCCCTGGCAGCACCAGGACGAGGCGACCCCGGACCACGACCTGCGCCTGGACTGGCGCCGTCCGATGCACGTGGGTCCGGGGCTGGAGTTGCCGGACCGGCCCTCCCCCACCCTGCACTTCCTGGCGGCGGTGGCGCGCGGGCGCGTGGGCGAAGGCTCCGTCGTCGGCGGCGCGGTGACGCTGGCCAACCCGCTGTCGGGCCCCTGCACCGTGGAGGACGCGGGGCTCGAGGAGGACCTGCGTCCGGCGGCGTGCCGTGCTCGCGGGGGATACGCGGGCTCGCTCGACTTCGACCTGAAGACGCAGGACGGCCAGTGGGGCGTGTTCGGGATGATGGTCGCGTCGCGCGTGGATGGCGGCCTTCCCTCGCGGACGCTGGAGGACGGCACGCGGCTGCATGACGGGGACTCGGGCGCGGGAGGCTACCTGCGCGCGGGCCGCTTCGGTGGAGAGGGCCTGCGCCCGGAGGTGGGCGTGGACGTGGCGTCGCCCACGCTGTCGCTGTCGGCCGCGGGCTTCCAGCGCGCGCAGAACGAAGTCACGCCTCGGGCCGTGCTGCGCTACTCGAAGCCCAACGGCATGGGCCCCTTCCGTGAGTTCTACGCCCACGCCATGGCCATCTCCCGGTGGACGGCGGATGCGCGCCGCGAGCACGTCGTCACCCTGCTCAACGTCAACGCGGAGGCCACGCTGCCCAGCTTCGACCTGCTGGGCTTCGAGACGGGCACGAACCTGAACAGCTTCGACGTGCGGGAGCTGACTCGCACGGGCGTGCCCTTCGAGCGCAATGACCGCGCCTTCGTGAGCATGTACGTGGAGTCCAACCCCAAGCGCCTCGTCGCGGTGGATGCCACGCTCTCCGTGGGGCACCGCTTCAAGGGCGGCCCCAGCGCCTCGGCGTGGGGCTGGTACGCGGGCGCCTCGGTGTCGGTGCGGCCGCACCCCTCGCTGGAGACGGAGCTCTCCGTGAGCAATGACCTGACGGACCATGGGCCGCGCTACGTGGAGACGCGGAGCACGGGCGACTTCCTCCTGGGCGAGCTGGAGTCGCAATACCTGTCGCTCACGCTGCGGCAGCAGTGGGTGCTGACGCCCCGGCTCACGCTGCAGGGCTACGCGCAGCTCTTCACCGCGCACGGCACCTACGGCCCCTTCTTCACCGCGACGTCCGATGAGCGCCGCACGCGCATCCGGCTGGACTCGCTGGTGCCCGTCGAGCACGCGGACGACAGCAGCTTCTACGACACGGCCCTCAACGTGAACGTCGTCGCGCGGTGGGAGTACCAGCTCGGCTCCACGTTCTTCGTCGTCTACTCGCGCACGCAGCAGGGCCTGCCCACCGCGGAGCGCGAGCGGCCCCACGCCACGCTGCGCCCCCGAAGGCTCGCGGCCGGCCCGGCCACCGACGCGCTGATGCTCAAGTGGAGCTACTACTGGGACGCGTGAGGAGACACGCGCCCGTGCTCACGGCGAGGAGCACTGGCGCGTGACGGCGGAGCGCGCCTGGTTCACGTCGCGCTCGTAGAGCGACAGGGGGATTCCGGGGCCCACGTGCCCGTCATCCTCCTCCGACCACGACTGCTCCGGGTGCTCCTGCGTCCGGGCCGCGCGCACGTACGCCTCCGCCAGGACGCCCAGGTGCGTCCCATAGAGAAGCACGGCGCGCTGCAGCTCGGCGTCGCGGATGGCCAGCGACCTCAGCTTCGCGGAGAGCACCGTCAGCCGCGCCGCGGCCCGGTTCATCGAGTGCGGGTCGCGAATCTTGTCCCGGAAGGCATCCGTCATCCGCAGCTCCTCCATCACCAGCGCCTGCACGGAGGGACACACCTCCGCCTTGTGGGAGCGGCACGCGGCCAGCCCCACCAGCCACGCCGCCAGTCCCCACGCGAGGACGCGACGCTGCTGCCTGACGAGCGGTGGACGGGGATGCACCCGCTCACGCTCGCCACGCCCCTCATGTCTGTCAATTCCCGCCAGGGGGGATGTCGCACGTCGGAAAGCCCTGACGGCGCGGCGCGGGGGCTCGCGGAGCGTCCTCGCCGACGAGTGCGGGATTCTGGAAGGAAGACAGGGCGCGGGTCGCGGGCGCTCATGCGGGCGAGGGCCCGTCACCAGGGCGCATCGGCGTTGGCTGGAGGACGACTCGCCCGTGCACGCGCGGAGGCCATGGCCACCTTCTCCTCGGGTGGCGTGGAGGAGGGATGTCATGGTCGTCTCGCTGCGAATCGCCTGTCTCGGAGTGCTGCTGCTGTCGGCGTGTGCCTCATCGACCCATGCGGCCAGGGGGCGCAAGCCTCGGGAGGCCACGACCTCGTCGGCCTCCTCGGCGGTGAAGGCGCCCGGCCCCGACAGCACCTATGGCTATCGCGCGGAGGACCCGGTGCGCGTGGGCTGGGGCAACCCGGGGGTGATGGCCTTCTTCGAGCTGCTCCGAGGCCCCCAGGGCCAGCGCGTCGCCTGGAAGCGGATGGGGCCGTGTTGCGACAACACGGCCACGCCGGAGCGCTCGGGCCTGGAGGTGTACGAGGTGAGCTACGAAGGGCTCAACCTCCCGGTGCGCCTCTTCATCGACCCGAACCATGGGGCCGCCATCCGCGCGCCCCACGGCTTCACCATCGAGGGGCTCACCTCTCGCGAGCCGCCCCCCGAGCAGCCCGCGCCGCCCGGGGTCATCGAGCTGTAGGGCTCACTCCAGCGACGGCGCCTCGTCGCCGGGGATGAGCACCTTGCGCGCGAGCGACACCGGCAGGCCCAGCTGCAGGAAGCGGTCGTGGAAGTCCTTCAGCACGAACTTCTGCCCCTTCGCCTCCAGCGACTTCCGGTAGTCCTCGCGCAGCTTCAGGATCTGCATGCGCCCCAGCGCGTAATACAGGTACGTGGGGTTGGACGTGCCGCGCTCCACCTCGCGCAGCGCGGGGAAGGGCTCGAAGTAGGCAATCTCCGCGAAGCGCTTCGCCACCGCCTCCACCGGCTCGTTGTAGACATGCAGCGCCAGCGCCGCGTACCAGCGCGCGTGACGCTGGAGCGCGCGGCGCAGCTGGCCCAGGCGCACCGCCGGGTCCCCCTGCCCCAGGCCCTCGTCCACCATCATCTGCTCGGCGTAGTGGGCCCAGCCCTCCACGACGGAGGCCGGCGCGTAGACGCGGCGCACGTCGGTGGGAATCCGCGCCCCGTAGAGCAGCTGCACGTAGTGGCCGGGCATGGCCTCGTGCACGGTGATGCCCAGCAGGCCCGCGCGGTTGAAGTACGTCAGGTGCTGCGCCTTCTCCTCCGGCGTCCAGTCCGGCTCCACGTTGGTGATGTTGAAGTAGGCCTCCTTCGCCTTGCCCTCGAAGGGGCCCGGCGTGTCCATGGACGCGAAGCCCAGCCGCTCATACGGCGGCGTCTCGCGCACCGACGGCAGCGCGTCCGTGGGCAGCGTGAGGATGTCCTTCTCGCGCACGAAGCGCTGGAGCTCCGCGAGCTGCGTGCGCGCCAGGGGAATCAGCTCCTCGGCCGCGGGGTGGTCCTTCGCGAGCAGGGCCATCACCACCTCGGGGCTCTGCGTCGGGTCCACCTTCGCCGTCTCGCGCGCCACCCAGGCCTTGTACCGGGCAATGGCCCGCTCGTTGATGTCGCGCAGCTGGTCCGCGTCGAGCGAGATGTGCTCCTCCAGCGCGAGCTTCTTCTCGAACAGCGCGCGGCCCAGGCGGAAGTCGCCGTCGGCGCGCGGCAGGAGGTCCTTCTCCAGCCAGGCGGTGAAGCCCTGCAGCTGCACCAGCGCCTCCTCGCGCGCGACGTTGAAGGCGTCCACCTCCGTCGCGGGCACCTTGTCCACGCCCTGCGCCTGGAGCGCGCGCGGCAGGTCCACGCGCAGGAAGACCTGCGTGCCGCGCGCATCGCGGATGGCCTGCTGCGCCCACAGCCGGGGCACGTCCTTCAGGTTCGCCTTCGCCGCCTCCAGCACGCTGGGGATGCGGGCCATTCGCGAGCGCATGTCGCGCATCCGCTCGGCCAGGGGCGAGAAGTCGCGCGAGGACAGCGAGGACAGGCCGCCGGAGATGATGCCCACGTAGGCGCTGGGGTTGCGCTCCCAGACGCGCTCCTCGGAGAGCGTGAGCAGCTCCGCCTGGATGGCGTTGCGCAGCATCTCCGCGTCCAGCGACTCGTCCCCGGAGAGGTTGGGGCAGTTCACCTGCTCCAGCCGGGTGAGCCAGCCGCGCAGCGCCTCCGCCCGCCGTTTCAGGGCGATGGGCGAGACGTCCTGGAGGTGCGCGTCGTGCTCGTGGAACCCGAGCTGCGTGGCGCGCACGGGGTTCGCCGCGGCGAGCCAGTCCATGTACTCGCCAATGAAGTTGGAATAGGCCCGGGTCGCCGAGCGCGCCGGCGTGGGCAGGGAGGAAGAGGACTGGGACCCGTCCTTCGAGCGTGAGGCACACGCGGAGAGACTGGCCAGCAACAGAACAGCGACACGAATGCGCATGAAGGCTCTCAACGACGAGGTGAACGAGCCCCCAGTCTCGGCATGCTCCCCTCGGACGGGTAGGCGGAAACAAGGGCATACGTGGGATGCCGTCGAGCGCTCAACCCACCGCGTCGCCCTCCGGGTCCCCTGGACGTGTGATGACGCACCGTCTCGAGGACCGGCGTCCAGCGTCCAACGCTCAGGGGCACGCGCGCCACGGGACTGGGACTTCGGGAATCCCTGAGCTGACCGGGTGGTCGGTGGCGACCCGTCGCGTGCTCCGCTTCTGAGGACTCGAGGCCGCTGGGCAGCCGAGCAGCGCGAGGGCGTGCCTCCGCGAGAGCCCCTTCCCTCTCGCCTGCCGCATGCGCACCTGGAGGGATGGATGGGCGCCGACCGGACGGCCCCGGTCCTCGCGAGGCCGTGCATTTCCCGCCCCGGGTTGCGTCGGGGAATGCCATGAGGCCCTTTCGCGCCCACGCCGACGCCCGGGGTTCCCTCGCCGGACGCGTGCGGCAAGGTCCTGGCTGAGCTAAGCGTGTGCTCGCGCAGCATGGGCCCCGCGCCCGGCCGAGGCCCGGGTCCTGTTCGCTGGAGGAGGAATCAAGCGATGTCCGACGTCGTGAAGAAGAAGCGCCGCTGGCCCTACGTGCTCGGGGGAGTCGTCCTGCTCCTCGTCGTCGCCGTGCTGGGGGTCCTCTGGCGGCTCGACGCCATCCTGCTGAAGACGGCCCGCGAGCAGGCCGCCACCTATTCCCAGAAGCTGGGCCGCCCGATTGAAATCGGCGACATCTCCACCCAGCTCTTCCCGCACGTGGGCGTGGAGGTGGAGAAGGTCTCCATCGGCGCGGCCGACGGCGAGGACCTCCCGCTGGTGGAGCTGGCCTCGCTGGACGTCAGCGTCGCGGTGGGCCCGCTGCTGTCCTCCAGCGGCAAGGACATCCAGGTGAAGAACGCCGAGGTGTCCGGCCTCACCGTCAACGTGGTGCGCCTGGCCGACGGCACCACCAACGTGCAGCGCCTGCTCCAGAAGCTGGACGAGCAGAAGGCCCCCGAGGAGCCCAAGCCCGAGGAGGAGCCGTCGAAGCCCACGGACCTCTCCGGCGTCCACGTGGAGCGCGCCGCGCTCACCGACGGCACCATCCGCTTCGTGGACCGCGCCGGGGGACAGTCCGCGCGCGAGCTGGCGGTGAAGGACCTGGACATCGAGGTGAAGGACCTGCGCGCGGGCAAGCCGCTGGTGGTGGACCTGGCCGCGGCGGTGCTGGCGGAGAAGCAGAACCTCCACCTGTCGCTGAGCGCCGCGCCGCTGCCGCCCACGCTGATTCCCACGCCGGAGCGCGTGACGCTCAAGGCGGAGAAGATCGACCTGGCGCCGCTGGGGCCCTTCCTGCCTCCCGACGTCGGGCTCAAGTCGGGCACGGTGAACGCGGACTGGAAGGCGGAGCTGGGCGGCGCGGTGCCGGGTGGCAAGGGCGCCACGCGGCTGGTGGGCGCCATCTCCGCGCTGGGCCTGAGCTTCGCGGGCTCCGAGGGCGGCAAGGCGCTGGACGTGGTGCTGGACACGGACGTCGCGGGCGATGTGGCCACGGGTGACCTGTCGCTCGACAAGCTGAAGCTGGACCTGGGCCCCGCGAGCATCACCGGCAAGGGCCAGGTGAAGGGCCTGCTGTCGGAGAAGCCGTCGGTGCAGGGCTTCGAGCTGGTGGGGCGCAACCTGGACCCCGCGGTGCTGGCCGAGTACTACCCGCCGCTGAAGAAGCAGCTGCAGGGGATGATTGCCGGTCCCATCGGGCTGGAGGTGCGCGGCAGCGGCACGCAGGACGCGCAAGTGCTCGCGGTGGACGTGGACCTGACGCCGGTGCGGCTGCGGGTTCCCGCGCAGCTGACGAAGGACGCGGGCGGCGCGATGAAGCTCACCGCGCGCGTCTCCGGCGCGGCGGCGAGCGGCGGGGCCCTGAAGTTCGACGCGAAGGCGGACCTGACGGGCGTGGACCTGCGGCCGGGCCTGCTGGTGGACAAGGCGCCCGGGCAGAAGATGGAGTTCGCGGCGGCTGGCACCTACGCGCCGGGCAAGACGGACGGCGGCATGAAGGTGGACGTGCCCAAGATGTCCGCGCACATCCTGGACGACGCGATGACGGGCAGCGCGGCGTTCGCGACGGCGGGACAGGGCAAGAAGAAGACGACGACGTTCTCCGCGGACGTGAAGAGCGCGAAGCTGGACGCGGACGCGCTGCTCTTCGACGAGAAGGAGCTGGCGGCGCGCAACGGCGGCACGGTTCCGGCGCCAGGGCCCTCCACGGCGGAGGCGCCTCCGGAGGACCCCGCGCGGTTCAACGGGTACCGAGGTGACATCCGGTTCGCGGTGGGGACGCTTCGCTACAACCAGATGGACATGAGCCAGGTCACCGGCGTGGTGAAGATGACGGACGACCTCATCTCGGTGGAGAAGTTCTCGTCGGGTGTCTTCGGCGGCAAGGTGGTGGCGGACGGGACGACGGTGCGGCTGGGGCCCGCCGCGGCGAAGCGCCCGTTCGAGGCGAAGGTGAAGGTGGAGGGCATCCAGGTGGCGGATGCGCTCGCGCAGGCCACGCCGAAGAAGGTGATGACGGGCACGTTCAACGGGAACGTGGACGTGAAGGGCGTGGGCTACACGCCGGACAAGCTGCAGGAGACGCTGCTGGGCGCCATCAACGGCAACATCCTGGGGGGCACGCTGCTGGGGAGCGATTTGGTGGCCTCCGTGTCGGAGCCGCTCGCCAAGGCGCTGCCCTTCGCGTCCAAGTCGCTGAAGCCCGGCCAGGGGACGTCCTTGAGCGAGAACCTGCCGTTCGGGGTGCAGATCAAGAACGGCGTGGCGCAGCTGGAGAAGCCCATCACGTGGACGCGGCCCGAGGCGGCCATGAACTTCGCGGGGGGCATCCGGTTGGACGGCACGCTGGATTTGACGGGCTCGGTGGCGCTGACGCCGTCGACGGTGAAGACGCTGACGATGGGCAAGGTGACGCCGCCGGATGCGATTCCCGTGGGGCTGAAGGTGACGGGGCCGGCGTGGAAGCCGGAGGTGACGGGCGTGGACGTGAAGCCGGCGGTGACGACGCTCGTGAAGCTGGCGGCCTCGTCGCTGGCGGGCAACCTCATCGGGGGTGAGCGGGGCCAGCAGGTGCAGCAGGTCATCGAAGGCGGCGAGGAGAAGCTGCGCGCCGAGGCCGAGGCGAAGCGCAAGGAGCTGGAGGCCAAGGCCGCCGAGGAGAAGGCGCGGCTGGAGGCCGAGGCGAAGAAGCGCGCCGAGGACGAGGCCAAGAAGCGGCTGCGCGGCCTCTTCGGCAAGTAGTCTCCCGAATGGAAAGACTTCCAACCTGGGAAGTCATTTCATAGGATTCCCACCCCATCGGTTGTAGCGCGATGGGGTGGTCCGAGCCGCGTGGAGTGACGCGCGGCCCCCGGTCTTCCCCCATCGCAGACGCGCTCGCGGACAGGCGGACACCACCTGGCTGACGGGAGACGTGTGTCTTTCGTGCCTCTTCCCGAGGCACGCGCTGGGGGGAACATGAACAAGAGGCGAAGCGGGTGGGCCGCGATGGTGCTGCTATGGCCCATGACGGGACAGGCGTTGGAGCCGCCTGAGAGGACCTGGCATTCCCTGGCACGGCTGGAGGCGACGGCGCTCACGCTGTGGCCCCGCACGGGCGAGGAGGAGGCCGAGGGCTTCGCGCAAGTGGAGCCCACCCTCATCATCGACGGAGGCTCCGAGTTCGGCGTGAGTGTGGGGGCTCCGGTGCGGTTCCGGGTCCAGCGTGGGCGGGAGGACTCAAGCCTCCTGCGACGTGAGGACTGGGACAGCCTCTCTGACTGGGGACAACTTGTTCGTGGGTTGAAGTTCGGCTCCGACAGGGCGCCGCTTCGTGTGTGGCTCGGCGGGTTCGACGGCTTCACGCTGCTGTCCGGGCACCTGGTGCGGCGGTACTCCAACCGGGCGCACCCGGACGAGCACCCGGCGGGCGGCTTCCTCGCGGGGACGTTGGGGCCGCTCTACACGCAGGCCTTCACCTCGGATGTGTTGAGTGCGCGACTCATGGGAGCGGAGGTCGCGCTCGATGTGGCGCACGTCTTCTGGGGACGGCCTCGTGAGCCGGGGCGCTACACGTTGGCGCTGTCCGTGGTGCACGACTGGGACCGTGCGGCGTCGGTGACGCTGGGGCATGTCGATGCCACGGCGGTGGTGGTCGTCCGGCCTGGGTTCGAGGCGCATGTGCTCGCGGGCTGGGGCTGGCGTCCGGGGGCGCGAGGTGCCTGGGGCGCGGTGGTGGGGGTGGGCGCGGATGCGCTGACGTCGAGGCTGGACGCGAAGCTGCGACTGGAGCTGCGTCGACAGGTGGGTGACTTCCGGCAGGGCTTCTTCGGACCGGACTACGAGCTGGCACGGCTCCAGGCGCCGGGGCCGGAGGGTCGGCCTCTCGCGGAGGTGACGTTGCCGCAGGGCTACTCCGCGTTCGGAGAGGTGGAGGTCGGCTGGGACGCCGAGAGCTATGGCGGCACACATCGGCACCTGGAGCTCTCGTTGGGTGTCGAGGGCTTCTCGTGGGGGCGCGTCGATGTGGATGGGCGCCTCTCGGTGCAGCTCTTCGAGCGGGGACTGGAGGTCGCCTTGAGGTGCCTCTCGATGGGGCTGGGGCAGCCAGGTGCTCGCTATCAGGGAGGGGCGGAGGTGCGGTGGCGGTTCCTGGGTGGGGGCGTCTACGTGCTGGGCACGGGTGGTTCGCGACTGTTTCCCAATCCCGAGGGAGGACTGGGTCCACGGGCCTTCGCCTCCGTGGGGCTGGGGGTGGACCATGCGCGCTGAGGCCCTCTGGTTGAGTGTGGCGTTGCTGAGCATGGGCTGCGCGACGGTTCGGGAGCGGCCCTTGTGGATGGACTCGGGGCCTCCGGTGCGGCAGCGACCGGTCGTCGAGCGGGACGCCGGTTCATCGGGGCCTGGGGACTCGGCGCGGCTCACACGTCGCCAACGACCACTGGACCACTCGACGCGGTCCGTGCCGGACGCCGCGGGCGAGGCACGAGGGCATGAAGCCACGCGACTCGCGGTCACCGATGCGGTCGCGGAGGTGACGACCTCGTTGAGCGGGGTGGATGCAGCGCTCGCTCGAATCGAGGCGCTACCGCCCACGCTGGGGGGTTGGGGGATGAATGGGGTCTTCAGCCGTTATCTGGACCATGGGCGGGAACAGTTGCCGTGGATTCGGGATGCGCTGGAGGGGACCACGCGACTGGCCGAGGTGGCCTCGGAGCTCTCGGATTCGCACATGGAGCTGGGGGTCCTGCGGATGACGGGGCCGAGGCTCCAGGCGGCGCTGTTCAGCACGCTGTTGTTGGAGACGTGGGTCGACTTCCTGCAGCTCTCGGATGCGGTGCTTCGACAGTGCCCGATGTGCAGTGTGGAGAAGGTGTTCGTGGACCTGCATCGGGTGCAGGGGTTGATGAGTCCCACGCTGACGGAGCTCGCGTCACTGGACCCGGAGCGAGTCGAGAAGGCGGCGACCGCGATGCCCGAGTTGATGGGGAGGCTGACTCGGGAGTTCGACGCGATTCAGGCGGATGCGCGTGCGAGCATGAAGTTCGGTGAGAAGGTCATCGCGGCGGCACAGGTGTTGGAGATGCTCACGATGATTTCCACGCTGAAGATGTCGCTGCCACGACTGCCACCGGCTGCGCCCGCGACACTCGGCGTGGGGCTCGTGATGAGCTCGAGCGGAGTGATGGTGGGCTCGCGAATCGTCGTCTCCGCGGAGTGGGTGGAGATGATGCGAAGGCTCGTGCAGGCGGGCGTCATCTCCGTGCCCGCAATCAGCGCGGCGGTCCGCATCCACGGGGGACAGGTCCTGATGGCGCAAGCGCATCAGGACTTGCCCAAGGGAGTGAGGGAGGCGCTGGGTGACAGCCCCGAGGTGCGGGGCATGCACGTCACCGGCAAGGCAGGAGCGGGGATGTCGGAGCCGCCGAAGCATCACATCCTGCCGCAGGAGCACCGCGAGTGGTTCGAGCAGCGAGGCTTCACAGGGGAGATGAGCATCGACCAGTTCTGCGTGAGGATGGAAAGGTCGAACCATGAAGCGATTCACGGTGGCGGAAACTGGCAACTCGGACGACTGTGGCCCGGCGAGTGGAACCGCCTCATCATGGATGCACTGCTCAAGGCCGAGGCCAGGGCCGGTGTGCCGTTGTCGCGAGATTCAATCCTTCGAATCGTCGGAGAGAATATGAACAGCTACAACATCCCGATGAACTTCATCCCGGGGAAGCGGCGATGACTGAAGGACGCGCCTGGCAGGGAGACTGGAAGACTCGCCTCTACGCACGGGTCCGTGAGCATGGTTATGACTCATTGACTGCTTTCGCCGAAGCTCGTCCGACGACCTCACTGGTCGCGCTGGCTCAAGAGTTGGGCCCGGACGACGTCGCTGGCGTTCAGATCTTCAGCGGGTTGGTCGCCGAAGCGGAGCGAAGCAAGCGGCTCACCAGACTGGTGCGAGGACAACTCGTGCGCGAGCTGTCCGCATACCTTCCACAGGGCTGGCCGGGTGTGCTGACGGCTGAACTCCGTCTTGAAGTCGCCATCGCCCTTGGCCAATGGTTCGCCTACACGCCCGAGACCCACAAAGAGCGTGTCGACCGAGCGAGTGATGCACTCCTTGCCCATCCGCCTCCCGCCGGCTGGCGTCCGCTCAGCTCCGAAGACGAGCTACTCCGCACGCTCCTTCCCGACAACGAAGTCTGACGATGAGCGGCGCCCCCTCCGCAATGGGGGCGCCATTCGGGCCGCCAATGACCGATGGACATGCGTGGAGAGGGAACTGGAAGGTCCGCCTCTATGAACGTGTTCATGAGCGCGGCTACAGCTCACTGACGGCATTCGCCGAGGCCCGACCCACCGCATCGATGGTGTCGCTGGCCGAAGAGCTTGGCCCTGACGACGTCGCGGGCGTGCAGGTGTTCAGCGGACTGGTTGCGGAAGCGGAGCGAAGCCATCGGCTCACTCGATTGGTCCGAGCACAACTGGTGCGCGAGCTGCACTCGTATCTTCCGGACGGTTGGCCCACCGAGCTGGTAGGCGATGACCGTTTCAAGGTCGCACGGTCACTTGCCGGTTGGTACTCCTTCACCCCTGATACTCACCAAGAGCAGGTCGACCGAGTCAGCGACGCGCTCATGGCCAACCCTCCACCTCCAGGATGGCGCCCGCTCAACTCCGAAGACGAGTTGCTCCGCACCCTCCTCCCCGACGACGAAGCCTGACGAAAAGCGGTGCCCTTCCACAACGGGGCACCATTCGGACCGCCAATGACCGACGGACAAGCATGGAGAGGAGACTGGAGGGTCCGCCTCCATGAGCGCGTTCGTGCACAGGGCTACACCTCACTGACAGCCTTCGCCGCGGCACATCCAACGATTCCCCTGTTTGCCTTGGCCCAAGAACTTGGAGAGGACGACGTCGCCGGAGTGCAGGTTCTCACCGGTCTGCGCGTGGAGGCAGAAGCGAGTCATCAGGTCTCCCGGTTCGTGCGCGACGTCCTCGTGCGACTCCTCTCCCAGAACCTCCCCCAGGGCTGGCCAGAGACACTCGATGACGCCAACCGATTCAAGGTCGCCAAGACCCTGGGCCAGTGGTTCGCCTACACCCCTGAGACCCACAAAGAGCAGGTCGACCGAGCCAGCGACGCGCTCATGGCCAACCCTCCCCCACCAGGCTGGCGCCCCCTCACCTCCGAAGACGCCCTGCTCCGCACCCTCCTCCCCGACGACCCCGCCTGACCACCCCGCACACCTCCTCCGCTCACCTGAAACGCCCTGAAACACCCTGAAACAGTCCGCGTCCCCACACCCCCGAGCACCGCCGTCGGGACGGAGGGTGGCACGCGCCCTGCTAATGCTCACCGCCAACGTTTCACGACTGGCCAGGAGCAAGCATGGTGACGTCCGATTCGGACTGCGGCTGCAAGGACCCGGTGACCACACCGATGCCTCACATCGCCCCCGCGAACGAGCGCCACCGCATCCTCATCATCGGCGGCGGCACCGCGGGCATCTGCGTCGCCGCGCGACTCACCCGCCTCGGCCAGAAGGGCATCGCCATCCTCGAGCCCTCCGAACACCACTACTACCAACCCCTCTGGACCCTCGTCGGCGCGGGTGAAGCCCGCATCGAGGACACCGTCCGCGACGAGGCCCGCCTCATCCCCCGAGGCGTCAAGTGGCTCAAGGACGCCGCCCTGGAGGTCGACCCCCTCCGCCAGGAGGTCCGCACCCGCGGCGGCCTGCGCATCGGCTACGACTTCCTCGTCGTCGCCCCCGGCATCCAGCTCGACTGGGACAAGGTCGCCGGCCTCCGGGACGCCCTGCAGACCGAACACGTCAGCAGCAACTACGACGTGAAGCTCGCCCCCAAGACGTGGCGCATGCTCCAGGCCTTCAAGGGCGGCACCGCCCTCTTCACCCACCCCTCCACCCCCGTGAAGTGCGCCGGCGCCCCCCAGAAAATCATGTACCTGGCCGCCGACCACTTCCGCCGCACCGGGCTCCTCGCCCGCTCGGAGGTCATCTTCGGCTCCGGCGCCAAGGCCATCTTCGGCGTGCAGCCCTTCGCCCGCGTCCTCGAGGACGTCGTGAAGCGCTACGGCATCCACACCCGCTTCAGCCACAACCTGGTCGCCGTCGACGGCGCCCGCCGCGAGGCCATCTTCGAGACCACCCAGGACGGCCGCACCACCCGCGTCACCCAGCGCTACGACCTCCTCCACGTCACCCCGCCCCAGAGCGCCCCCGACTTCATCAAGAACAGCCCCCTCTCCTCCCGCGAGGGCACCTGCGTGGGCTGGGTCCGCGCCGACAAGCACACCCTCCAGCACCCCAGCTACCCCAACGTCTTCGCGCTCGGCGACGCCTCCGACCTCCCCACCAGCCGCACCGGCGCCGCCATCCGCAAGCAGGCCCCCGTCCTCGTGCAGAACCTGCGCGCCGTCATGGACGGCCGCGCCCCCACCGCGAGGTATGACGGCTACGCCTCCTGCCCCCTCACCACCGCCTACGGCAAGCTCCTGCTCGCCGAGTTCGACTACGACGGCAACCCCACCCCCAGCTTCCCCTTCATCGACACCCTCCAGGAGCGCCGGGACATGTGGGTCATGAAGAAGCACGGCCTGCCCCAGCTCTACTGGAAGCTGATGATGCGCGGACGCGGCTGAAGCCCGCCCCTGTCCGCCCCGGCACCCGCCGGGCTATGCAGGCGTCGATGCCCTCGTCCCGCCCGCCCCCACCCCTGGCCCTCACCGCGCTCGACTCGCTCGCGGGCGCCGTGCTCCTGGTGGACGCGAACCGGCGAGTCGCCTCGCACACGCCCGCCCTCGAGTCCCTCCTCGGCGCCTCGCTCCGAGAAGGCACCGCCCTCGCCGAAGTCCTCACGCCCCAAGGCGACCTCGACGCCCTGCTCTCCCACGGCCGGGAGACCTCCGCGCGCCTGCGCTCCGGCACCAACACCGTCCCCGTCCGAGTGCGCGCCGTGCCCCTGACCCGAGCCGACCGCCTCCAGGGTTGGGCGCTCTCCTTCACCCGGGAGCAGGCCCCCCGGGACACCGAAGGCGAGGAGGTCTTCCACGGCCTCTGGACGCAAGACGCGGAGCTGCGCCGCGTCTTCCGCATCGTCGAGAAAGTCGCACGCACCGAGTCCAGCGTGCTCGTGCGAGGAGAGTCCGGCACGGGCAAGGAGCACATCGCCCACGCGCTGCATGCGCTCTCCCCTCGCGGCAAGGGCCCCTTCCGCGCCATCAACTGCGCGGCCCTGCCCCCCAACCTCCTGGAGAGCGAGCTGTTCGGCCACGTGCGCGGCGCCTTCACCGGCGCGGTGCGAGACAGCCCCGGCCACTTCCGCCTCGCCCACGGCGGCTCCCTCTTCCTCGATGAAGTCGCCGAGCTCCCCCTGGACCTCCAGGCCAAGATGCTGCGCGTCCTGGAGACCCGCACCGTCATCCCCGTGGGAGGCCGCGCCCCCGTCCCCGTGGACGTGCGCATCATCGCCGCCACCCACCGGGCCCTGCGCCGCGAGGTCGAGGCCGGCCGCTTCCGCGCCGACCTCATGTACCGCCTGCGCGTCGTGCCCATCTTCCTGCCCACCCTGCGCGAGCGCCGAGGCGACATCCTCCCGCTCGCCCTGCGCTTCCTCGACGAGCTCCAGCAGCGAGGCACCCGCCGCGTGGAGCGCATCGCCCCCAGCGCGCGAAGGCTCCTGGAGGCCCACGCCTGGCCGGGCAACGTGCGCGAGCTGCGCAACGTCATGGAGTACGCCTCCGTCATCGGCGAAGGCCCCGTCCTCCGCGAAGCCGACCTCCCCCCGGAGTTCTCCGAGCCCCCCGGCGGCCCCCGCCTCGACGCCACGGACCTGGACGCGGAGCAGCTCCGGAGGGCCCTCACCCAGGCAGGGGGCAACCGCACCGAGGCCGCCCGCCTCCTCGGCGTCAGCCGCGTCACCCTGTGGCGCCGCCTGCGCGCCCTGGACGAAGCGGACGAGTGAGCGCTTCCCCGCCCGTGTTTCATCCGGTGTTTCAACTGTTTCACCCGAAACACCGCCTCGCCCCCGACGCCCCCCTCCCCTCGGAGAAGCCCCCCTGGCACGGGGCTGGCAATGCTCCTCCACCACACCCACTCCATCCAACCAGGGGGAAAGCGGACATGCTCTTCCGGCAGCTCTTCGATGCGGAGTCCTCGACCTACACATACCTGCTGGCGGACCTGGCCACGCGAGAGGCCGTGCTCATCGACCCCGTGCTGGAGCAGGTGGAGCGAGACGTGCGGCTGGTCCAGGAGCTGGGGCTGAAGCTCCAGGTCGTCCTGGAGACCCACGTCCACGCCGACCACATCACCGCGGCGGGCCTCCTGCGCGAGCGCACGGGCGCTCGAGTGTTCGCCTCCGCACGCGGCGCGCCCTGCGTGGACCGGCAGCTCTCCCAGGGCGACGTGGTCCGCGTGGGCGGAATCGAGGTGCGCGTGCTGGAGACGCCCGGCCACACCGACGACAGCCTGAGCTTCCTCTGCGACGGGCGGCTGTTCTCCGGCGACGCGCTGCTCGTCCGAGGCACCGGCCGCACCGACTTCCAGAACGGCGACCCGGGGCAGCTCTACGACTCCATCACCCGCGAGCTCTTCTCCCTGCCCGACGCGACGGAGGTGTATCCCGCGCACGACTATGCGGGGTTCACCATGACGTCGGTGGGCGAGGAGAAGCGGCACAACCCTCGGCTGGCGGGCAAGTCTCGCGAGGACTTCGTCGCCTTCATGAAGGCCCGCCAGATTCCCCCGCCGCGCAAGCTGGACGTGGCCGTCCCCGCCAACCGCGCGTGTGGACTCTCCGAGCCCTCGTCGCCGCACCCCGCCTGACGCGGTGACGTGACTTCACGACACTGTCCTCGACCTTCCGCCCGCTTCCCCACGAAGCGGCGAACACATTCTCATGGCCTTGCGCGCCCGTGCTGGACGCGAGGAAGGAAGCACTGACTTGAGTCCCCTGTACGACAACGCTCTTCCCCAACCCGGCGGCTATCGAGACGTGGACGTGCGACAGCTCGCGGCGGAGGGCGCTCCGGGCCCTCACCTGGTGGACGTCCGCGAGCCCGTGGAGCTGGATGGAGTGCTCGGCCGCCTGGAGGGAATCCGTCCGGCGCCGCTCGCCACGGTGCGCGAGGCCGCCGCGCTGTGGCCCAAGGACACGGAGGTCGTGCTCATCTGCCGCTCGGGCGCCAGGTCCGCGCGGGCGGCCCGGCAGCTGGTGGAGCTGGGCTTCTCGCGGGTGATGAACCTCCGCGGCGGGATGCTCGCGTGGAACGAGGAGGCGCTGCCCGTGGTGCGCCTGAAGTCCGACGTGCGCCCCACGCTCGCCCAGGTGCGCGACACGCTGCGCTCCCGACTCCTCGGCCTCCGGATTGCGCGCGTGGACGCGCTGCCCTCCGCGCCGTCGCGAGCGGAGCTGGGCGCGGTGCTGGACGCGCTGCGGGACGCACCGCCCCAGGGCGTCGACGACACGGCGGCCTTCGAGCGGACCCTGCGCGAGGTCCGCGACCTGCTCGCCGTCGCGAGCGAGGGAGGCAGCCGGAGATGATGTGGTTCGTGGGGCTCGCGGGCGCACTGCTCGTGGGCGTGTTGCTGGGGTTGTTGGGTGGCGGGGGCTCCATCCTCACGGTGCCGCTGCTCGTCTACGTGCTCGGCGTGGAGCCGCGCACGGCCATCGCCATGTCGCTCGTCGTCGTGGGTGTCACCAGCGCCAACGGCGCCTGGCTGCACGCGCGAGCCGGGCGTGTGCGGTGGCGCACCGCCTTCGTGTTCGGCACGGGGGGCATGGTGGGCGCGTTCCTGGGCGGGAAGCTCAACCCGCTCCTGTCGCCCACCGCGCTGATGGTGTTCTTCGCCTGTGTCATGGTGGCCGCGTCGGTCGCCATGCTGCTGCGCTCGGATGCGCCCGCGGCGGTGCCCTCGAGCACGGCGGCGCCGGAGGTGTCCTCGCGCCGCATCGGCCGGGTGCTGCTGCAAGGCGTGGGGGTGGGCATCCTGTCGGGGCTCGTGGGAGCGGGGGGCGGCTTCCTCATCGTCCCCGCGCTCGCGATGGTGGGCCTGCCCACGCCCGTGGCCACGGCGACGTCGCTGGTGGTCATCGCGCTCCAGTGCGCGGCGGGCCTCGTGGGACACCTGGGACACCTGGACCTGCCGTGGCTGCTCACCGCGCAGGTCATCGCGGTGGCGCTGGTGGGGAGCTTCGTCGGAGGCAGGCTCGCGGGACGCGTGGCCCCCGGCCTGCTGCGCAAGGGCTTCGCCGTCTTCGTCCTCGCCACCGCGGCGTTCCTCCTGCTCGCGCAGCTCCCCGCCGGAGCGAAGGAGCGCGTGGCGCAGGTGCTCTCGAACGTGGGGGCATGGCCCTGGGTGGCGGTGGCCACGCTGCTCGGACTTCCCGTCGTCTTGTGGCGCCTGTTGTCCAGCCGTGAGCGCACGCCGAAGGAGGGCTGACACGCCCCCGTCCCACTGTGCTGGCCCGCGTCACCAGCACAGTGTGGAGGCCACGGCGTCCCTGGCACTTCCTCCGTTGACCCGCGACACGGGCGCATCGAGAGTCCTCGCATGACGCTGAGACCCATCGCAGACGTAGGCGCCGAGCTGGGCCTGTCCCCCGACGACGTGCACCCGTGGGGAACCCACCGCGCCAAGGTGTCCCTGGGAGCACTCGCGAAGCAGGGCGGCCGACAGGGACGCCTCGTCCTCGTCTCCGCCATCAACCCCACGCCGCCGGGCGAGGGGAAGACCACCATGTCCGTGGCGCTGGCCATGGGCCTGCGGCGCCGGGGGCGCAAGGTCGTGGCCGCGCTGCGAGAGCCGTCGCTCGGGCCCGTGTTCGGCGTGAAGGGCGGAGGCACCGGCGGCGGACAGGCGAGCCTGGAGCCCGCGGCGGACATCAACCTGCACTTCACCGGTGACTTGCACGCCATCACCAGCGCCAACAACCTGCTGGCCGCGCTCGTGGACAACGCCGTGTATTACGGCCACCCCGTGGCCATCGACTCCACGCGCGTGCGCTGGCGGCGCGCCCTGGACATGAACGACCGGTTCCTGCGCAACGTCATCGTCGGCCTGGGCGGCAAGGCGCACGGCGTCCCGCGCGAGGGCGCCTTCGACATCACCGCCGCCAGCGAGGTGATGGCCATCCTCGCCCTGTCGGAGAATCTCAAGGACCTGGAGGCGCGCCTCGGCCGCGTCGTCGTGGGCCACTCGCCCGACGGCAAGCCCGTGCGCGCCCGAGACGTAGACGCGGCGGCGGCCATGGTCGCCCTGCTCAAGGACGCGCTGATGCCCAACCTCGTGCAGACGCGCGAGGGCGGCCCCGCGCTCGTGCACGCCGGCCCCTTCGGCAACATCGCGCACGGGTGCAGCTCCGTGGTGGGCACGCGCATGGGCCTGGCCTACGCGGACGAGGTCGTCACCGAGGCGGGCTTCGGCTTCGACCTGGGCGCGGAGAAGTTCCTCGACATCAAGTGCCGGAGCACCGGCCTGTGGCCCCGAGGCGTCGTGCTCGTCGTCACCCTGCGCGCGCTGAAGTACCAGGGCGGCGCGCCCCTCGCCCGCGTGGCGGACCCGGACGCGGACGCGCTGGCGCGAGGCTTCGACCACCTGGAGAAGCACCTGGAATCCGTGCGCGCCTTCGGCCTGCCCGCCGTGCTGTGCGTCAACCGCTTCCCGCAGGACACGGAGTCGGAGCTCGACGCGCTGCGCGCCTTCGGGAAGGAGCGCGGCGTGGAGACCGCCGTGTGCGAGGGCTTCACCCGCGGCGGCGAGGGCTCGCTCGAGCTGGCCGACCGGGTGCTCGCCATGCTCGACGCGACGGACGCCGCCCCGCCCCAGCCGCGCTTCCTCTACGACGTGAAGCAGTCCCCCGAGGAGAAGGTGCGCGCCATCGCCCGCACCGTGTACGGCGCGGACGACGTGGCCTTCACCGCCTCCGCGCGCAAGGACCTGGAGATGGTGCGCGAGCTGGGCGGCGCGGAGCTGCCCGTGTGCATGGCGAAGACGCACCTGTCGCTCTCCGATGACCCGACGAAGCAGGGCCGCCCGCGAGGCTTCACGCTCACCGTGCGCGAGGTGCGCCTGTCCGCGGGCGCGGGCTTCATGGTGGCGCTCACCGGAGACATCCTCACCATGCCGGGCCTGCCCAAGGAGCCCGCGGCCCGCCGCATCACCGTCCACGAGGACGGGCGCATCACCGGACTGATGCAGGGCGAGTAGGCCCGCGAGCGCGGAGCGGGCGGCCCTCGAGCGGGGCCGCCCTGGAACACGCTACACGCGGAACGCGGTGGACAGCGTCTGGAGGCGGCCCAGCGTGGCGTTGATTTGAGCCACGGCCTCCTCGGCCGTCAGGGTGGACGTCACGACGTCCGCCATCATCGAGGAGAGGTGCGTCATCACGTCGGTCATCTGCGCGATGCCCGCGTTCTGCTGGGTGACGGACGCGACAATCTGCCGCGCCGCCTGACTGCTCTCCTGCACCACCGTGGTGATTCCCGACAGCGAGCTGGCGGAGGCCAGCACCTGCTCGATGTTCTGCTCCATCTTCTCGCTGTCCTCCTCGGCGATGGAGGTCGTCTGGCGGATGGCCTGGTTGATTTCGAGGAGAATCTTCCCGATGCGCTGGGTGCTCTGGAGCGACTGGCCGCTGAGCGCGCGCATCTCCCGCGCCACCACCGCGAAGCCTCGGCCGCCCTCGCCCGCGCGCGCCGCCTCGATGGCCGCGTTGAGCGCCAGCACGTTGGACTGGTCCGCCAGGTCCTTCACGCTGCTGATGATTTCGCCGGCGTGCACGGCCTGCTCGCTCAGGTGCGCGATGCTGCTCACCAGCGCGCTCACCCGCTCGCGAATCTGCTGCATGCCCTCCGCGCTCTGCTCGATGGACTGCTGGCCCGACGCGCTGAACGCGTCCGCCTGCGCCGCCACCTTCAGCACCATCTCCGCGCGGCTGGCCGCCATGCTGGAGGTCTGCGCGATTTCGGCGATGGTGGTGCTCGCCTCGGTGAGGCTGCGCGACTGGTTGGTGAGGAAGTTCACCTGGTCCTGGCTCGCCTGCGTCAGCCGCGACGCCGCCGAGGACAGCTCCGTCACCACCGACTGCAACGTGGAGGGCACCTCCCGAAGCCGGGCCACCATGACCTGGAGGCTGCGCCCCAGCTCCCCCACCTCGTCCTGGCCCACCGCCTCGATGGGCTGCGACAGGTCGCCCTCCTGCGCGATGCGCCGGGCCACCGCCGCCAGCCGGCCCATGGGCTCCGCCACCTCGCGGTGCAGCCACACCGCCAGGGCCACCATCACCCCCAGACACGACAGGGCCAGCGCGCCCACCAGCCAGGAAGGCCCCTCCGCCAGCACCACCGCGAAGAGCACCGTCAGGAACACCGCCGCGACCGCCGGCGACAGCATGACCTTCTGCTTCAGCTTCAAACGCACCGAGCCCCCTCCACCCCATCCAAGCTTCGGCGGTTGAGGCGCGGCTCCCTCCAGAGCCAGCTGCACCAGCGCATGTCGGCATCCTTCCGTGGGGTCGCGGAGACTCCCTGAAGCTTGGACGGACCTGTGATCCGCCGAAGTGCAGGATAGCGAACTGAGCCCCCGCTGCTAAGTCTCGGCCAGTCCTGGGGTGGAATGGACCCCTCGAACCCGAGGAGTCCTGGGAGGATCACCCCGGGGTGTCCAGGCGGCGACAGCCCTCCACCCGGAGGACGAAGTCGGCGCCGAAGGCCCCCGCGGGGGTGAGCGCGCCCGGGGTGGGCTGGGCGAGCAGCTCCTCCACGGCGAGGACCGCCGCACGCGCGGTGAACAGGTAGCCCTCCGGCACCTGGAGCCAGGCCTGGGAGGAGCGTCCATCCGGCGCGCGCGCCTGGGCCCAGATGTGAGAGCGGACCTTCTCGCGAGTCTCCGCGGTGGGGCCGTGGACGCGGGAGTCGATGAGGCGCAGCACCCTGTCTCGCACCAGTCCGACCTTCAGGGCCTCGCGCAGCACGGGGGCCGTCCAGCGCAGGACCTGAGCCGAGGTGGAGCGCACGGCCATCAGGGTGGTGATGTTCTCGATGCCGGTGGTGCGGTACGCGGTGGACAAGTCCCCCCAGGGGATGGGCATCACCGTGCGCTCCTTGTCATCGAAGCGCAGGCGGCGGATGCCCTGGCCCAGGGGATAGGACACCAGGACTCCGCCGCGCCGGGCCTTGCCGCCCTCGGGGAGCTGGAGCACCACGGACTTGGCGGTGCCGGCGCTGGCCTGCGAGCCGCCGGAGATGGCGATCTCCAGCTCGGTGGCCCCGGGCACCAGGTCCGCGACGTACCGAGCCAGACAGTCCGTGGGTACCACGTCGAAGCCCACGCCGGACATCAGCGAGACACCTCGGGCCTTGGCCTCCGCGTCCAGGCGGAACGAGCCCTCGAAGACGGGAATCTCCCCGGTGATGTCTTGATAGTGCACGCCTTGCGCGAGGCACGCCTGGCGCATGGGCTCCGCGGTGCGCACGAAGGGGCCCGCGGCGTGGAGCACCAGCGGCAGGTCCTTCAGCGCGGCGGACAGCTGGCGCGGGTCCTCCAGCGCGGCGGGGCGGACCTCCAACCCCAGGGCCTCCGCCAACGGCGTCAGCTTCTCCAGCGAACGGCCGGACAACACGGGACGGTGGCCGCGGCGCACCGCTTCCTCCGCGATGAGGCGGCCGGTGTAACCCGAGGCTCCGTACAACAACCAACGAGGCGTGATGGATGAGGTGGTCGTCACACCCGCGACGCTAACAGGCGGACCCGCCCTCACATGGGACACGTGAGGCCGCGGCCCCTCTTCTGTCCGACGTTGGACCTCGTGGAAATTTTACACGCCGCGAGCCTGGACAGGCTCGGAGCCCTGGCTCACGTGTGTCTCCTCGACGCAGAGGAGCAACGCGCGCAGCGCCGCCGTCGAGGGCGCGGTGAGCAGCGCCTCACGAAGCCTGGCGTTGCGCAGGAGCGCGCCAATCCTCGCGAGCACGTTGAGGTGCAGGCCCGCCGTGTCGGGAGGCGACACCATGCCCACGAAGATGTGCACCCGGCCCTGGTCCGCGTCTCCGAAGTCGACGCCCTGACGATGGAGCCCCACGCACGTGACGATGCGAGGCACCCCGGCCACCCGGCAGTGCGGCACCGCCACACCACCCATCGTCGCCGTGGAGCCGAGCTGCTCGCGCGCCAACAGGTGCGTCGCCAGCTCCCGAGGAGAGACGTGCGCCCGAGCCGCCATCAATCCGGCCAGCTCCTGCACCACGCCCATCCGGTCCTTCGCCACCATCGACAGGCGGACGCCTTCGGCATCCAGGTAGTCAGTCCATCGCAACATACCGGTCACCTCCTCGGTGCAGCGGCCGCATCCCGAGTCGGCGCAGAGATGTGTCCCCCCGGCGCGATTGCGTACCCCCTCCCTGTTGTTTTCCCGAGGGCCACCACACACTTCCGGGCTGGTCAGGACCGCCCCGCATCCCTCTTGGCTTCTCATTCTCCGATTCCGAGCGCCTGCCCGCTCCCTCTCGAGGACGTCAGTGCCCCAGGGCCACGTCATGACGAGGCGACAGATGCGCCTCCTCCGCCTGCACGAGCAGCGCGCGAATCACCACGGGCGATGACGCCGCCAGCAGGTCCGCGCGGAGCACGGGCTCATGCAACAGCGTGGCGATGCGCGCGAGCACGTTGAGGTGGAGCCCCGCGGTGTCGAGCGGTGAGACGAGGCCCACGAAGATGCGCACCAGTCCATCCTCGGCCGCGCCGAACGCCAGGCCGCCGCGGTGGATGCCCAGACAGGTGACGATGCGCTCCGCGCGAGCAAGCCGGCAGTGAGGCACCGCCACGCCGCCCTCCATCGCCGTGGAGCCCAGGTGCTCGCGCGCCCTCAGGTCCAGCGCCAGTTCCCGCTGGGACACGCCGGCCGCGGGCGCCATCAACCCCGCGAGCTCATACAGCACCTCCGTCGGGGCTCTCGACTCCAGCGAGGGGCGGATGGCGTCCACGTCCAGGAAATCGGTCCACCTCCACATGCCTTCCTCCCAGGGCGGCCCGGTCGCCGCCCGCTCGGTGTGCCCGCGCGCGAGGGGCGCGTCAGCCGGCGGGGACCACCCGCGCGCGTCCCGCCAGGACGATGCACGCGGCCAGCACGCGCGGGGTGAAGCGGTCTCGCTCGTCGTCCTCGAACGCGCGCGCGAGCGCCTCCGGGTCGTCATCCAGGAACAGCGTGGAGCCCAGCCGGTCATACAGATGCGCCAGCAAACCTCGGCAGCAGGAGCACCGCCGAGCGCCATCCAGCGCATGTTCCGCACGCGTCCGCGCGTCGGCCAGTCGCTCCACGCCCAACATCCGCACCGCCTTGAGTGGCGCCTCACACAGCGGCGGGGCGGCCTCCCCAGGCGCCAGCGGGTGGAACAGGGGCAGCGACTTCACGAATCGGGACAGCCACATGAGAGTCCTCCGCGCCGGGCCCAGCGAGCCCCGGACACGTCCCTCCCATCGCATCCGCCATGCCACCAGGGGCCGCGCCAGGTGCGCGGAATCCGGGCACATTTCCGCGACGGGGTTCGCGGCCACCTTGCAGTCCGCAACCCGGGCCCTCGCGGCGCATGGCACCTCGCGAGCCGAGTCCACCCAGGCTCCTGCCCGAGGCCCCGCTCGCACGCCTGTACTGCGGCCCACGGGCCCCTATCATGCGCGCCCCATGAAGCGCCTCTCCTCGACCCTCCTCTCCTGCCTGCTGCTCTGCGCGTGCGGCGACTCCAACCCCGGCCCCTCGAAGCCGGGCACGCAGGTGGAGCGCGGCCCCCGCGCGATACCCCTCGAAGGCGACCCGAACGGCCTGTTCTGGGACGCCGCCTCCGCGACGCTCTACATCGCGGATGACCAGAACCACCGCCTCCTCAAGTACCGCGATGGGGAGGGTGTCTCCGTCGCGGCCACGCTGCCGGACGCGCCCGCAGACAGCACCAACCTGGGCGAGGTCGTCCGCCTCCAGGACGGCACCCTCGTCACCGTGCGCTTCGGCTTCGGCACCGCGGGCGCGGTGCTGTTCGTCCGTCCGGATGGCACGCCGGGCACCGTGCCGGGCCTGCCCATGAACCGCCGCCGCATCGGCCTCACGGTGACGAAGGACGGGCGGCTGCTGGACAGCTACTTCGTGCGCAACAACAACGTGAACGTCGGCTCCGTGGCGCAGGTCTCGCTCGACGGCACGGAGACGGAGCTCGTCGGCGCGCTCCAGAAGCCGGTGGGCGTGCTGGCCGTGGAGGACACGCTCTACATCGCGGACCAGATTGCCGGGAAGGTGTACCGCTCGCCGCTGTCCAACCCCTCCGCGCTCAGCACGCTGGCCACCATCACGGAGCCCGACCTGCTCGCGCTGGGGCCCGGCGGCGCGCTGCTCACCGGCACGCGGCAGGGCACCGTGCTGCGCATCTCCACCACCGACGGCACCACGTCCGCGCTGGCCACGGGCTTCCAGCAGGTGCGCGGCCTCGCCTACGACGCGGCCAACCGGCGCCTCTTCGCCGCGGACCATGACCGCGACGAGAGCAACGGCACCACGCACTTCCTCCAAATCATCCCGGTCGACTGATGCGACAGGCTCCGTGGATGTTGCTCTGCGCGCTGGCCTCCACGCCGGCGCTCGCGGAGGAGGCGTGGCTGCACCCCACGCTGGTGGGTGAGCTGGACTACCGGCAGCACGCCTCGGACGTGGAGGGCTTCAGCGGCTTCACCCTCGCGCGGCTGCGCGTCGGCGCGGAGGCGCGTCCCCTTCCCTGGCTGGTCGCGCGAGGTGTCGCGGAGTGGGCGCAGGAGAAGCCCGCGCTCGTGGATGCCTTCGTCGCGGTGCGGCTGGTGAAGGACCTGCGCCTGTCCCTGGGCTTCATGAAGACGCCGCTGTTCGCCAGCGCGTACGACGAGCACCTGGAGGCCCGCGCCATTCCCGAGCTGACCGGACTGACGCAAGCGTTCTGGCCGCGCCGGGACCTGGGACTCGAGGCGCGCTGGACGCCGTCCTCGCTGCCGCTGGAGACGTGGGTGCGCGTGGGCAATGGCTCGCGCAGTCCCTTGGGCAATGACAACCAGCTCCCCGCGCTGGATGTCCGGGTGGATGGCCGCTGGGGCCGGGCCACGGGCCGGGCGGAGTCCTTCTGGGGCGTCCGCGTGGGCGCGGGCACGCATGTGGAGAGCGCCTATGACCGGGCGGGCATCGGCGGCATCGGCCCTCAGGGCTTCGTCTACTACCGGCCTCCGCCCGTGAGCGGCCCGCGCACGGTGACGGAGGCGCATGCCCGCGTGGACGTCGGCCCGGTGCGAGTCGTCGCCGAAGCCGCCGCCGCGTGGGAGCGCCGCTCGCGAGACACCGACGGCAACCCCGACACCCCTCGCGAGTCCCTGCCGGAGCTCCAGAGCCAGGGCGCCACGCTGGAGGTGTCGTGGGTCATCTGGGGCAAGCCTCGCACCGACTCACCTCTCTGGCCCCAGGCGGGCGAGGGCTCCGTCGAGGCCCTCCAGGCCCTGCGCGAGGGACAACTCCCCCACGGCGCGCTGGAGGTCGCCGGCCGCGTCGAGCGGCTGTGGCTGGGCCGAGGCGCCGCCGATGTCACCTCCGGAGGCTCCGTCAGTGGCGCCCTCGCCGTGCGCTGGTGGGCCACGTCGTTCCTGGGCGTGGGCCTGGCGGGATACCTCCAGCGCTACGACGCCGCGCCGCTGGAGGAGCCGGACCGCCGCACGTCGTGGATGGCGTTGGCGCGCACGACGGTGAGCTTCCACTGACGAGGACTCGACTCCCGGCCGCTCAGCGCAGCGCGCGGCCGTGGAGCCGGGCCAGCTCCTGGCAGTCCCCCTGACACTCCGGGAAGTTCAGGAGGAAGCGGGCCTGCTCACGGCAGCGAGGAACGAACCCTTGATGGGTGGGCCCGGCGCACAGGCGCTGGAAGCCCGCCCACTCCTCCTGGAACGCGGCGGCGCGCGCCTCGGGCTCCAGCGAGAGGACCGCGCGGCGCTCCGAGGCCAACCACCCCACCACCGCCGCCATCGCGCCTCCCAGGAGGAAGACGCGCACCAGGTCCTTCCACCAAGGGCTCGCCAGGGAGGTCGGCTCCGGGGGCGTCGCGTCGTCGAGGGGCGGAGGGGGAACAGCGGACAGGTGCGGCTTGGGACGCATGCGCGACAGCAAGGGCAATCCCCGTGCCGCGCGGAGGGACGCATCCTCCCAGGGGACGGGCGACCCCGGGCCCCAGGGAGCCTTGCATCTGGCAAGCACCGCCCCAGGGGCGCCATGCATCGCGCAAGACCTTCGCTGTCGAGCCTCGCGGGTGACTCGAGGCGTCAGCGCACGGCGTTGCGCAGCGCGGGGGCCAGCTCCTGGCGGCAGGCCTCGTCGCACTCGGAGAAGCGCATGAGGAACTCCGCCTGCTTCTGGCAGCGCATGAGCAGCTTCGGGCCCGCGTCGGCCAGACACATGAGGCGGAAGCTGTCGAACGTCTCCATGAAGAGGGCCTCGCGCTGCGCGGGGGACAGCGCGTTGAGCGCGCGGTTCTCTCCGCCCTGGAGATAGCCCCACACCAGCGCGAGCACGACCAACACGATGCCCAGGACCACCGCCTGCCGGACGCGCTTCTGGTTGCGAGTCGGCGCCCGGTCGCGGGTGAAGATGTTCGCCTCTTCCCCCTCCTCGTTCCCGTTCAAACCCATAGAGCCCCCGTTCCACCGCAATCCGCGGAGCAACACCAGCATTCCTTGTCGCCGGTGTGAAGGAAGCGTCACCCCCGGGTGGGTTGCAGGCTGCACGAAAGGGCCGGGCCCGGGTTGCGGACCGCACGGCGGACTTCGAGGGGTGGGCGTGGAAGTCCCCATGAGGACTCGGGTCATGCAAGTCGCACGGCCCGGCGCGCGGGCTGCACTTAGAATCAAGCCATGGAAGCACGGACGGAAGCGGGCCCTGTCTCGGGGGAGCGCCCCATGCGGGTGCTGGTGGTGGACGACGAGCGGAACATCCGCCACACGTTGCGCGTGTGTCTGGAGGGGTTCGGCTGTGAGGTGCGCGAGGCGGCCACGCCCGAGGCAGCCCTGGCGGCCCTCGCCCAGGGGCCCGCCGACCTGGCCTTCGTCGACCTGAGGCTCGGCACCTCGAGCGGATTGGACCTGCTGCCCCGGCTGCTCGCCGAGTCCCCCAACCTGGATGTCGTGCTCATCACCGCGTACGCGACGTTCGACACGGCGGTGGAGGCGGTGCGGCGAGGGGCTCGGGACTACCTGCCCAAGCCCTTCACGCCGGCGCAGATTCGACACGTGCTGGACCGCTCGCGGGAGCACCGCGCGCTGTCCTCGCAGCTGGAGAGCCTGGAGGGGCAGCTCGCGCAGGCGGTGCCGGAGGCCACGCTGGAGACGACGTCGCCCGTGATGCACGCGGCAATCGGGCTGGTGTCGCGCGCGGCGACGGCCGACGCGGCGGTGCTGCTGCGCGGGGAGAGCGGCACGGGGAAGGGGGTGCTCGCGCGGGCGCTGCACTCGATGAGCACGCGGCGGCGGAGGCCCTTCGTCACGGTGAACTGCCCGACGCTGTCGGAGCAGCTGCTGGCCAGTGAGCTGTTCGGCCACG
Source organism: Myxococcus stipitatus DSM 14675 (assembly GCF_000331735.1). Taxonomy (GTDB): domain Bacteria; phylum Myxococcota; class Myxococcia; order Myxococcales; family Myxococcaceae; genus Myxococcus; species Myxococcus stipitatus. The sequence goes on along the minus strand of NC_020126.1, from coordinate 215,978 downwards.
TGCGCGGGGCCTTCACGGGGGCGGTGAAGGACCAGCCGGGGCGCGTGGAGCAGGCGGAGGGCGGCACGCTGTTCCTGGATGAAATCGCGGAGATGAGTCCGTCGCTCCAGGCGCAGCTCTTGCGATTCCTGCAGGAGAAGCAGTTCGAGCGGCTGGGCGAGGGCCGCACGCGCAAGGCGGACGTGCGCGTGGTGGCCGCGACGAACCGCGACCTGGAGAAGGACGTGGCCGAGGGGCGGTTCCGCGAGGACCTGTTCTACCGGCTCAACGTCATCGAGGTGAAGCTGCCCTCGCTGCGCGAGCGGCCGGAGGACCTGCTGCCCCTGGCGAGGCGCTTCGTGGCGTTCTTCGCGAAGACGGCGCAGCGGCCGGTGACGCCGGAGCTCTCACCCGCGACGGAGCGGATGCTGCTGGCCTATCCCTGGCCGGGCAACGTGCGCGAGCTGCGCAACGCGGTGGAGCGCGCACTCATCGTGTGGCCCGCGGGAGTGTTGGAGCCGCAAGCATTTCCAGAACGAATCGCGGCGGCGGCGGGCTCGGTGGTGACGTTGGGAGGCCCGCACACGCTGGAGGAAGTGGAGCGCGAGCACACGCTGCGTGTGATGGCCTCCGCGCCCACGCTGGACGAGGCCGCGAAGGTGCTGGGCATCGACGCGTCCACGCTGTGGCGCAAGCGCAAGAAGTACGAGTCGGGGACCTGAGCCCTGCGGGGAACCCGCGCTGATTCAGGAATCACTCGCACGCGCTCGTGAAAGCGGACCCGCACCCCGAGCGTACACCTCAAGAATTCGGTGGAATTCCAGCAATTAAATAGGGTTGAGGACTAGAGCGTTCGTTGGCCCGAGCGTTCTGAGCCCGGGGGGTGCCCGCCCATGCAGCTGTGCCCGCAGGAATCGACTCTGACAGACCTTCTCTCCGGCCTGCTGGCGGGAGAGCAACGCATTCAAGTCCTGGCCCACGCCGAGACTTGTTCTGACTGTCGATGGGTCCTCGCCGCGGGTGGAGAGGGCGAGGTGCAAGTAACGGACGCGCCCGCTTCGGTCGGAGAGAGCCCCTTCCAATCCCTGGCATCTGGCACGCGCATCTCCCGCTACATCGTGCGGGAGAAGTTAGGGACTGGGGCGATGGGGGTGGTGTACGCGGCGGACGACCCGGAACTGGGGCGCCGCATCGCGCTCAAGATGTTGCGCCCCGAAGGCAGCCACAAGGCCAAGTTGCAGCAGCGCTTGCTGCGAGAGGCCCAGTCGCTCGCCAGGCTCTCGCATCCCAACGTCGTCACCCTCTTCGATGTGGGCACGCACGGTGACGCCATCTTCCTGGCGATGGAGCTCATCGAGGGCATCACCCTGAAGGAGTGGATGCAGCGCCGTCACCCCTGGGAGGAGGTCCTCCGTGTCTTCCTCGACGCGGGCCAGGGGCTGGAGGCTGCGCACTCGGCGGGACTGGTGCACCGCGACTTCAAGCCCGCGAACGTCTTGATGAGGAACGACGGGCGCGTCTTCGTGACGGACTTCGGCATCGCCCGCTCCCTCGACCAGGACTCGGAGGAGGACTCCGAGAGCTCGAACTCCGTCGAGTTAAAGCATCCCCCCACGGCCCCCCTGACTCAGACGGGGCAGATTCTGGGCACGCCCGCGTACCTGGCGCCAGAGCTGGTCCACGGTCAGCGAGGAGACGCCCGCTCCGACGAGTTCAGCTACTGTGTCACCCTCTACGAGGCCCTCTTCGGCGAGCGCCCGTTCCATGGCCACACGCTGCAGGAGTTGGCCGAGGCCGCAGGGCGAGGACAGGTGAACCCGCCCAAGGACCGGGGCCCTGTTCCGCCCCATGTCCTGCGTGCCCTCCGACAAGGGCTCAGCGCACGACCCGAGGACCGCTTCCCGAGCATGCGCGCATTGCTCCCGGCCCTCGCGCCACCACCGAGCAAGAAGCACGCGCGGATACTCGGCACCATGCTCCTCGCCGGAGTCATCGGAGCCATCGCGACCTTCTTTGTGACGGAGGAGCGACGCCAGGCAACCTGTGCGCTGGAAGCGGAGAAGTCCATGGTCGCGTGGGGCCCCGCGAGGCGTGAGCAGGTGCGCTCAGCATTCTTCGCCACAGGGACGAGCTATGCCCCGCGAGCCTGGTCAGAGCTCGCCACGTCCCTGGATGCGTATACCGCGCAGTGGCGAGCCCTTCGCACGGAGGCCTGTGTAGCCACGAAAGGGAGCGAGGCCCTCAAGGCCCAGCAGACTTCCGCGTGCCTCGATGCGCGACTCTGGCAGCTCGCCGCCATCACGGAGGTGTTGCAGAAAGCAGACGCAACGACTGTGCAGAACACTCGTCAGTTCACCTCGTCGCTCGAGGGGCTCAGTAGCTGCCGTGATCTCCAGGGAGCCTCCAACCGTCCGCAACCATCGGACAGTCTTCGTCCCCAGGTGGATTTGGCGCGAAACAAGCTGGCGCAAATCCAGGCCCATCAACTCGCGCGTCGGTTCCCTGATGGCCTTGCGCTGTCGTCAGCGCTCATCGAAGACCAGAAGACCATTGGCTACAAGCCGCTAGAGGCGGAGGTGCTCCTGGCTCACGGCACGCTGCTCGGCCACCTCGGCAAGACCAAGGAAGCGGAGACGTTTCTCTACCAGTCCCTCTGGACGGCAGAGTCCGCGCGCGACGATGAGACGGTGGCGCGAGTCTGGCTGGAGATCCTCTGGCTGGAAGGCAAGGAGAAGCAGATCAGCCTCGCCGAAGCGGAGAAGGTCATCCAGCACGCGAGAGCCGCCGTCGGACGGCTGGGACGCGAGCGGTTCCCAGACATCACAACGGACCTGTATTCCCACTCCGCTTCGCTGCGGCAGATGCACGGCCAGTTCGCCGAAGCGGAGGAGGAGGCACTCCAGGGGCTGGAGTTCACACGCCGACACGCGGGCTTCGCCTATCGGCTCCCCAATCTCTATCATGCACTGGGACAGACCTACTCCGCCCAGGGGCGCTATCACGAATCCTTGGCCTACCACGGCAAAGCACTGGAGTTGCTCGAGTTCCTGATGGGCCCCGATCACCCGTCACTCGTCACCTCCTACAATCGGGTTGCCACGGCATCGATGTCGGTGGGTCGGAGAACCCAGGCAATCCGAGCGTGGACCAAGGCCCTCGCCCTTCAAGAAGCCACCCCCACTCCGGAGACATCCCCCCTCGGTACGACCCTGATGAACATCGCGCAGGTCGCGCGCATCGACGGACAGCCCGAAGAGGCACGACGTCTGTTCGAACGGGCCCTCGGCCTCTTCGAGTCCGCACGGGGTCCCAACCACCTGTCCGTGATTCAAGTCCTCACACTGCAGGCCGTCCTCTTCAATGAAATGGGGCAGGACACCCAAGCCCTTTCCGTGGCCACCGAGGCCCTCACTCGCGTCCAACGCTCACTGGGTCCAGAGACGCCTCACTCCGTCTTTCCGCAGGCCGTCCGAGGCCAGATTCACACGAAGGCGCGTCGCTACTCAGAGGCCCGTCGCGACCTGCTGGCCGCACTGGCTCGAGAGGAGAAGGGGCATGGCCCCGAAGGCCGGCGGATGGTGGAGGTGTTGTTGCCCCTGGCCGAACTCGCCCTGGCGACGAAGTCGCCACGAGCCTCGCTGGCCTACTGCGAACGAGCACTCCGAGTCGCCGAGAAGACTCAAGGCAGGGACTCCATGGAAGCAGCGAGCGCCCTCTCCTGCGCGGGAGAGGCGCATCTCACGATGGGGGCTGCCGCCCAGGCCCATCCGCTGCTCGAGCGTGCACGGCGCATCCAGACCCAGTGGGGTGAGGTCAGGGACCCACTGGTCGCGGGCTCGACGGCGTTCCTGTTGGCTCGGGCGTACACCGAAACCCCGACTGCACCCGAGCGGGAGAAAGCACTCGCGATGGCCGAGGAGGCGCGGGGACGGCTGGCCTCGGTCGGCAACCGAGGCCAGGAGGCGCTCCGGAAGGTGGAGGCCTGGCAGCGGCGAGAGACCTTGCTGGCGGAGAACAGGCCATGACCAGGAGCTCGCTCGTGGCACTCTTGCGCCGACACCCGCCGAGAGAACGGCGCGGTGAGCTGGGTCGCCCTCATCGCCGCGCGCATCGCAGGGCTGAATGCGACACCGTTGATGGCTTGATCGTTCTTCGTGGGGGGAGTGCCCACCGATGATGCAGCAGTGCCCTCATGAATCGACTCTGGCGGACCTCCTCTCCGGCGTACTGGCCGAGGATCAGCGCGTCCGAATCATCACTCACGCCGAGTCGTGTGAGTCCTGTCGATGGACCCTGGCCGCAAGAGGGGGGACCGCGACACAGGTCACGGGTTCACCCATCCTGGAGAGGGCGAGCCCCCTCCAATCCCTCACCCCCGGCACCCGAATCTCCCGCTACGTCGTGCAGGAGAAGCTGGGAGCGGGGGCCATGGGCGTGGTGTACGCGGCGGAGGACCCGGAGCTGGGCCGCCGCGTCGCGCTCAAGATGCTGCGTCCCGAAGGCGGCCACAAGGCGAAGTTGCAGCAGCGCTTGCTGCGGGAGGCCCAGGCACTCGCCAGGCTCTCGCATCCCAACGTCGTCACCCTCTTCGACGTGGGCACGCACGGTGACGCCATCTTCCTGGCGATGGAGCTCATCGAAGGCATCACCCTGGGGGAGTGGATGCGCCGGCGCCACCCTTGGGAGGAGGTGCTCCAGGTCTTCATCCACGCGGGCAAGGGATTGGAGGCCGCGCACTCCGCGGGTCTGGTGCACCGCGACTTCAAGCCCGCCAACATCCTGATGGGAAACGACGGGCGCGTCTTCGTGACGGACTTCGGCATCGCCCGTTCCCTCGACCAGAACTCGGAAGAGGACTCCGAGAGCTCGGGCTCCCTCGAGCTGAAGGTCCAACCCACCGACCCGCTCACGCTGACGGGACAGGTCATGGGCACGCCCGCCTACCTCGCGCCGGAGCTGCTCCAGGGACAGCGAGGAGATGCCCGCTCCGACGAGTTCAGCTTCTGCGTCGCGCTCCACGAAGCACTCTTCGGAGAGCGTCCATTCCGGGGGAGCACGCTCCAGGAGCTGGCCGAGGCCGCGCGACAGGGGAAGGTGAGCCCGCCGAAGAACCGGGGAGACGTTCCGCCCCATGTCCTGCGCGCCATCCGCCAGGGGCTCAGCGCCAGGCCCGAGGACCGCTTCCCCAGCATGCGGGCCTTGCTCGCGGCGCTCGCGCCTCCGCCGCGCCGGAAGCACGCGCGGATTCTCGGCACGCTGCTCCTGGCGGGAGTGCTGGGCGCCATCGCGACCTATGGCGTGACGGAGCATCAACGCCAGACAACCTGCGTGAGGGAGGCGGAGAAGTCGCTGGTCGCGTGGGGCCCCGAGAGACGCGAGCAGGTGCACGCGGCCTTCCTCGCCACCGGCGTGTTCTATGCCCCGCGAGCCTGGTCCGAGCTCTCCATGTTCCTGGATGCCTACACCGCGCAATGGAGAGCGCTTCGCACGGAGGCCTGTGTGGCCGCGAAAGGGGAAGGCGCACTCCAGGCGCAGCGGACGTCCACCTGCCTCGATGCGCAGCTCTGGCAGCTCACCGCCACCACGGAGGTCTTGACGAAGGCGGACGCGACGACCGTGCAGAACACTCGCCAGATAACCTCGTCGCTCGAGGGCCTCGGCCGCTGCAGAGATCCCCATACCTTCTCCAGCCGTCCCCAGCCTCCGGATGGGCTTCGCCCCCAGGTGGATGCGGTCCGAAGCAAGCTCGAGAAGGTCCGGGCCCACCACCTGGCGCATCGACTCAAGGAGGGCCTCGCGCTGTCGACGGCGCTCGTCGAGGAACAGAAGAGCATTGGCTACAAACCACTGGAGGCGGAGGTCCTCCTGGCGCACGGCAGCCTCCTCGTCTTCATCGGGAAGAAGAAGGAGGCGGTGCCAGTCCTCTACCGGGCCCTGTGGGCCGCGGAGGCCGCACACGACAACGAGTTCTCGGCACGAGCCTGGATAGAGCTCATCGATGCGGAGGGAGACACGCTGCTCTCCCGTCCCGAGGACACGGAGAGGCTCGTCCAGCACGCACGCACCGCGGTCGAACGACTGGGACGAGAACGGATTCCAGACCTCACGACCGACCTCCATACACGGCTCGCGGTACTGCGGCGGAGTCTGAACCAGCTCGACGAGGCGGAGCAGGAGGCGCTCTTGGGGTTGGAGTTCTCGCGTCAGCACAACCCCGCTGACAATCTCCACCCCATCAACCTCATGAACGAGCTGGGGCAGATCTACTCCGCCAGGGGCCTCTACGAAAAAGCCCTGAAGGTCCAACAAGAGGCGTTGGACCTGCGCGAGCGGGTGCTGGGCTCCGACAACCCGGCCCTCGCAACCTCCTACAACCGGATTGCCAGTGCGTCGCTCGCAATAGGACAGCGAGCCGTGGCGAGCCGCGCCTTGAGCAGGGCCCAAGCCCTCCTGGACGCCTCCTCTGCTCCGGAGACAAGTCCCATGGGGACGACGATGTTGAACCTGGGAAGAATCTCCCGCATCGAGGGCCGGACCGAAGAGGCTCGACGGCAATATGAGCGGGCTCAACAAGTCTCCGAGCGGACTCGGGGGCCCAATCACATCAGCGTCGTCAACGTCCTCTCCGAAAAAGCCATCCTGGCGCATGAGCAGGGCCAAGACGGTGAGGCCCTCGCACTGGTGTCCGAAGCCGTGAAGCGCATCGAGAACGGACAGGGTCCGGACACCCCGGGCGCGGTCCTTCCGCTGACCATCCGGGGTCTGGTCCACCTGAAGGCGGGACGCTACCCGGCGGCCCGACACGAGCTGCGGGATGCCCTGGCGCGAGAGGAGAAGGGACATGGTCCGCAGGGCAAGCAAGTCGCCCCGGTGCTGGTGTCACTGGCCCGGGTGGCGCTAGCGACGCAATCGCCCCAGGAGGCACTGGACTACTGCAGGCGGGTGCGACACATCGCGGAGACGACCCAGGGAAAAGAGTCGCTCGAGATGGGAGATGCCCTGTCCTGCATGGGAGAGGTGCACCTGGCGATGGGAACCGCGGCAGAGGCACTCCCGCTGCTCGAGCGTGCGCGAAGCCTCTACCTGAAATGGGGCGAGCCCATGGACCCCAAGGTCGCGGGCAAGGCCACCTTCCTGTTGGCCCGTGCCTATCTGGAGGTGAAGACCTCATCGGCCCACGCGAAGGCGCTCGCGATGGCGGAGGAAGCGCGGAGCCTGCTGGCCTCCGTGGGCGTCAGGGCCCAGGCGGAGCTCAAGGAGGTCGAAGCCTGGCAGACGCGTGAGGCGGGGCGCTGAGCGGGCGCCAATCAGGTGCCAGGGGTTGAGCAAGCAGTGCAGCCCTGGCCTCCTGTCGCGCCCCTGGTGGGTCACAGGAGTAAATCCAAACCAGGACCCGAGCATCGTGACGGCCTTCTGCAGCCAACGTCATCCTGTTCGGATGATCAATCGATGGGGGGCGTTCCGAAAACTCGCAAACCTCCTGGCTGACACTGTCACTGCCCATGATTCTGAGCTGGCCCTCGCCAGACGAGACTGTTGGGCAGCGGAGGCACCATGGGTGGCCGTCGGGCCACGTTTCCATCAAGGTCGGGCGCACGTGGGAGACTCATGAACTGCAGATCACCGACGAAGTCATTCAAGACATACATCGCCTCATTGAACGTATGATAGGCCTTCGGACGATTATGCAGTCGCCACCAGGCAAACAAGCCCCAAGCCAACGCTCGTAACTCCCTGGCAGGGCATCCAATGACGCACGCGAAGTTCAACATGTCGAGCGTTGTCGCGGATGGCCCATTCACCGAGAGAAATCGCTCATTCACCGTGGTGTCCGGATAGTAGACAACATTCCTTCCTCTCTGGCGAGGCAGCCATTTCCTCAATCGGTTCGCCGGATTCTCAATCCGATTTCTTACTCCCACCGCTTCAAGAGTATTGTTCTGAGGCATCTCCACTTCGTCTGGCGGTTCCTCTTGAACCAGCCCTCCCTCTTGCCCCTGAGGGGGATTGGCAACGACGCGCTCCCTCAGTTCCGCGAGACGCCGCTTGAGCAAGCGCGAAGCCCCCACGAAGACACCAACAATGTCCATGTACAGCTTCTCGTTGTGCACGACATTCTCGACTCCCAGCTTGGCTCGAATCTTCTCTATCCCTTCGAGTACTGTCCGACGCCGGAAGTTGCCTTCGATGAGCCAGAAGTTGTACCCGGTATAGGCATAGCCGTACCGACCCTGCGTGCTCAGAGCGTTGCGCCACTCGTCAGCACTCGGAAAGCCATCCCCTACGATGGCATTGATTCGTCCAAATGCTCTGCGGAGCTCCTCTTGCACGCCATCCGATTCAATCGTGACAACAGCAAGACTGCGCTCCTGGAGCCGGTCTGGCTTAGGAATCGACAGCCCACAGAAGTTCCAGTTGTCCTCATAGATAGGCATTTCACAACGATAGAGGCCCACGGGGTGAGCGAAAGACCTGGATAGAACATTGACGCGTCCATCTGACACTCCAGGCGACTCTCGCAGTGGCCTTGAGCAAATCAGTGGCGCTCTCGCACCCCGGATGGTGCCCCTCGGACGTATTGACAAAATCGAACACCCGAGCCGCACTGGACATGGCAGCCACCCAACGACAACCCCGGGATGTCGGGGTCAGCCCACCTCACCGCGCTTCAGGCAGAAGCCAGCGTGACATTCGGCGATGCGTACGACAACGCCCCGAACGATCCCTTCTTCGTCAGTGCTGTCTTTCCGTAACTTCACTGCCGCACCCAGCCCGCCTACGCCCCCTCCACGAGCGTCGCCTGCTGAGGCAGGGTGAACCAGAACGTGCTCCCCCGCCCCGGCGTGCTCACCACGCCCAGCTCGCCCCCGTGCGCCTGGACAATCTCCTTCGCGATCGAGAGCCCCAGCCCCGCGCCGCCCACCGGCGCGCCCGGCGCGCGATAGAACTTCTCGAAGATGCGCGCCTGCTGCTCCAGCGCGATGCCCTCGCCTGAGTCACGCACCTCGAAGCGCACCCGAGTCCCCTCTCGCGCCACCCGCACCTCCACCTCGCCTCCCGCGGGCGTGTGCTTCACGCCGTTCCCCACCAGGTTCCCCAACACCAACCCCAGCCGGTCCGGGTCCACGTCCACTGACTCCGCATCCAGCTCCACCCGCCGGGACAGCCGCACCCCACGCTCCTCCGCCGACGAGCGCTGCGAGTCCAACACCGACTCCACCAGCTCCTCCGTGGACACCCGCCGGACCTCGAGCTGCAACTGCCCCGCCTGGATGCGAGACAAATCCAACAAGTCATCCACGATGCCCTGCAATCGCTCACAGTCCTCGCGCGCCGCGAACAGCAGGTCCGCCTGCTTCTCCGTCACCGGCCCCACCACGCCCTCCGCCACCAGGTGCACCGCCATCCGCAGCGACGTCAGCGGCGTGCGGAACTCATGCGCCACCGTGGCCACCAGGTCGTTCTTCAGCTCATCGAACCGCCGCAGCCGCGTCACGTCCTGGAGAATCACCGTCGCCCCCACCACCTCCCCCGTCTCGCCATACACGGGACTCCCCCGAGGCAAGAGCCACCGGTCCCCATCCGCCAACGTCACCCGCACCGCCTCCTCGTACCCACGAGGCTGATACGCCCCCTTCCCTCCCAACACATGGCCGCGCACCCGCTCCAGCACCTCGCGAGCCTCCGGCAGCACCCGCCCCAGCACATCCCCGCCGCCCTCGAGCGACAGCTTCAGCACGTCCTCCGCCGAGCGGTTGACATTGAGCAGCGCCCCATCCGAGCCGAACACCACCACCGGGTCCGGAAGACTGTCGATGGCCGCCTGTGACGCGGACTGCGCCTGGAGCAGCTCCCCGAGGCTGCTCCGTCGATACTGCTGAAGCGCCTCCGCCATCGAGTTGAAGTCCTGGCCCAGCTGCGCGATTTCATCCTGCCCCTCCACCACCGCGCGCGCCGAGTAGTCGCCCTTCCCCAGTCGCCGCACCGCCTGCGACAGCACCGACACCGGCCGCAGCGCCCGATGCGTCAGCGACGTGGACGCGAACAAGCCCACGCCGAACGCCGCCAGCACCGCGAGCACCATCAGCGTGTTCACCCGGTCGCTCTGCCGGCGCAGCTCCTCGCTCTTGTGCACCATCGCGTCCTGGTTGAGCGCGAGAATCGCCGACGCCGCGTCCTTCACCTCCAGGAACAGCGGCTCCACGCCATGGAAGTACGCCGCCTTGCGCTCCTCCTGCGTGGGCATCGCCAGGAACGCGTCATACGCCACCAGGTAGCGCTCCCAACCCGCGCGAAGCCCGCGCGTGGACTCCTCCTCCCCGGGCTCGGTGACATTGCCCTCCTGCAAGTGCAGCTCGGACTCGAACCCCTGACGCTGTCCGGCCTGCTGCGCGAGCCCGCGCTCGTACTCCCCCGCGACCACGAAGAGCGCCGCGCTGTCCATCCGCTCCAGCTGCTCGCTCATCCGCTGCGTCGCCAGCACGCTGCGGTAGTTGTCCTGGAGGATGCGCTGCCCCGATCGTCCCAGCCGGGCCAGCGTGACGACCGCCACCACACCCACCAACACCAGCGCGAGCGCCAGCGGCGCCTGGGCCAGCAGCAACCTCTGCCGCAGCGTCATGGGCGCTTCTCCTCGTCGGGAGCGTGGAAGGCCACGACGTGGATGTCGAAGCCCTCGCCCTCGCGCAACAGCCGCACATCCGCCGCGCGCCCCACCGCCCGCTTCCACCAGGGCTGATGCGAACGGCCCACGATGATGTGCCCCACCCCATGCGAGCGAGCGAAGTCGAGGATCGCCTCCACCGGGTCCTTCGAGCGCAGCCGCACCACCTCCGCCCCCAGCTCCTTCGCCTTCTCGATGTTCGTCAGCAGGTGCCGCTGCGCCTCCGAGTCGATGAGGTGCGGCGCCTCGCGAGGCGTCTCCACGTACACCACGAACCAGTCCGTGTTCAGCCGGCCCGCCAGGCGAGAGCCTCGGCGCAGCAGCGTCGCCGCGCGAGGAGGATGACTGGACAGCGCCACCAGCACCCGCCCCCACTCCGCGCCCTTCTGCTGTGCCTCCTCCCCTGGGCGAGAGGACTGCCCGGCGGTGGCCCGGTCCAGGCTCTCCGCCACCTCCCGCAGCGCCAATTCGCGCAGCGTGGACAGGTTCTCTCCCTTGAAGAAGCTCTCCAGCGCGCGAGGCACCTTGTCCTCCGCGTAGATCTTCCCCGCGCGAAGCCGCTCGTGCAGGTCCTCCACCGCCAGGTCCAGGTTCACCACCTGGTCCGCGCCCTTCAGGAAGCTGTCCGGCAGCGTCTCGCGGACGACGACGCCGGTGGTGCGCTCCACCAGGTCATTGAGGCTCTCCAGGTGCTGCACGTTGAAGGCCCCGATGACGTTGATGCCCGCGTCCAGCAGCTCCTGCACGTCCTGGTAGCGCTTGCGGTGCCGGCACACGGGCAGGTTGGTGTGGGCCAGCTCGTCCACCACCACGACCTGCGGCTTGCGAGCCAGCACCGCGTCCAGGTCCATCTCCTCCACCGTGACGTCGCGATACGTGTGCTTCTCGCGAGGCACCACCTCCAGCCCCGCGACGAGCGCCTCCGTCTCCTGTCGGCCGTGCGTCTCGACGAAGCCCAGCACCACGTCCACGCCCCGGCGCTCGAGCGCGTGGGCCTCCTCCAGCATGCGGTACGTCTTCCCCACGCCGGCCGCGAAGCCGATGTAGAGCTTGAGCCGGCCGCGCCGCCCCCGCTCCACCAGCTCCAGGAAGTCCTCCGCGCGCGAGCGTCGCGTCGTCATCGTCACCCTCGGACCTCCACGGCGGAGGCGCGAGCCAGAATGCCCGCGCCCCCCAGTGAATGCATGAAGAGAATCACCCGCGTCACGGAGGCCCCGCGACTCCCGTGGGGGCCACCGGCTCCGCCGCGAGCCGCCCGAACTGCCGGTCCAGCGCCAGGTTCAGCAGCAATACATTCACGCGAGGCTCCCCCAACACACCCAGCGTCCGCCCCTCGACGTGAGAGGCCACCACCGCCAGCACCCGCTCGGGAGCCACGCCCCGCGCCTTCGCCACGCGAGGCGCCTGCCAGCGCGCCGCCTCCGGAGACAGGTGCGGGTCCAAGCCCGAGCCCGACGCGGTGACCAGCTCACCGGGCACCGCGCCCGGAGCCTCGGGGTTCTCCCGGCGCAGGCGCTCGGCCTCCGAGGTGGCCCGGTCCTTCAGCTTCAGCGACGTCGGCCCCAGGTTGCTGCCCGAGGACGCCGCCGCGTCATATCCCGCCCCCGCCGCGGACGGACGAGGCTGGAAGTAGCCGCCGCGCGTGAAGCCCTGGGCGAGCAGCGCGCTGCCCACCACCTGGCCCTTCTCATCCCTCACCAGCGAGCCCTGGGCTTCGGAGGGAAAGAGGAGCTGGGCCACGCCGGTGACGGCGAGCGGATACAGCACCCCGGTGAGAACCAGGGTCACGACACAGGCGCGCAGCGCGGTAACGAGAGTGGAGACCATGATGACACGTCCTTTCACTGTCCTCAGGACAGGCCCACCGCGGTGAGCAACACGTCGAGCGCCTTGATGCCGACGAAGGGAACGATGACGCCGCCCAGCCCGTAGATGAGCAGGCTGCGCCGCAGGAGCGCCGCCGCGCCGAGCGGGCGATAACGCACGCCGCGCAGCGCCAGCGGGATGAGGGCGATGATGATGAGCGCGTTGAAGATGACCGCCGCCAGAATCGCGCTGAAGGGCGACGTCAGGCCCATCACGTTGAGCGGTGCAATCTGCGGGAACACCCCCATGAAGAGCGCCGGGAGGATGGCGAAGTACTTCGCCACGTCGTTCGCGATGGAGAACGTGGTGAGCGTGCCTCGCGTCATCAGCAACTGCTTGCCCACCTCCACCACCTCCAGCAGCTTCGTCGGGTTGGAGTCGAGGTCCACCATGTTCCCCGCCTCCTTCGCCGCCTGCGTGCCGGTGTTCATCGCCACGCCCACGTCGGCCTGCGCCAGCGCGGGTGCGTCGTTGGTGCCGTCGCCCGTCATCGCCACCAGCTTGCCCTTGCCCTGCTCGGTGCGGATGAGGGCCAGCTTGGCCTCGGGGGTGGCCTCGGCGAGGAAGTCATCCACGCCGGCCTCGCGGGCGATCGCCGCCGCGGTGCGCGGGTTGTCACCCGTAATCATCACGGTGCGGATGCCCATCGCCCGGAAGCGGTCGAAGCGCTCCTTGATGCCGCCCTTCACCACGTCCTTCAGGTGGACGATGCCCAGCAGCCGCGCGCCATCCGCGACCGCCAGCGGCGTCCCGCCCGCGTCGCCAATCCGCCCCGCCGCCACCGCCAGCTCCGACGGCACCGAGCCGCCCTGCGCCTGCACGTGCTGGATGATGGCGTCCACCGCGCCCTTGCGGATGCTCCGTGGATTCGGGTCGACCAGGTCACACCCGCTCATGCGCGTCTGCGCGGTGAACGGGACGAACGTCGCGTGATGCGCCTGCAGCTCGCGAGGCCGCATCTTGTACGTGTCCTTCACCAGCGTGACGATGGAGCGGCCCTCGGGCGTCTCGTCCGCCATGCTGGCGAGCTGCGCCGCCTCCGCCAGGTCCTCCATGCGGATGCCCGGCATGGGCAACAGCTCCGTGGCCATGCGGTTGCCCAACGTAATCGTGCCCGTCTTGTCGAGCAGCAGCGTGTCCACGTCCCCCGCCGCCTCCACGGCGCGGCCGCTCATCGCCAGCACGTTCTTGCGCAAGAGCCGGTCCATGCCCGCGATGCCGATGGCGCTCAGCAGGCCGCCGATGGTCGTGGGGATGAGACACACCAGCAGCGCCACCACCGCCGTGCCCGACAGCCCCACGCCCGAGTAGAGCGCCAGCGGCACCAATGACACACACGCCAGCAGGAAGACGACCGTCAGGCCCACCAGCAGGATGTGCAGCGCCACCTCGTTGGGCGTCTTCTGCCGCGCGGCGCCCTCGACCAGGCCAATCATCCGGTCCAGGAAGGACTCGCCCGGGTTGACGGCGATGCGCACCACGATGCGGTCCGACAGGACCTTGGTGCCACCCGTCACCGCCGAGCGGTCTCCACCCGACTCGCGGATGACGGGCGCGGACTCGCCGGTAATCGCGGACTCGTCCACGCTGGCGATGCCCTCCACCACCTCGCCGTCGCCGGGGATGAGGTCACCGGCCTCGCAGACCACCAGGTCGTCCTTGCGCAGGTCGGGCGCGGGGACGCGCTCCTCGCGTCCGTCGACGAGGCGGCGCGCGGTGGTGTCCTTGCGCATCTTGCGCAGCGCACCGGCCTGGGCCTTGCCGCGCCCCTCCGCCACCGCCTCCGCGAAGTTGGCGAACAGCACGGTGAACCACAGCCACAGCGTCACCGACACGGTGAACCACAGGGGCGCGCCGCTCGTCGGAGGCGAGACCAGGTCCTTCACCACCAGCACGGTGGTGAGCAGGCTGCCCGCCCACACCACGAACATCACGGGGTTGCGAGCCACGTCGCGCGGGTGGAGCTTCTTGAGGCTCTCCACCAGCGCGGGCTTGAGGAGCGACGCGTCGAAGAGCGACGCCGGTTTCGAAGAGAGGGAGCTCATGGCTCAGTAGACCTTTCCGGCCCCGGCGAGGAAGTGCTCGACGATGGGGCTCAGGGAGAGCGCGGGGAAGAAGGTGAGCGCGCCGACGATGAGGACCACGCTCACCAGCAGGCCGGTGAACAGGGCGCCGTTCGTCGGGAAGGTGCCGGGACCTGTCGGCACCACCTTCTTGCCCACCATGGAGCCGGCGATGGCCAGCGCGGGCACGATCATCAGGAAGCGCCCGCCCAACATCGCCATCCCCAGGGAGATGTTCCAGAAGGGCGTGTTCGCGTTGAGACCCGCGAACGCGCTGCCGTTGTTCGCCGTGGCACTGGTGAACGCGTAGAGCATCTCCGTCAGGCCGTGCGGCCCCGCGTTGTTGAGCGAGGACACACCCTGCGGAATCACCGCCGCCACCGCGGACAGGCCCAGGATGAACAGCGGGAAGATGAGCACGTAGAGCATCGCGAGCTTCATCTCCTTCGCTTCAATCTTCTTGCCCAGGTACTCCGGCGTGCGGCCCACCATCAGCCCCGCGATGAACACGGAGAGCACCACCATGATGAGGATGCCGTAGAGCCCCGCGCCCACGCCGCCGAAGATGACCTCGCCCAGCTGCATGTTCACCAGCGGCACCAGACCGCCCAGCGGGTTGTAGCTGTCGTGCATGGAGTTGACGGCGCCGCACGACGCGTCGGTGGTGACGGTGGCGAAGAGCGCGGAGGCGGTGATGCCGTAGCGCACCTCCTTGCCCTCCATGTTGCCCCCCTGCGCCACACCCGAGGCCGCCACGGCGGCGTTGGGCTGGGACTCGGCGGCGTACGCGGCGGTGACGCCCGCGAAGAAGAGGACGGACATCGCCGCGAACAGGGCCCAGCCCTGCTTCGAGTCCCCCGTCATCCGCCCATACGTGTACGTGAGCGCCGAGGGGATGGCGAAGATGAGGAGCATCTGCACCAGGTTGGTGAGCGGCGTCGGGTTCTCGAAGGGGTGCGCGCTGTTGGCGTTGAAGAAGCCGCCGCCGTTGGTGCCCAGCATCTTGATGACTTCTTGCGAAGCCACCGGCCCCATGGCGAGCGTCTGCTTCGCGCCCTCCAGCGTGGTCAGCTCCGGGTAGGGCGAGAAGTTCTGGAGCATGCCCTGCGAGACGAAGAACAGGGCCACGACGAAGCTGATGGGCAGGAGCACGTAGAGCGTGCCGCGCACCACATCCACCCAGAAGTTGCCCAGCGTCTTGGCGCCCTCCGGCCCCGGGCGGCGCGTGAAGCCTCGCGCCAGCGCCAGCGCGACACCCAGGCCCGCGGCGGCCGAGACGAAGTTCTGCCACGCCAGCCCCACCATCTGCGTGAGGTAGCTCAGGGTGGACTCACCGGCGTACGACTGCCAGTTGGTGTTCGCCACGAAGCTCGCCGCCGTGTTGAACGAGAGCTCCGGCCCCACCGCGCCCAGGCCCTGCGGGTTGAGCGGCAGCACGTGCTGCATGCGCTGGAGCGCGTAGAGGATGAGCAGGCTCACCGCGCTGAAGGCGAGGAGCGCGCCGCAGTACTCCACCCACGTCTGCTCGCGGCGCTCGGAGGCCCCCGTCAGCTCGAGCAGCACGCGCTCCACGGGGCCCAGGACTCTCGGCAGCGGGCGGGCGTCCGACTCGAAGACGCGGAAGAGATACACACCCAGCGGCTTCGTCAGCACGAGCAGCAGGGCGAAGAACAACAGGATTTGCAACCAGCCAATGATTGTCATGGAGAGGCCCCTAGAAGCGCTCGGGGCGGAGCAGGGCGTAGACGAGGTAGGCGGTGAGGAACACGGCGAGCACGGCGCCGGCGGCGTATTCGAAGTTCATCGGGGGGACCTCACAGGTGCTCGCAGCCGTGGGTGTAGGCCCACGCGAGCGCGAAGAAACCGACGGTGACGAGGAAGAGGACGACATCCATGGAGCAGCTCCAGGCTCGGGAGTTCAGAAGTAGGCGGTGGCGCCGAGCACGACGAGCGTCTCGGAGTCCTTCGGCACGGGCGTGCCTTCATCGGTGGTGGCGCGGCCCGCGAACACGTCTTGCGTCGAGTGGTCGTAGCGGGCCTCCAGCTTGAGGACGAGCGGCGTCGCGGGCTTCACCTCGAGGGTGAGGGTGCCCGCGGTCAGCGTCTGCTCGGTGCCGGTCATGAGGCCGTCGGCGTCTCGATAGACTTCGGCGCGGCCGACGAGGGCAACGGGCTCGGCGAGCTGGTAGCGGGCGTTGACGCCAGCCGCGTACCAGTCCGCGCGCTCGCCTCCGGGGATGTGCTGCGTGCCCACGTCCGCGGTCGCCGCGAGCCGGAGTACCTCCGTGACGCGATAGGTGGCCACGACGTCCGCGAAGAGGCGCAGACCATCGCTGCCTTCGGTGCCCTCCTCGCCGATGAAGGTGTTGAAGGACGCGGAGAAGCGGTCGCCCGAGTAGGCGACCTGGGTGCCCACGGCGAGCCCGTGGTTGTTGTCGCCGATGGTCTGCCAGCCATTGAGGAGGTGGAGCTGCACGCTCCACTTCGGGTCGAGCGTCCAGGTGCCCTTGAGGCCCGTCTGGTAGTAGGGCGACAGCTCGCCCATCCACGAGCGGGTGTAGGTCCAGTTGAGCTGGGATTGGAACGACTCGAAGCCGATGTGGCTGGGATAGATGCCGGCCTCGAGGACGACGGGGCCGTGAGCGAAGGACAGTGACGCCTGTTGGATGTAGCGCCACAGGTCGGGGCCGGTGGAGACGCCCTCGGGCTCGGCGGCGTGGACGACCTCCGCGCCGGTGCCGAAGCCGAGGAGCACCTTGAAGCCCACGGGCTCGGGGGCGAGGCTCACGCCGAGCGAGGCGAGGTTGAGGGCGATTTCGCCATCGCGCTTCGCGCTGGTGCCCGTGCCGGGGATGAAGTTGGCCGAGTGCGCGGGCTGGTTGAAGTTGTGGGCGTAGTACACGTCGACGCCACCCTCCGGCTTCAGGCGCGAGAGGAGGCTCGGGGCCTCCTCCTCAGCGGTGGCCCGGGCGTCCGGGTCCTGCTGAAGGTGCGAGGGAGAGACGTCGGCCTGCTGGAGCAGCAGGGAGAAGAGCAGCGGAGCTGTGTCGATGGGCCACATGAGCGTGCCCCCCGCTTGAGCACCGCTCGTACCAGTCCCCCCTCACGACAACCCTAGGCATTCCAGGCGGTTGCGCGCAGATGCGGCGAAGGGGGATTGCAACCTGCACGACAAGGCCCCGAGCGTCGTGCAGGTTGAGGGGCCCTGGTGGACAGACGAACTGTCGACGGCCTCGCGTCCCGGAGTCCGGAAGACCTACTCCACGTCCCAGATGACGTGTGCGTAGGCGGAAGCCGCCTCCTCCAGCAACGCCCTGCTCTGGGCGATGAGGGGGGCGAGTTCCGGTGCCGTGATGTTCTCGTGCGCGGGCATCCAACCGAAGCGGAAGGACACCCGAAGCGCGTGCGTGCTGAAGCGCGTGGCGATACGAAGGATGGCGACAAGGTCCTCCGCATCATCCGGGTTCTCCAAAGTGACCGAGACCGGGACCTCCGCCCCCCTGTCGAGCACCATGCGCCACGCCACCGAGCCCGGCTCACGCCTGTGTTCATCGTAGGGCTCCGGCCGCCGGCTCGCCTCGAAGTACTCCAACCTCGAAGCCAAGGAGGACTCCAGACACTGGACAACGAACCGCGGCCCGTCCGTGGTGGCCTTCAACCACTCCAGTCGAGGCAGCGCCGCCAGCTTCTCGACCCCGACCCCCTCCGTGTTCGTCAGCTCCACGCGCCGCAGGGAGGACTCGCCAGGCGCCGTCAGGGCCTCGACCGCCATTCCGGGAAACCGCGCCAGCGCCTTCACGTGCCGCAGCGCCGGAGACTGGAGCATCAGGCCCCACACCATGGCCTCGTGGAGGCCGCTCATGCCCATGCGAATCTCCTCCACCGTGCTCCAGGCGGCCCCGGGCTCGACGAACTCCAGGGGGAAACCTACCAACGGGTGGTGACGGGCCTGGACGGCCACCGGGAAGCCTCTCTCGAAGCGGGTGTGTCCCCGTTCGACATACGGCCCCAGGGCGGCTTCCCACCTCGCCCCATGCACCTCGAGGAGCCGGATGATACGCGCCTCGTCCGGCTCACTCTCGCACTGGAGGGAGATGAGCTCGCCCAGCGGGTCACCTTGCCCCAGCAAGAGGTCCGCCAACACCCTTCGCGGCTCGTCGTCCGCTGGTGCCGCGTGGATTCGCGCGAGCAGCGCGTCGCGGGTCGCAGCGGAACGAGACACCCTGTCGATGCGCGCCTCGACGACCTGCCGCAACACCTCGCACCGCGACTGGACAGGCTCACTCAACACGGGGGGCGCCCAGCGCTCCCCCATCCGGATGACCTTGTCGAGCCGCGCGGCCTCCCGCCCGATGTCTCGAGGCAGGCGCGCCTTCAGTTCGCGCAGCGGCTCCACGTCATAGGGGGGCCCGATGTACATGAGCATCGAGCTGTGCATCCGCAAGTTGTCCACATGCTCGGCATCGGGAAGACGGGTGGAGGCCAACACCACGGGGACCATCCGAGGGTCCGCGGGGAAGCGTCGGCGCAGCAGGTCGAGTACCCGCAGGCGAATACAGAGGCCGTCGCTCGTCGCATTCCTCAGCAGGCCCTCCAGGAGAAGTGGAAGGTCCATGGGGTGGCGAGCACCCTCTTCCGACTTCTCGAACACGAAGGAGTCCAGCGGCGGCAGCCCCGCGTACAGGAACTCCGAGAGTCGATGGATGAGCGCGATGATGGGTTCCGCCCGACACTCCTGCCACGCCTCCAACAGATGACCGAGCGCCGCATCCCCCTCCCACCGAGCCAGCGCCGCCTCCGCTCGCTCCAGATGCAGCTCCAGGGTGTCACTCATTGCAGGACCATCGCACGCGGCAGCATGCGCAACACATTGAACCGTGGCCCTGGGGCGCATGCTGGAATACGCTCCGCCACCGGATTGCAGGTGGTTGACAAGGGACTCTCCGGGGGGACTTCCGCGTGCTGAATGCCAGACGCCGTGCTTCCGGAGGAATGGAGAGATGACTTCGATGAATCGTCATGCGTGGGTGCTGCTCCTGATGGTGGGTTGTACCGCTGGCTCGCAAGGGCCCACGGCGCAGGAGCGGCGGGCCGCCATTCGCACCGCACATCAAGAGGCGGGCCACCACAGTGGAGCGGGCTTCCAGTCCACGCGCTGGGGCATGTCGCGTGAAGAGGCCCTGATTTCGTATCCCCAGGCACAGGCGACGCCTCGCGGAGACCTGGTCTTCTCCACGGTGCTCGCCGAGCAACCCGCCCAGGTGTTCCTGCTCTTCGCGAAGGGAGAGCTGGGGGCTGTCTTCGTGCGCTTCACGGAGAGCAAGGACATCACCGAGGACCACACGGAGATGGTGGACCTGCTGACCTCCAAGTATGGAAAGCCCTGGCGTCGAGGGGATACACGACGCGTGCAGAAGTATCGTGAGTCCATCGACCTGGCGGGGTTGCTCATCAAGTCCGCGGCGTCCCTGGTGAGCCAGCCCCCTGCCACGCCGGAGGCGCCCCCCGAGGTCAAGGAGACCTCCTCGACTGAGCAGCCCACGCCAGCCGACGACGCGCCGGAGTCCGGGGACCGCACCACCCGAGACGGCAAGGTGGTGATCGCCGGCTGGCATGCCCCCGCGACGGAGGTCACCCTCTTCGGCTACGCGACGCAGCGCGAGAACCTGCTGACGCTCCACTACGAGAGCGCGATTCACGCGGACAGGCTTCGCGAGGAACTGGCGGAGCACATGACCACGCAGCGACGCCAGCGAGCACGGGACCTCTAGCCCCATAGGACTCGCGAGTAGGCGGAAGCCGCCGCCTCCAGCATGGCCCGGCCCCGGGCAAACAGGGCGGAGACCTCCGCCCCGGAATCGTGGGTCTGCCCCAGCCCCCATTCAAAGCAGAGGCGGACCCGAAGCGCCTGGGAACTGAACCTCCTGGCGGCACGCAGCACCGGGACCAACGCCTCCACGTCACGGACGTCTTCCAGGACGAGCGTGACAGGGACCTCCGCGTCCCGCTCGAGCGACAGGCTCCACTTCGATTGCGCCGGCCCCAGTGCGAGCGGATGAATGTGCATCACCCTACCGTGCGCCTCGAAGCACTCCAGCGTCGAAGCCAGGGAGGACTCCAGACACCGGGCGACAAACTCCGGCTCTCCACCGCTCACATCCAGCCATCTCAATCGGGGCAGGGCCGCCAGGACTTCCACCAACCCCTTCCCTTCCGTGGTCCCCAATGACAGCCGCTGAAGGGCGGACGCCGATGGCGCTTTCAATTCGCACACGGAGTTTCCACCCACCCCTCGCAGCGACTTGACCTGGCGCAGCACGGGCGAGTTGAGCATCTGCCCCCCCGACGTGACGCCGGAGTAAGACCAACGGACCTCCTCCACCGTGCCCCAGGCCGCCGGTGGCTCGGGGATATCGGCGGTATTCATCAGGACCGACACAGGGAAGCCTCGCTCGAAGCGAGTGCCTTTCGGGTCGAGCCCCGGCCCCAGGGGCATCTCCCATCGCGCCCGGTTCAACTCGAGGAGACGCTCCATCCGCTCCGTGTCCGGCTCACTCGCGAGCTGGAGCGAGATGAACTCCCCCAGAGGGTCTCCCTCCTCGAGCAGGACATCCGCCAACACCCTCCGCGCCGCGTCATCCTCCGGTGACGCATAGACTCGAGCGAGCAGCGCTTCGCGAGTCACCGAGGAACGCGCCTTGACGGCGATGCGCGCCTCGACCGCCGCCACCAGCACCTCACACCGCTCCTGGGCACCCGCGCCCAACACGGGCGGCTCCCAGCCCTCCCCTCTGCGGATGACCGTGTCGAGCCGCTCGGCTTCCCTCCCCAGGTTCCGAGGCAGGCGTGCCCGCAGCTCGCGCAGCGGCTCCACGTCATAGGGAGGCTCCACGTAGATGAGCACCGCGTTGTGCATCCGCAGGGCCTCTTCCTGCTCGCCCTTGAGAAACCGGGCGGAGGCCAGCACCACGGGAACCATCCGAGGGTCCGCGGGAAACAGTCGTCGCAGCCAGTCGAGCGTCCCTCCCGGCAGAGGAGCGCGATGCCGCGTCACCGCCGACAGCAAGGTCTTCAGCACTCGCGGCAGGTCCATCACATGGCGCCCCTGCGCGTGCCAGTACAGCGCCATGGACTCGTTCAGCGGGGTCAGGTCCGCGACCAGATGGTCCGAGAGCCGCTGGATGAGCGCGATGAGGGGCGCCGCCCGACACTCCTTCCACGCCTCCAGCAGATGGCCGAGCGCCCCCTCGCCATCATTCCGGGCCAGCGCATCCTCCGCGCGCTCCAGATGTGTCTCCAGGATGTCACCCATCCCCCCAACATACCCGCGCCCTCCCCTGTCGCAATCCGACTTCAATAACAACTCATCAATCAACTACTGACTTGACAAAACGGCGGATGAATCCAACACTCGAATCAACTCCAGACAGCGAAGCCGCGCGAGACCGCACGGAACGAGGCGTGACTCCCGGATGTCCTCCCCCGCCGAAACCTATCTGCGCGACTTCCACCGCCGTCTCCCCGGAGTCACGTCGCGCGAGTTCGGCGGCGCCCCGGTGTGGAGGAACGGCGAAGGACACCCCTCCAGTTACTCGCTCCTGGAGTCAGAGGTGCCTCGGGGTGAAGCGCCCCTGGTGGTGCTCGACCTCGCCTGTGGCGACGGTCATCTCCTGGAGCTGCTCGCTCGACGCCACCAGCGCGGCCTCTCGCTGTTGGGCATCGACCTGAGCGAACACGAGCTGGCGGCGGCGCGGACGCGGCTGAAGGACGCCGCCACGCTGACGCACGGCCGGGCCCAGTCGCTCCCCTACCCGGAGGCCAGCGTCGACCTCGTGCTGAGCCACCTCGCGTTCATGCTGATGGACGACGTGGAGACCGTGCTCTCCGAGCTTCGCCGCGTGCTGAAGCCCACCGGACGCGTGTCCATGGTCATCGGCGGAGGCCCCCTCCGGAACGAGGCGTTCGACCAATACCTGCGCCTGCTGAGGCCCGTCCTCGCGACGACGCCGAACGCGCCCCTCCCCCTGGGAGACCCGCGCGTCCGCACCTCCGAGGGACTGGCGGAGCTGTTCCGCGACTTCACGGAGCTCCACATCCAGAACCTCGAGGTCCAGGGCGACGGCCCCCCGGAGCTCGTGTGGGACTCCCTCACGCGGACCTACGACGCCGACCGGCTCTCCGAGTCGGCGCGCGACGCGCTCGAGGCGGACTTCCTTCGCGCCGTGGAGCCGCTGCGGCTCGCGGACGGCACGCTCCCCTTCCGCTGGAGCATGCGCCAGGTGACCGCCACCCGTCCGTGAGCCCGCGCGTCACCGCACGACGTGGACCTGCGTCCCCTCGAGTCCGTCCCCCTTCGCCTTGAAGGTCAGCTCTCCGGTCCTCGGGGCCTTGAAGTAGTACGCGGCCTCCTGCTGCGGCTTCTCCAGCACCAGCTCCCACCCGGTCGCCGCCCGGGGCAGCTCCTGCGTGCAGGCCGCATCCGCGTAGAGCACCGAGCCCGGCGCCGCGCTCCCGACCACCTCCAGCACCAGCGACGGCGCGCCCAGCGCGGTCAGGTTCCCCCTCGCGTCCTGGCTCTGCACCACCAGCGACTCCGAGCACTGCCCCACGCCCACCGTCCGCGCCGGCGTGAGGAACGCAATCTGGGACGCCGCTCCCGCCTCCACGATGATGTCGAACGTTTCGTCGGGCTTGGTCGCGCGCTCATACCAGGCGCCACTCACGCGGTTCTGGCTGATGACGTTCGCGCCGCCCAAGTCCCAGATGCCCACGAAGAGCTTGCCGGCGTACGGCTCCGGCCACCCCGCGTGCTCCACCATGTTCCGCTGGATGCGCAGCCCCGTCGGCACGGGCGGGCCATTCCCATCTCCATCCGCCTGCGACACGTTGATGCCGATGTCGTTCTTCACCAGAGTGTTCTCGAAGAGGTCGATGTCCTCGCACAGCGCCATCCGGTAGTAGTCCCCGCCCGCCACCAGGATGCCCGCGGCCGTGGTGCCCCCACCCGAGTAGGCATTGCCCTCCACCCGGTTCTTCGTGGCCTGCCCCGTGGCGCCATTGCTGAACTGGATGCCATTGCGCGCGATGAAGGGCACCGGCCCCCCTCCCTCCACGCGGTTGTCCTCCACGCTCAGCTTCACCCGGCCCGAGCCGACGATGCCCGCCTTCTGGTAGCGCGCCACGAGATTGCCACGCACCTCCACGTGCGTCTCCGACGTCGCGGTCAGCGCGTTGCGCACCTCGATGCCCACGCCCTCCTGACAGGCGCCCTCACCGTCCAACTGGCTCAGGTCCAGCACCCGGCTGTCGACGATGGAGCCGCTCGCGCCGTCGAACAGGACCCCACGCAGCCGCGTCGTGACGTCGTCACAGACCTGCTCCGAGAGCCCTCGCGCCGTCACCGTCACATCGCGCACGTGCGCCGTGGCGCCCCGATTGCGCAGCACCGCCCCCAGGAAGCGGCCGCCGCGCGGGTCCACCGCCGTGAGCACATGCCTCGCGCCATCCAGCGTGTACCCATCCGGAATCCACAGTGACTGCTCCGTGGTGCAGTCGTTCGTCAGCGACACCGCCGACGCCCCCAGCGTCGCTTCGCACGGCGCGAACTCGCCACACCGAGGCCCCGTCCAATCCACCGAGACCGTCCGCGACGCGGACAGCCCCGAGGTGTTCGTCACCGTCAGCGAGATGGTCGGCACCGCATCCACCGGGAGGCATGACAGCGCCACCCAGTCCGCCTCACCCGAGCCCCCCGCGCGCGTCGCGTGGCCCAACAGGCCCGTGTTCGCGGACCAGGTGAACGTGAGTGGCTCGCCCTGCGGGTCCCTCGCCGTGGCCGCCAACCACACCGGCACGCCCGCCGTCGTATCCGTCGCCGACGGCGTCAGGGAGCTGATGATGGGAGCCAAGGGACTCCGCACGCACAAGCCCGTCTTGCGCTCACGTGGCAGCCCCTTTCCATCACTCACCTTCACGGTGAGCTCGCAGTTGTTGCAGGCACCCGTGGGCAGGGCGCTCGGAGTGAACTGGGTGACCGCCGCGCTCGCATCCCGGAACGTCCCCTGGCAGGTCGAAGACCACGCGTAGGTGAGCACGTCACCGTCGTCATCCACCCCGGCGGCCTGGAGCTGAACGGGAGCACCGACGCGGGCATCCGCGACAGGGTTGACGGCCAGCTCCATCAACACGGGCGTGCGGTTGAGCGAGGCCTCCCGCTCCAGGCCCAGCTCCCCACCCTGCCCCACCTCCACGAAGAACTCGAGCGAGGCCACCGCGCCACGGCTCCCCGTCACATCCACCCGCATCCGCACCGAGCCCCGAGAGACCGGGGACGTCCACACCGCTTCCGCCGACGTCTCCCTTTCAAAGAAGCCCCCCGTCGCGTGCCACGCGTACGTGAGCGTCTCCGACTGCTCGGAGGGGCGGGCCAGCGCGCGCAGCGTCATCCTGCGCTGCGGCGCCACCGTCGCTTGAGCGCCCACCACGGCATCAATCATGGGCGCGGTGTTGGCCCTCGAGGTGCCGGAGAGCTGCGGCGCGAGCACGAGGAACGCGGGCTGGTGCCTCAGCAGTTCCACCTCCTTGACGCTCACCTGCCCCAGCACCGCATCCGACGCCCCCAGCATGCGCAAGTCCACCTGGGCCGACGCCCCCGAGTGGACGCCACCCACCAGCCCGCGCCACAAGGCGTCTCGGTCTGGCACCGCCGACAAATCCGCGGAGACAGCCCCGCCCTGTGCGGGCGTGACGGAGACCTCCACACGTTTCACCTCGCCCGGAGGCAACGAGCGCGGAAGCACCGCCACCACGAGCGCCGAGCCGACAGGCTCCGCGCGAACATCCGGCGAGTCTGGCAGCCCACACCCCGCGGTCAGCAGGAGCGCGCTGGCGAACAGGGCCAGACACCTCGCGTTCGCTCGATTCATGATGACGTCCTCTCGGCGATATCCCTGGGGAGAACCTGAACGATAGCGGTAACCGGCTCGTCACCCAAACAACGGGGCAGGCCCCCCACGAGGCAGCTCTCCCCAGACGACACTCTTCGCGTCGAGCGGACGACACCCTCCTCCAAAGGGGTTGCCTATCGAGCAGGGCCTCGCACCAGGAGCGCCTCGGGGACACGTCTCACACAACCCAGGTCCCATCGAGTGTCCGCCGCGCGCGAGGCTCCCGCACATCCTCGCCGCCTGTCGCCCCCTGGGCGCCAGGGTGCGCGTCGGCACACGGCGCTCGGGCTCCCGCACCGTCCCTCTCAAACGAACTGCTGCACACCCTGCGGCATGATGGTGTTCGGGCCGCGCTGGAGCGGCGCGCCCAGCGCGTTGAATCCCCCGGGGTGCTTCTGCACCGCGAAGTGCCAGTTGTGATGGTTGTCTCGCCACCCCGCGATGAAGGCGATGCCTGGGTTCGGTGCGAGCAGCGGGTTGTCGCCGTAGCTCAGCCGGCTGTGCCCCACGGGGAGCGGGCCGCCGAGCGCCGTGAGGGGAGGCGCTGGGACCGGGGCCACCACACCACCGAAGGCCGGCAGTGGATCAGGCCGCAGCGCCACCGAGCGCACGAACGTGCCCGCCCCCATGCGCGTCGTATAGAAGGCGCGCTCCGCGCTGAGCCTCCGGGCGTCGATGGAGGCGCCCGCGAGGGGAGCCCCGCCCCAGTTCGCATGGGCGTTGAGCCCAGGGTCCCAGGCGATGTGCGTCACCCAGACGTTGGCCGCCCCCGCGGCGCCCGCGGGCGTGGCGACGCTGAACGTGCAGCCGCTGAACATCGCCGTGAAGAAGAAGCGGACGTTCACATCGTTCAGGTGGAGCTCGTTCGCTCCAGCGGTCGCCCACGGAAGCCAGTACGCGCTGTACTCGTTCGTCAGCCGACCCACGGGATTCGCGACGCGCGCGAGCCCGACCTTCAGCACCTGCAGCGCCGCGTAGTTCGCCGCGGGGTTGTCGAAGGCCAGCCCCGCGGGGGCCGCCGCGCCCAAGGCCTGGTCGAAGGACTGTCCCGCCAGGATGTTGCCGCCGTACGCGCCCGCGATGAGGTCGAACTTGAGCACCATCGGCTCGGGGCGCGCATAGGGGTTGCTGGCCGCCCAGCGCCCTTGTCCCAGGTCCATCACGCAGTGACACGTCGGACAGGGCTGGGCCGGCAGCGTGACCATGATGAGCCGATTCAAGAAGGCGAGCGGGTCTGCCTTGAACCTCTTGTTGAGTCCGTGCATGGGGCCATCCCTCCGACTGGGCAGGAGGGCAATGCAATGCGAGGTCCAAGACAGACGCGGACCGTGTCCTCCCGAGGCGTGTCGTGGGAGCGGAAACGGATGCGTTCCCAGGGGACGCAACCTCGTACGTCCGGAACGCCACTTCCCCGTCGAACGGGCGACACCCCCTCGCGAACCGGTTACCTATCGTGCAGGCCCGCGAGTGAGTCCCCCTCGGGAGCCCCCGCGATGCTCTCCTGCCGCGCCGTGCGAGCCCCTCCAACACGTCGCCCACAGCCCTGGCCCATTCGTTTGGCTCACTGGGTCAACGTGCCGCTGCTCGTCATCATGGCGGGCAGCGGCCTGCAAATCCTCGCCGCCTATCCCATGCTCGGCCCGCAAGGCCGTCCCTATGGCGCGTATCCCTTTCAAGGAGGGATACCCCCTGAATGGGCCCGGCTCGGGGACTGGCTCGCGGGCGCGCGACAATGGCACTTCGCGTTCGGCGGCTTCCTCGCGCTCAACGGCCTCGCGTACCTGCTCTACCTCGCCTTCAGCGGTGAGTGGCGCCGCCGTCTCTTCTTCCCGCGCCGCGATACGCGCAACGCCGCGAGCACCCTCGCCTTCTACCTGCGCCTGCGAAAGCAGCCCCCCACGCAGGAGCTCTACAACGGCCTGCAACGGCTGGCGTACACCACCGCGCTGCTCCTGGGCATCCTCGCCGTCCTCTCCGGCCTCGCGCTCTACAAGCCCGTGCAGCTCGGCGCGCTCACCTCCGTGCTCGGCGGCTACGACGTCGCGCGGGCCCTCCACCTGCTCACGCTCGCGCTGCTGGGCCTCTTCACGGTGGGCCACGTCGTCATGGTGCTCCTGCATCCCCGCTCGCTGAGGGAGATGGTGACCGGCGGGAGGAGACCCGATGTCCACTAGACGACTCATCCCCGCACCGCGTCCTCGGCTGCTCACCCGGCGCACGGCCCTGCTCGGAGCCGGGACGACCCTGCTCACCTCCGCGTGCGACAGCGCCCGCCCCCGCGCCGGCTTCCTGGGCGCCATGGAGCGCGTCAACGCCCGGCTCCAGGCCGCGCTCTTCGACGAGAACCAGCTCGCGCCCGAGCTGCCCCCGGAGGAGACCACGCCACCGGGCGCCTTCCCTCAGTACTTCATCTCCGACACGGTGCCGCGCGCGCCCCCGGGTTGGACGCTGCGGGTGGGGGGCCTGGTGGCCCGGCCCGCGACGTTGACGCTGGCGGAGCTCCAGCGGCTGCCTGGCACGCAGTACCGCCTCCGCCACCACTGCGTGGAAGGCTGGAGCGCCGTGGCGTCCTGGCACGGCGTGCGCCTGCGAGACCTCGCTGAGCACGTGGGCGCGGACCCGGCGGCCTCCTACGTGGAGCTGCGCTCCTTCGACTCGGGCTACTGGTCCTCCTGGGACCGCCCCAGCGCCTTCCACCCCCAGACACTCCTGGCCTACGGAATGAACGGACAGCCGCTCCCGCCCGAGCACGGCGCGCCGCTGCGCCTCTACTCCGCGGTGAAACTGGGTTACAAGATGGTGAAGTACCTCACCGAGGTGAACTTCCTCACCGAGCCCACCAGTGGTTATTGGGAGGAGCGCGGCTACGAGTGGTACGCGGGCGTCTGAGCGCCAACCCTCCAGGAAGGCACCAAAGGCCTTCTCCCCCCAAAAAGTCCTGTCATTCCGGGCAGCACTTCGCATCCCGACAGGCGGCCTGTAACTGCCTTCACCGCTCGAGCCGTAACCCGACTGGACCTCACGAGCCCTTCGTGACGCTCCTGGAGGTATGTATGCCCAAACCGCATCTCCCTCTCCTGCTGCTGCTGGCTGTCGTCGGCTGCGGCGAGTCCGGCTCTCGTGACGAGCCTGAAGGCTCCCCTTCCGTCGCCCTGGATGCGGCGTTCGTCGCCATTCCCCGGGAGTCCCCCTCGGGGCAGCACCAGAAACTCAGACAAGCACTCTCCGGCGTCGTGGACACCTCCGGCACCTCCTTCTACCTGGCCATCCGCAAGAGCGAGCTGGGCCAGCGCTGGTTCTTCTCCGCCTATTGGAAGCAGGCCTTCCCCGGCGGGCTCGAGCAGGGCGCGGCCACGAGCCTGGGGACGCGGGTGGTGACCTTCAAGGAGCAGAACGGGAAGCTCTTCGTCCTCGACGCGGACGACCGGAAGAAGAACAGCGACGTCTTCGACCCCACCGTCCTCGTCGATGCCTATCCCATCATCTTCGACTTCAATCGCTTCAACCGCCTGCCCGGCGCCGACCTGTATCTCCTCATCGACCCCACCGCGGGCACCAGCCGCATCACGCCGGTGTCCGACGCGCTCAGCTGGGACGGCTGGGAGTCGACCTTCCTCTTCGAAGAGGAGCTCGCGTTCGCCCAGCGCTTCCGCCGCATCGAGGATGGCGTCACCTACGAGAAGGTCTTCACGGGCACCGCGAACCAGGTCCTCCTGTCCACCACCGACGGCCCGCTCCAGACCAACAGCTACCGCCTCTCCGGCACCCTGGGCATGGCCCTGCGCCGCTATCAGGAAGGGCCGGGCTTCACCCCCACCCCGATGCCCGACCGGGACCACTACTTCTCCTCCGAATCTCGCCTCATCCCCGACACCTCCGTGGTGGAGTCCACGGCCGCGAAGTGGAACATCCACCCGGGCATGAAGCCCATCGCGTGGCACATCACCCCGTCCATCCTCACGGTGCAGGCCCTCCCGCGCTACCAGCAGTACGACCTAGTGGGCGCGGTGAAGCGCGGCGTCGAGAACTGGAACCAGGCCTTCGGCTTCACGGTGTTCGAGGCCTTCGTGGGAGACAGCAGCCTGGGCTTCGCCGACGACGACAAGAACGTCGTCATCTTCGACACGAACCCCACCTTCTCCGCGGCCTTCGCCAACTGGCGCACCAATCCCAACACCGGCGAGATTCGGGGCGCCAGCATCTACATGAACGCGGGCTGGATTGACTCCGGGGAAGCGGTGTTCGGCACCGGGGCCGTGGCCGCGCCCCCCAGCGCGCCGTCCACCCCCTCGGTGACGAGCGTGTCCTGGGCCGGCATGGCCCACCATCCCCTTTGCGTCCTGCGTCCGCCCGAGCTGCTCGAACGCTTCTCCGAGTTCATGCCCACCGCGAGGAGCGCCACGGTCTCTCCCAAGGAGAGCATCGAGCACTACGTCACCTTCGTGGTGATGCACGAGATTGGCCACACCCTGAGCCTCCAGCACAACTTCGCGGGCTCACTCGCGTCCGACGGCAGCCCCGGTACGCCGCCATCGTCCTCCGTCATGGATTACTTGAGGGCTCGGGAGGCCAGCCAGATGACCTCGCCTGGCACTTATGACGTCCACGCCGTGCGATATCTCTATGGCCTGGCCCCCTTCCTGCCCGTCCAGCCATTCTGCACGCACGAAGACCTGGGGACGGACCCCTCCTGCAACACCTTCGACCAGACCTCCGACCCGCTGACGGGCTACTTCCTGCCCACCTACCAATCCCTGCGCGATGGGTTCCTCATCAGCGGCGTCAATGCCTCATCACTCGACTATTCCCTCAACGGGTCGCTCCAGTTCGTCCGCGACACCACGGGAAGCCGGCAAGCCTCGACGTATGCGCTCGTCATGGACCGAGTGAGGCCTCCGCTCCAGGTGCCCCCCGACTTGGACCCGGTCCTCTACGGCGAGCGGGCCGACACGATGGCTCGGCGCGTCCTCTCGCGGCTGTACTTGGACTCGCGCCAACAGCGCGGCCTCTTCACCGCCCCGCCGTCCAAGAACCTCCCAGAACTCAACCAGGCCATCCTCACCGACGTCCGAGGCATCGTGCTCAACGTGGACGGCGTGCGCGGCCATGCCTCCCGCCGCGCCATGGTGGAGATCCTCAAGTTGCACCAGAGCGCCGCCGCGTACCTCATCCTCCGCGAGGCACGCACCCAGCTCACCGCGCAGCTTCCCTCGTTGAGCGGAACAGCCCTCGTGGAGGCCGAGGACCTGCTGGCCCGCATCCACGCGGCCAGCTCGCCCTACTACCTCTGACGTGAAGGCCCCCAAGCCCGCCCCGCGCTGGACGTGCGGGGCGGGACTGCGGGCGTCTCAGGCCTTGCTGCCCGCGAAGCCTCCGCCGAACGGGGAGCCTCGCTGGCGCAGCGCCTCGCGCTCGGCCTTCAGCGCGGCGAGCGCATCATCGCGCGTGGCGTAGTGATTCACCGCCGCGCCGTTGATGGCGCCGCTGGTGAGCACGAACATGCGCGTCATCTCATCGCCCCCGAACCGGTACGAGCGGTGGGTGAAGCGCTCCAGCACCTCGCGGCGCTCCCGGCCGAAGACGCGCCCGGCGGTGAACCGCACCACCAACCCTTCCAGGTTGATGAGCAGGTCCACCTTCCCCGAGCCCGCATAGCGCGCCAGGTGCCCTTCCACTTCCCGCCGCCACCGCAGGACGTCTTCCTCCGTCGACAACACACAGTCGATGAAGTGCGCCGTCACCACGTCGTTGGGCGCGTCGTACTCGAAGGACATGCTCCAGGCCATCGCACTACCTCCTTCGATGCCGAGGTCAGGCAGGAGCGGAGCCGGCCAGGAAGGCGGACAGCACCGCCGCGGTCGACTGGGGGTGCTCCGCGTTCGGGTAGTGGCCCGGACCCGGAATGTGAGCCATCTGCGCCCGGCGGATGGGCTTCACCACCGCCTCGCGAAGGAAGGCCGGCGGCAGGAACGGGTCATCCGTGGACACCACCAGCGTCGGCGCCGTGATTCTCGACAGCCGGTCCGCGAAGCCCCCCTTCGTCCACGCGTCGAACATGCCTTCGATCGCCGCCGCGCTCACGCCCGCGGCGTCCTTCAGCAGCGCCTCCAGCGCCTCCGGCGACAGCGTCTTGCACGCCAGGCCCAGGATGGTCTTCTGCTTGTCGCGGTCCCCCGCCGACGTGCGGAACAGCCCCGCCGCGTCCGGAGGCAGCGGCAGCCCCGCCGCGGGCACCGTGTTGAGCAGCACCAGGCCCTCCACCCGCTCCGGCACCTGCGCGCCCAGCCACTGCGCGATCTGCCCACCCATGCTGTGGCCCACCACCGTGAAGCGCTTGGCGCCCACCGCGTCCACCACCGCCAGCACGTCCTGCGCCAGCTGCTCCAGCGTGAAGCCGCTCGCCGCCTTCGCCGACTGCCCCGTGCCGCGCGCGTCCGGAATCACCAGCCGCAGCCCCGTCAGGTCCAGCCGCTCCACCGTCGCGTCCCACACCGCGCCGGACATCATCCACCCGTGCACCAGCACCACCGTGCGAGGGCCTTCGCCCACGACGCGATAGTGGATCGAAGTCCCGTCAGCTACGGAAAGCGTGGGCATGTCGTCTCCTCAGATGAAATGGATAAAGCAGCATTGAAGAGTTCTACGGGAGCGAAAGCAAGCCGCGACATCCAGAGAAGCCCGGTCCACATGTAGGCATTCGCCGCGAGTATGAGCTGGGTTGGCGGCGAGCGAGAGGCACTCAAGACGGGTTGGGGACGTCTGGTTTGCCGTGCAGGGTCTTCTGGGCAAGCCCGCGCACCAGCTCCAGCACGTCGGTGGGCACGGCGAAGACCACGGTGTTCGAGGGCGAGGAGCCCAGGCCATCCAGCGACTGGAGGGTGCGCAACTGCATGGCACCTGGGCTGAGCGCCATGGTGGTGGCCGCGGCGGCCAGGTTGACGGCGGCCTCCTTGTCGCCCTCCGCCTTGGTGATGGTGGCGCGCTTCTCGCGCTCGGCGGAGGCCTGGCGGCTCATCATCCGCTTGAGGTCCTCCGGCATGTCGATGTCGAGCAGCCGGATGGAGTCCACGTGGATGCCCCACGCCATGCTGCGCTCCTCCACCGCCTGGGCGATGCGCGACTGAATCTGGTCCCGCTCGCTGAGCAGCTCATCCAGCGTCATGCTGCCGATGACGTCCCGGAGCGCGGCCTGCGCGTACTGGCTGATGGCGTAGCGGTAGTCCTGCACGGTGACGACGGCGCGCTCGGTGTCCTTCACCATGAAGAAGATGACGCCATCCACCGCGACGGGGACGTTGTCGCGGGTGATGACCTGCTGGTGGGGGATGTCGAGCGTGAGCAGCCGCGTGTCCACGAACAGCGCCGTGTCCATCACCGGGAAGACGAAGAGCACGCCGGGGCCCTTGATGCTGTGGAAGCGCCCCAGCCGCAGGATGACGGCGCGCTCCCACTGCGCGGCCACGCGGCAGATGCGGCTGGCCCACCACGCGGGGAAGAGGGAGAGGAACAGCGACACCGGGAACACCAGGCTCGCGCCCAGGGGGCCCGCGACCAGGCCGCCCACCAGGAGGCCCAGCCCCAGGAACACCGCCCACGTCACGGTGAAGATGACCGTGCGCAGCGGCCTGCCCAGCGACACGTGCCCCGCCGACGGCTGCGCCAGGTGCTTGCGCCGCTCCTCCAGCCCCGTCTGCGCCAACTCCTTCACCTGCTTGAACTGCTCCATGTTCATGACAGAAGGCCTCCTCGCGCGGGGCAGCTTGCGGCCTGTCGAGGGAAGGCGCGACTTCTCACGCAGGCCCGAGAGACCTACGGGGCGCTCCACCTGGGATTGCCACGGGGCCTCGGCTACCCCCGGAGTCCCCGCCATCCATGCCCGAGACGTGGGGCCCCTTGCGTGGTCCTCACACACGCGGGCACGGGGCTCTGGCAGAGTGCGCCGCCTCATGGCGGATGAACGGGACGGGACGGACGGCAGGGCCCTGGACGCGCGGCGCACGGTGCACTGCGAGGACGCGCTGACGTGGCTCGCGGCGCAGCCGGTGCTGACGGGGTGCTCGGCGGTGGCGTCGCTGCCGGACGCGTCCGAGTTCCCCACGCTGTCCCTCGCCGAGTGGAAGGCGTGGTTCACCCGCGCGGCGGCGCTCGTCATGTCGCGCGTGCCCGACGACGGCGTGGCCATCTTCTACCAGACGGACGTGAAGGACGAAGGGCTCTGGGTCGACAAGGGCTACCTCGTGTCCCGCGCGGCGGAGGAGGCGGGGCTCGGGATGCTCTGGCACAAGGTCGTCTGCCGCCGCGCGCCGGGCACGGTGACGTTCGGCCGGCCCGCGTACTCACACATGCTCTGCTTCTCGAAAGGCGTGCGGCCGGACCTCGCGAAGTCCACCGCGGACGTGCTGCCGGAGGCCGGCGAAGTCACCTGGACACGCGGCATGGGCGTGGAGGCGTGTCAGCTCGCCTGCCGCTTCATCCTGGAGCAGACGTCCACGCGCACCGTCGTGGACCCGTTCTGCGGCCATGGCACCGCGCTCGCCGTCGCCAACGCGATGGGGCTCCAGGCCGTGGGCGTGGAGCTGAGCCGCAAGCGCGCGCGCAAGGCCCGCAACCTCTTCGCCCAGTGGCGCGACGGAAAGCTCGTCCTCGTGAACGAGCCCTCCGGGCCCCCCGCGTCGCCGGAGTGACCCCGGGCGCCCTCTCGCGTGAGGTGAGGGCACGCCCAGCTCCGTGACTTGACTTCACTTCGCGGAGGCGGAGGTCGTCGCCGCGTGAGCCGCGGACTCGGAGGACGCGAGCAGCACGGGCAGCGCCGCCAGCTCCCGCTCCACCACCGGCTCCAGCTCCGAGATGAACGCGCCGAACAGCCGCTCCTCGAGCGCCAGCGCGTCGTCGAGCGAGGCGCCCACCGCGCTCAGCTTCGCCACACACGCGTCCTCGATGGAGCGGCGGTGGTTCTGCTCCTCGGTCACCACGCGCCCCAGCTCCTCGCGGACGCTCGGGTTGCGCGAGGCCGCCTTGTAGAGCGGATAGAGCACCATCGCGCGGCGCTCGATGGCCGTCGTCGTCAGCAGGTAGTGCAGGTACACATCGGCGGTGCCCGTGTACGAGGTGGCCCACGCGGCCAGCTCGTGGTCCAGCGCCTGGAAGTAGCGGCCCGCCGCCTCCGGGCAGAGGAACGTGGTGATTTCGCCGCCCGCCACCTCGGCCGACAGCCGCTTGAAGGCGAAGGCGTGACGCGTCTCGTCCGTCAGGTGCTCCAGCACCGCCAGCGAGGGGTGTCGGTCCGCCACCGTGCGCGAAATCTTCCGCGCCCCGATGAACTCCATGAGGGACAGGGTGTGCAGCCAGCGAGCCTCGAGCTCGGGGGCCTGGGCCAACCGGCGGAGCACCGCCTGGATTCGGTCACGCATGCCGCGCCGTCTAGCGCGACGGCGGCCCGGGCGCGAGCCCCAAGATTCACCCGGGCGCTCCCTCGCTCCACAGCACCTCCGCCACCGGGCGCTCCGGCGCATGTGTCACCGGCGCTTCTCCCTCCAGGAAGCGGAACAACTCCATGGCCACCGCATGGGGTGCGTCCCACATGAGGAAGTGTCCCGCCTCCGGCACCGACACCCACCGCGCCCCGGGGATGTCCCAGACCAGGCGCTCGCCATACTTCGTCGGCAGCACCTGGTCCTTCGCCCCCCACATCACCAGCACCGGCACGGCCAGCTGCCCCAGCTTCGGCGACACCACCTGTGTCTGGTTGGTGTTGAGCGCCACCGCGTCGCGCGACAGCGACACCATGCCCACCTCCGTCGCGTAGGGCGCGAGCAGCCCCTCCACCACCTGCGCCGAGGGCTTCTTCGCGAAGCCGCGGGACTTGAGCGCCCACGACAGCAGGCCCACCATCCGCTCCGGCGACAGCCGCCGCGCCATCCACGGCGTGCCGAACTGCGCCATCAGCGGCAGCGGCCACGCGTCGTAGCTGACGCTGTCCATCAAGCACAGCCGCCCCACCCGGCGCGGAAACCGCACCGCGAGCTGCTGCGCCACGCCGCCGCCCACGTCGTGCCCCACCACCGCCGCGTCCACCACGCCCAGCCGGTCCAGCCACGCCTCCAGCGCCTCGGCCTGTCGCGACAGCGAGCGGTCGAACCTGTCGCGCCGGTCGGAGAAGCCATGCCCCAGCAGGTCCGGCACCAGCACCCGGTGCGACGTGGCCAGCCCTCGCGCCAGGCCACTCCACAGGTAGCTCCACGTCGGCATGCCGTGCAGCAGCACCACCGGCGAGCCCCGCCCCCAGTCCACGTAGCTCACGAAGCGCTGCCCCAGCTCCAGCACCTCCTGCTGCCTCTGCCACTCGCGCCAGTTCATCGCAGCTCCTCCGCGGCGACCCAGTCCGGCACCAGCCGGGACGCGCCCGGCATCGGCTGACGAAGGATGTCCGGCACGTCCTGCACCAGCCGGGACAGGTTCAACAGCAGCGAGGGCAGGCGCGTCTCCAGCGCCTGCGTCACCCGCGAAATCGCCTCCACGTTCTCCCCCAGCGCCGCCACGCGCTCGCGGCTCAGCGACACCTCGAACGGCAGCGCCAGGGCGCGCCTGCGCGCGGACTCGCGCAAGGACTCGGCCGCGGCCTGGAAGTCGTCGTCCTTCATGCGCGGCTTCAGCCGGCGCCACGCCGCCTCCAGGTACTCCGGCCAGCACGCGAGCGCGCGGTACTCCCCGGGCACGCCCGGCGGTCCCACCGTCTTTTCGATATCCGCGAACAGCGACCGCGTCGCCGCGTCGCGCGGCTTCTCCGCGACCCACTCCATCGCCGCCATGCGCGAGGGGATGCCCCGCTCCAGCCGCTCCAGCTCCCCGGGCACACCCCGCCGTCCGACGACGTGCCCCTCCAGCGCCAGCCGCACCGCCGACACCATCAGCATCACGCGCGGCTGCATCGCCTCGTACAGCTCCAGGGCGCCGCGCGCGTGGAAGCGCTGGCTGGGCCCCAGCTTCACCGAGGACCAGGCGCCCAGCACCTCCCAGCGCACCGTCGTGTCCAGCACCTCCTGCCACAGCCCCGCCGCCAGCTCCTCGAAGGCGCGTGTCTCCACGTTGGGCCCCAGGGCCTCCCACATCGCCACGAAGAAGCGCGGATGCGCGGCCCACGTGCGCAGTGAGACATCCACCCCCGACACACGCAGCGACTGTCGCAGCTCATGGTAGACGCGCTCGACGTCGCCTTCGGCGCGGTGTTCGCTGACCTGTTTCACCCTGGCCATGCCGGCACCCCCGGCAACAGTGGGGCCGCCGTGTCGACACGGCCAAGGACACCGCCGCCGCTCGCCCGCATGGCCGCGAGACGGGGATACGTCCTGAATCACACGCCCTGTCGACCTCTCGTCACCTCGCTGACCTTGGGTCTGGTGTCGTCAAACACTAAAGAACAGTCGCGGCGGGTCGGCGTTTGACGCACTCCTCGGCGGCTCGCTTTGCTGCCCTCCGCGCGATGAAGCAGCCGTCGCGCCTGACTGGTTCGCGGGGGGCAACCAGCATGGGGCCTCGACACCTGTCGCACCGTTTACGATTCGACCTCCGGCTGCGTGCCGCGCGAAGGCCACTTCGCGGCGCCGTTCCTCGTGTGCGGCAGGTGCGGCCACCCCGCTTTCACGGCGGCCCGCCGCGCATGTCCGCGAGCCATGGGCGCGCTGCCTCACGCACCACCAATCCGCGCTCGGGGGGGACCGACATGCAGGAGAACAGCAACACCTGGGGGCCACGTCTCGTGACACTGCCCCTGGCCAGCGCGGTGAGCGACTACCTCCAGCGCATCCAGGAGCTGGGCGCGGTGGAGGGGCCCCATGGACAGGTGGGCCTCACGCCCGCGCTCGAGCCCGTGCTGGAAGCGCTCCACCACCTGCTCGCGGGCGGCGAAGTGGAGGTGCGCATCACCCGACGCGGCCACACGTCGCTGGTCCAGGAGTTACGCCAGCGCGTCGACGATGCCACGCGCCAGGTCAACCAAATCCAGCAACAGGCTGGCTGTTCCCTGTTCACCACCGTGTGAGCACGGCATGAGCACGCGCATCGCCGGCGCCGCCATCACGGCGTCCTTCCGGCGCTGGACGCGCGCCCAGGACGCCACCGAGGTCCTGGCCGCCGCGGGCGTGGGGCCCTGGTGGGTGCTCACCTCCGTGGTCCTGGTGCTGCTGGGCGTCGTCGCCTGGGCCCCGGGCGCCGGCGACTTGTTCGGCATCTCGCCCGCCCAGGGCTTGCTGTGCGCCAGTCCCATGCTCATCAACGGACTGCTGTTCTCCGCGGCCCACCGGAGACGGCGTCACATCGAGACGTGGGGCTGGCTGTGGCTGCTGCTGGGTGTGTCCACGCTGCACTTCTTCCTCGCCGCGATGATGGCCATGTCCCATCTCCAAGGTGCCAGTGTCCTCGCCTCGCTGTTCCTCTTCACCACCGCGTTCCATGGGCGGCTGCACCGGGTGACGCCGCGGCAGCCCTTCGTCGCGGTGGGCACGGGGGTGGCCCTGCTCGCGGCGCTGCCCTGGCGCGAGAGCCCCGAGCACCTGCTGCTCTTCGCCGTCATCGGCCCCGCCAGCCTCACCGCGGAGCTGTACCTGGGCACCTTCGCGGTGACACACGACCGCGCCCGCGCGCAGGCGGAGCGGCTGCGCGCCGCGATGCAGGCGCAGCTCCTGGAGCGGCAGGAGAAGGACGTGGACCGGCTGTCGCGCGCGCTGGGAGAAATCATCGGCCACCACCAGGAGCTGGACACCGCGCTGATGACCGCGGACAGCGCGGCGGACCTGCTGTCGCTGCTGGGCAACCAGCGCTTCGGCCCGGGCCGCGCGGAGTTCGACGAGCGGGTGCGCACGCTCACCCAGAGCCTCCGCCAGGTGCGCGGCATGGTGGAGGAGATTCGCGCCAAGGGGCGGCGCTCCATGGGCTCGGAGCCGGAGCCGGTGGAGCTGCCGCCGCTCCTGGAGAACGTGCGCGCCAGCATGGCGGTGCGCTTTCCGGACGTGGACATCCAGGTGGCGGTGGAGTCGGACACGCCGCCTCGAGCGCTGATGCGCGGTGGGGCCACCACGCTGCGCCGCGTGGTGGAGAACCTGGTGCTCAACGCCTGCGAGGGAGACGGCGAGCGGGGCGCGACACGCGTGTCCATCGAGGCGCGGGTGGAGCCGCTCAGCGGCCGACTGGAGGTCATCATCTCCGACAACGGGCCGGGCTTCCCCACCGCGTTCCTCAACGTCCCCGCCGAGGAGCTCTACACCTCCAAGCCGGAGGGCACCGGCCTGGGCCTCTACACCAGCGAATGCCTGCTTCGCGCCAGCGGCGGAATCCTGCACCGGCGCAATGCCCCGGACGGCGGCGCCCTGCTCCGCCTGTACCTGCCGAGGGAATACTCATGAGTGGTGGAGCGCTGTTTCAAGAGTCCCTGCGGGTGCTGAGAGGACTGGAGCTGCCCGAGGAGTCGGAGCGCGACGTGCTCGCCGCGCTGGAGGCCGCGCAGCCCGGGCCCCTGCCCCTCTTCTACGAGGCCGGAGCGGAGGCGGGGCTGGAGCGCGACGTGCTGACGGCGCGCGGCGTGGGCCTCTTCTTCAGCTTCAGCGCGGGCAACCTCGCCGACGACCTCATCGACGGCGACTGCGTCTACTTCCAGGAGCCCCACCGCGTGGGCCCGTGCGTGCAGTTCCTCTTGCAGAACCTCGCCTTCGCCACGCTCGTGGAGCCCCGCGCGAAGCTGCCGCCGCTCGCGCTGGAGGAAGGCGCGCGGCTGCTCGCGCGGGCCGCCGGGCCCCAGGCGCTGGAGGTGCGCACGCGCGAGTGGACCGAGCCGGTGTTCCGCCGCGTGGCGGAGGGCATCGCCGGCAAGCAGTGGGCGGGCTACCTGCGCATCCTGTGGACGGGGACGTGGCTGGAGGAGCGCGCCGCGCAGGTGGGCCTGGCGCTGGGCGTGGCCGCGCACATCGCGGAGGACATCCGCTCCAAGGACGCGCGCTTCACGTCCATGCCCTCGGCGGACCGGCTCGCGGTGGTGGCCTGGGGACGGCGCGCCACCGAGTCGCTTCGAGCCCAGGACCTGCGGTGCCTGGACGCGGCCCTGCGCCGCATCGAACCCATCATTCCGGAGGTGGAGTCATGAGGGCGGAATCCCAGTGGAGCGAGTCCCGGCATGACACGGTGGCCGCCTACTACGAGGAGAAGACGGAGCGCATCCTGCGCCGCTACGGGCCGGGCCCTCGCATCCACTTCCATGTCGGGCTCGTGGACGACGTGCCGCCGCCCGGAGAGCCGGAGGCGCGCGTGCGCGAGCGCGTCAACGCCTCGCAGGAGGTCCTGCTCGCGGAGCTGGCGCGCGCCATGGGGCCGCTCCCCGAGGAGTGCGAGCTGCTGGACGTGGGCTGCGGCCTGGGCGGGGGCGCGCTGTACTGGGCCTCCAAGCACCAGGCGCGGGTGACGGCGGTGACGAACGTGGGCCTGCACGTGGAGCTGGTGCGCACGTTCGCCGAAATCGAGGGCGTGGGCGCGCGCGTGAAGTCCCTGCACTGCGACGCGCTCGCGGTGCCGGGGCGCGCCTGCTTCGACGCGGTGGTGGCGGTGGAGACGTGCAGCTACCTGCCTCGCGCGGAGTGGTTCCGTCGCGTGCGGGGCCTCCTGCGGCCCGGCGGCGTGGTGGCCATCGCGGACTGCTTCCTCGGCAGGCCGGAGCTGGCGGCGCCGTTCGACCGCTACTGGCGCACGCGCATCGGCACGCGGGACGAGTACCTGTCCGCCGCGCACGCCGCGGGGCTGGAGCTGGAGGCGTGTGACGACGTGTCCGGACGCGCGGTGGGCTTCTGGTCCCTCACGCTGGAGCTGCTGGCGCATGAGCGCTTCGCGCCCACCGGTCAGCTCCCCGCGCGCATCCTCGCCCGAGGGGAGTCGCGCCGCGAGCACCTGCGACTCCAGCAGGCCCTGCTGGATGGAGGCCTGGAGTACTCGCTGCTCGTGCTGCGCCGCGAGGACTGAGGCGCGGCTGTCCCTCCTCGCGGTCTCGAGCGGACAGCGGACCGAGCGCTTGGCCCAGCCGTGCCTGGGACGCGGCGCGGCCTCAGCGTTGGGCCAGCCTGAAAGGAGGCACGCGCGATGAGGACTTTCACGCGATGGTTGACGGTGGCGGCGGTGGCGGCGGCCCTGACGGTGACGGGCTGCAGGGAGCGCAGCCGGGACAACACCGGCGCCACGGGCGGCTCCGGCCGCGACAGCAACACGATGCAGCCGGGCACCGG
Source organism: Myxococcus stipitatus DSM 14675 (assembly GCF_000331735.1). Taxonomy (GTDB): domain Bacteria; phylum Myxococcota; class Myxococcia; order Myxococcales; family Myxococcaceae; genus Myxococcus; species Myxococcus stipitatus. The sequence continues at coordinate 175,204 of NC_020126.1, read as the reverse complement.
CGGCAGTGGCCCGCAGCTGCATGACACGGACGCCGGGACGCAGCAGCGCTGAGTCGCTGGCTCCTCGGTGGGCTCCGGCTGTTATCCTGACGGTTCGACGTCGGACAGCCGGAGCTCATCATGCGTGCGTGGATTGTGGGGACGGTCATCGCGGGAGCACTCGCGCTCCTGCTGTGGCGGGTGCTGGGAGCGCCCTCCTCGACCTCCACCGGAGCGCCGGACTCCGCGCCCCGGGTCGCGTCGAGCGACGCCCTGCCCCGCACGTCTCCTCCCGCGCGAGCCCACGCCCACGGCCTGTCCATCCGAGGCACCGTGGTGGACGCGTGGGGCAAGGGGGTCGCGGGCGCGCGTGTCTCCGCGTCGTGGTCCGAGGCCGGACAGACGCTGTCCGAAATCCCCTGCCCGGATGAAGCCCTTCCTCCTTGGGAGGCCGTGACGGGAGACACGCCCCTGCGGCGCAAGCTCGCGGGGTGTCTGCCGCAAACCCAGGACACCGTCCTCGCGATGCTGCTGGCGCGCGAGGGTGAGGCGACCATCTCCGCGGAGGCGGTGACGGGCGAGGACGGGACGTTCGTGCTGGAGGGCCTGCCCGAGGGGCCGCAGGCGCTCCTGGCGCTCTCCGAGCGCGGCACGGCGATGCGGCAGGGAGTCCCTGCGGGAAGCCAGGGCGTGGAGCTGGCGCTGGAGAGTCCTCGGTACATGAAGGGCCGCGCCGTCGGTGACGAGGGGCCCTTGTCCGGGGCCTCGGTGATGGTGGTGGGCCGCGAGTACACCCGGTTCTTCGACGGCGGCACCACCGACGACGGGCGCTTCCAGGTCGGGCCCCTGCCCTCGGGCCGCTATCTGGTCCTCATCTCGAAGGAGGGCTGGATGCCCGCGCTCGAGGAGGTCCCGCTCGGCATCGAGGACGCGGAGGTGCGGCTGTACCGGCGCCACCGGCTCTCCGGTCGGGTGGTCGCGAACGGCGTCCCCGTGCCCTCCGTGGAGGTGCGCACCGCCAGCTCGAGCGCCTCGGCGGGAACGCCGCCCCTGCTCACCACGAGCGATGCGCGGGGACACTTCTCGCTCGAGCTGGGCACGGGCCACCACACCCTCACCGCCGAGCACGGCGGGCAGTATGCGCTCGCGCAGGTGAAGCTGCCCCTGTCGTCGCCCTCGGAGGTGCTGCTGACGTTGGGAGAGGCGCTCCACGCCGAGGGCACGGTGTTCAACGACGCGGGCGGCACGGTGGCGGGCGTGACGCTGTCGTTGGAGCGGCCGGGCCATGGAGGCAAGGAGCTGACCGTCGTCACCGACGCGAATGGCCGTTACCGCGTGGGTCCGCTGCAGCCGGAGCGGTGGACCTTCGTGCTCCAAGCCGAAGGCCATCTCGACCTGCTGCAAGGGGAGGAGCGAGACGTGAAGCCGGGCATGTCCCGCCAGGACTTCACGCTGAAGCGCGCGGCCTCCATCACCGGCCGCGTCATGGACAGCGCGGGCCGTCCCGTGCCGGGGCTCCACCTGGAGCTGGAGCGGGACACGCCCGAGGAGCCCGTGGAGTATGAGCTCCTGGAAGGGACCTTCTCGGGCCGGGATGGCCGCTTCGTGCTGGATGCCCCCGAGCCCGGCGAGTACCGCGTCCGCATCCGCGAGGACGACTTCCTCCCCGCGCGTGTCGCGGTGAAGGCCCCTTTCGCGAACCTGGACATCACGTTGAGCGGGGGCGCGTCCGTGGAAGGCACGCTGACGGATGCGCGCGGACAACCCATCCCCGGGTTCCACGTGAGCGTGATTCCCCTGGCCGAGGAGGGCAGTGACCAGGTGAACCTGATGGAGGCCACCACGACGGATGCCCAGGGGCGCTTCCACCGCAAGGGCCTCCTGCCGGGGCGCTATCGCGTGCTGGCGGAGCGCGCGACGGACAGCGTGGACCAGACGGTGTGGACCGAGGTGGAGGTGACGAAGGACGCGGTGGTGAAGGTGGCCCTGCGGCGCCCCGAGGAGCACGCCGTGGAGGGCGTCGTCGTCGACGTCGACGGTCAACCCGTCGAGCGGGTCGGCGTCCGCGCCTCGTCGCACGAGGACGCCGCGCGGCTGGAGACGAGCTGCTTCCGCAAGGACTTCGCGGGGGTCCTCACGGACGCACAAGGGCGCTTCGTCCTCCAGGGACTGACGGGGGGCCGGCACACCCTCACCGCCACGCGGGTGGGCTACACCTTCCAGCCGGAGCACTCCACGGGGGGCACGCCCGGTGAGACTGGCCTCGAGGTGAGCGAGGAGACGCGGCAGGTGCGGCTGGTGGTGAAGCGCCACTCCCACGTCCACGGGCGGCTCATCGGTCCCGACGGCGCGCCCCTGCGCGACATCGTCATCAACGAGAACCCGGTCAAGACGCGCGAAGACGGCTCCTTCTCCATCCCCAATCATGTGCAGTCCACCGCCACGCCGTTCTACTTCTCCGCGAAGAAGCTCCCCACGGTGACTCGCATGGTGGAGGGGGGCTTGGAGTCGCCGGACGTCCACCTGGGCGACATCCAGATGGAGACGGGCCGATACATCTTCGGGCATCTGGAGGTCTCGCCGTGGGGGGCACATCCGGGCCGACTCCTCGTCGTCGTCAACCCCGAGGGAGTCGTCCCCGATGAGGAGCAGCAGGCGCCCCTGGCGATGGCCGCGGTGAACACCGAGGGCCGCTTCCTCCTGGGGCCGCTGGAGTCCCGCCCCCTCGTCCTCGAGGTCCGCGACCGGCAGGCCCTCTACCGCACCCTGCGCATGAAGGTGGATGCAACCCAGCGCGAGGTGACGGCGCGGCTGACGCCTCGAATCCTGGTGACGGCGACCGCGAAGGACCTCAAGGGTCGCCCCGTCGAGGGTCGCGTCGTCGTCGCGAGCGATGCCGCGAACAGCGCGTCCTTCCCCATGACGAACGGCGTGGCGCGGTTGAGCGGCCTCGACACGGGCACGCACGAGCTCCTGCTCCAGGCCGACGCGAAAGGACAGGCCCGAGGGGAGTTCGCGCCCGTGCAATTGGTGATACCCGCGGACGGCGGAGACATGGCCATCAGCTTCCCACCCGTGGAGCCGACCGCGCGGTGAAGGGGCACGGAGCCTCGCGACGAGCGCTGTCACGGAAGGAAGACGGCGTGTGGATTCTCGAAAGAGACGTGGCTGGGATGGACAGGGCCTGGGTGGAGCGGCTCGGGCGGGCCGGCGACCCGTTGAGGAGCGAGAAGTCAGGTCCCTGGGTGCTGCTGCATGTGTCGAAGCTGAAGCCGCCCCCCGAGGGTGACTGAACCTTGGGAGTCGGGTCCCTGGGCGGGCTGCAACGGCGTGTCGTGCGCCGCGAACCGCCACGGCGTCGCGTGCCGCACACCCTCCGGGTCTTCACTCCAGACCCGGCCCGAGAGAGCCCGCCGGGTAGCCCCGTGTCACGCACGTGACAGGGAGTCTGGTGACGGCGCGACGCGGCCCCACCAGCGGGGCATGCATGTGTCGGGCAGCACGCGGTCGCTGCGGGCTGGCATACAAGCGCGGGCTCGTGCATCAGGTACGGTGAGAGCCCCGCCATGCACTTCAAGTTCGTCCACGCCGCCGATCTACACCTGGACACCCCCTTCCGAGGCGTGGCCGCCCATGGCCCCCTGCTGACGCGCTTCCAGGAGTCCACCTTCCGCGCGCTCTCGCGCATCATCGACCTGTGTCTGCGCGAGCGCGTCGCCTTCCTGCTGCTGGCCGGGGACTTGTTCGAGGTGAAGGACCGCTCGGTGCGCGCGCGGCTGGTGCTGCGGCGCGAGTTGGGCCGGCTGCATGACGCGGGCATCGGCAGCTTCATCGTCCACGGCAATCATGATCCCCTGAGCGGCGACACGGGGACGCTCGGCCTGCCCTCCTCCGTGAAGGTGTTCGGCCCGGACTGGGAAGAGGCGGAGGTCCGGAGAGAGGGCCTCCGGCTGTGCCGCGTGCAGGGCATCTCCTATCCCGACGTCGAGGTGCGCGATGACCTGTCCGCGCGCTTCCGCCGCACCAGCAATGACTTCAGCGTGGGCCTGCTTCACGCCAACCTGGGCGGCGCGGAGGGGCACGCCAACTACGCGCCCTGCACGCCCTCGGGGTTGGACTCGCGGGGCCTGGACTACTGGGCGCTGGGGCACGTGCACACGCGGAGCGAGGTGGTGCTGCCCGGCGGGGGCCTCGCGGTGTACCCGGGCAATCCGCAGGGCCGGCATGTGTTGGAGACGGGGGAGCGCGGCTGCGTGCTGGTGGAGGTGGAGGACGGGGGCATGCGGCGGCGCTTCGTGCCGGTGGACACGGTGCGCTGGCATCGGCTGGAGGTGCCGCTGACGGGCGTGGGCACACTGGATGGCCTCCTGGCCCTCGCGAGCGAGGTGGTGGAGGCCGCGTGTGCTCGCGAGTTGGAGGGCCACGCGGTGCGCCTGGTGCTCACGGGTCGCGGGCCGCTTCACCGCGAGCTTTCGCGGCCCGGGGCGCTGGCGCAGTTGGAGGCGGACCTGCGCGCGCGGCTGGCGGCTGTCCACCCTCCGGTGCTGCTGGAGTCGTTGCGGGATGGGAGCCGCCCGGAGCTGGACTGGGAGGCGCTCCAGGTGGAGGGCGGCTTCGCGCGCACTCTGCTGGAGGAGGCGCGGACGCTGGAAGCGGACCCGGTGGCCCTCGCGCGGCTGTGGGAAGAGGAAGCGCTGGGGAGCCTGGGCCAGCGGCTCAAGCGGCTGGGTGTGGATGTGTTGGAGGCGCCGAGGAAGGAGTGGGTGACTCGCGCGAGCCAGTTGAGCGTCGAGGCACTTCACGAAGAGGAGGGCGCATGAAGCCAGGGCTTCGCATCGACACGCTGCGCGTGCGGCGGTTCGGACACTTCTCGGACTACGCGCTGGAGCTGGGGCCCGGGCTGCACCTGCTGTACGGCCCCAACGAGGCGGGCAAGAGCACGCTGCTGGCCTTCCTGCGCGCCATGCTGTTCGGCTTCGAGAAGCGAGGACACCCCGAGCGCTACGCGCCCGCCGACGAGGACACGTCCTCGGGGGGAGAGCTCCGGGTGCTCACGGCGACGGGCCCGCTGACGGTGCGGCGCATGGCGACGGCGCGCGGGAAGAAGTCGGAGAGCGTGACGGTGCTGGGGTCGCAAGGAGAGGCCTTGTCCGAGGAGCGGCTGAAGGAAGCGCGCGGACACGTCACGCGGGAGCTGTTCTTCGATGTCTTCGCCTTCCGGCTGGAAGAGCTGGCGAGCTTCGAGCAGCTCACCGAGGCGCGTGGTGCCTCGGAGGCGCTGGTGGCCGCGAGCATGCGTGGGGCACGGCGGCTGCCGGAGGCGATGACGCTGCTGCGGAAGAACGCGGAGCAGCTCTACAAGCCGGCCGGCGTGAATCCCGAGCTGAACGTGAAGCTGCGCGAGCTGGAGGAGGTGCAGGAGCGGCTTCGCCAGGAGGGCAACCGGCCCGCGCTCTACTTCGCGATGCGGGACAAGCTGGAGGCGCTGGGCGTCGAGTCGCGTGTGCTGGAGGCTCGCGGGCAGCAGGAGCGCCGGGAGCTGGAGCGCTTGGAGCGGCTGGAGTCCGCGCTGGGCGAGGTGACGGCGCTGGCGGCGGCGCGCGAGGAGCTGGAGACGCTGCCGGTGCTGGGGGCGTTCCCCGAGGGCGGTGAGGCGCGGCTGGAGGATGTGCTTCACCGCGGCAAGGGCTATCGCGCGGAGGTGGCGCGGCTCGCGGAGCGGCTGGCGTCCACGGAGTCGGAGCTGGAGCGGCTGTCCGTGGCCTCGCCCGTGCGAGGACGTGAGGAGGTGTCGCGTGCGGCGGTGGCCGCGTTCTCGGAGCGCTCGGAGTTGCTTCGTGCGCTGCCCGCGCGAAGGGCCGCGCTGGGGATGAAGCGGCGGCAGGTGGAGTCCGCGCTGGAGGAGCTGGGGCTCGACGTGGATGGGCCTCGGCTGCTCGCGCTGGACTTGAGCGCGGGGGCTCGCGCGGGCTTGGAGTCGCTGGCCTCGCGGCTGGAGGGGGAGGAGCTGGGGCGGAGGGAGGCGGGGAGTGCGCTGGGACGGGCGCGGCTGGAGCGGGAGCGGATGGACGACGCGCTCATGCGCATGGAGGTGGAGCTCGCGAGCCTCCCGGAGGCGCGACCCACGCAGGTGCGTCATCAGCAGGCGGGGCTGTCGCGGATGCGCGGCGTGCGCGGGGACCTGGAGCGGCTGGGGGAGCAGAAGGAGGAGGTCCGGCTGCGGATGGAGGGCCTGCGTGGGCAGGAGGTGGAGCCCGAGACACCGGCCGCGGTGATTCCCCTGTGGTGGGTGCCCGTGGCCGCCTTCGTGGCGGTGGCGCTCGCGGTGGGGGCGTGGTGGCTGGGTGGGTTCATCGCGGGAGGACTGGGGCTTGGAGGCGGACTCCTGCTGACGGGCCTGCTGGAGAAGGCGCGGCGCCGGGTGGAGACGGTGCGCGACGAGGAGCAGAGCAGGCGCGAGGGTCGCCAGTCGGAGCGGCGGCAGGACGAGGAGCGTCAGCGCGCGGCGCTCGCGGGGCTGGCGGCGCGGGAGGAGTTGTTGCATCGGGAGCTGCTCGCCTCCGCCATCGAGGCGGGGCTCACGCCCGCGGCGACCTTGGCGGACATGACGGCGAGGGAGAGCGTGCTCGCGGAGGCGCTGGAGAAGGCCGCGCGGCGGGAAGCCCTCGTGCGCGAGCGGGAGGCCCTGCGTGCATCGCATGACGTGGCGCTGCGCGAGGAGCGGCACGCCGGTGAAACACTGCGAGGACATGAGACACGGCATGCCGCGCTCACCGCCGAGCTGACCGCCTGTCTGTCTTCACGATGTTTCCCTCCGGGGCTTCCACCGTCGGCGGCCCTCGCCTTGTGGCGGGATGCCTCCGCGCTGCGTCAGCGCTGGCAGGACGTGGGCGCGGAGGAAGCCGCGCTCGTGGTCGACGAGCATGCCTGCGAGGCGGTCATCACCCGGCTACGCACGCTCGCTTCTGAGCTGTTCGCGACGACGGGGACGCTTCCTCTCGACAGCGCGCAACGTGTACCGGGCAACGGCCCGCGCACTCCTCGGACCTCAGCCGAGTCCCTCCCGGTGGAGTCGCTGGCCCTGCGCGTGAGCACAGCGCTGGACGCGGCTCGGGAGCAGGAGGCGGAGCGGCGCACCGTGGTGGAACGGCACCGGGAACTCCGCGAGGAGAAGGCGCGCCTCGACGAGCTGTCCCGCGCGGAAGAGGCAGCCCTCGCCTCCCTGCTCGCCGAAGGGGGAGGCGGCGACGAGGAGAGCTTCCGCCGGCACGCTCGCCAGGCCCGCCGCTCCACGGAGCTCACCCACCATGCGCGAGAGCTCTCCCATCGCATCGAGGCCCGCACGGGCCTCTCCGACGCCGAGGCCCGCGAGTCCCTGCGGGCCCTGGGCGGCGAAGCGGGCCTGCGCGTCGCCCTGGAGCAGCTCCGCGCCAGCCACACCCAGGCCCAGGCACAGGCCCGACAGCTCCTCACCGAGCAGGGCGCCACCCGCAACCAGCTCGAGCAATGGGAGAACGACGACCTGCTCGCCCGCCTGCGGATTCAGGAGGAGACGCTGCGCGCGAAGGTGGCGGAGCTGGCCACGCGTTACGCGGAGGACAAGCTCGCCCTCGCGCTCCTGAGCCAGGCCCGGCGCCGCTTCGAGGAGGAGCAACAGCCGCGCGTCGTGCAGCTCGCCTCCGAACACTTCACGCTGTTGACCGCGGGCCGCTACCGCCGCGTCTTCATCCCCGCCGGTGACGAGCGCGAGCTGCGCGTGAGCGACGGCCAGCGGGACTGGAGCGCGGCCCAGCTCTCACGCGGCACCCGGGAACAGCTCTACCTCGCCTTCCGCCTGGCCGTGGTGCGCGACTTCGCGGAGACGCGGGGAGCGCTGCCCCTCATCGTGGATGACGTGCTGGTGAACTTCGACCCCTTGCGCGCCCGGGCCGCCATCCACTTGCTTGCCCAGCTCTCCGAGCACCAGCAAGTGATTGCCTTCACCTGCCACCCGTGGCTGCGTGAGCTGTTCGAGGCCGAGGGCGCACGCCTGCAACACCTGGAGACGCGCGATACACCGTCCGCGCTCCGCGCGGGCTGACTCACCCGAGGGACACCCGATAGACCTTGGTACAAGTGCTCGCATGTTCGTACAAGGTTTCACGTCAATCTCAAACGCGTTCGCATTCCCTGGAGACGTGGTGGGCGTTGAGGACTCGGCATCCTTCCGCCTGGGGACTCACGTCCTCTGAGAAGCCTGGACATATCGGCGACCGGCGCGCGCGGTTCCACCGCACGCGGAACGGAGCATCGCCCCATCATGTCCCGTATCACGAGTACCGAAGTCGTCGTCCCCCAGTCACTCTCCACTGAAGCCCGGCGGCGACTGACGGACGCGCTCTACGCCGTGCATCAAGAAATCTTCGACGGCGTGGAGCGCGAGTGTTTCGCACGCTACGTGGTGGACTCCACCGCCGAGCACACCTGGATTCAGCTCCACCGCAACGAAGCGGGCTTGCTCGTCGGCTACTTCGCCCTGCATGTCTTTGAGAAAAAGCTCAACGGTGTCACCACCGCCGTGTTTCGCGCGGAGGCGGGCTCGCTGCGTGCGTATCGCGGAAGCAACCTCAGTCCCCGACTGGCGTTGTCGTTGGTCCTGAAATATCTCCTGCGGCACCCGGGCCGGCCCGCGTATTACCTGGGCGCGCTGGTGCACCCGTCCAGCTATGCCCTGCTCACGAAGTATTGCGGCGAGGTGTGGCCCCGGCGCGAGCGTCCCCTTCCCGCGCCGCTGCGCGACTTCATCGACGAGCTGGGCTCCGCGTTCGGCCTGGCCCGCGTCGCGCCGGACACGCCGCTGCTGCGACAGGTGGGCTGGCGCACCCGAGACTCCGAGGCGGAGCGGGACTACTGGCGCCAGTGTGACAAGCCCTCCGCGCGGTTCTTCCTGGAGGCCAACCCGGGCTACACCCAGGGCCACGGACTGTTGACGCTGGTCCCCATCACGCTGGCCAACATCCTGAGCATCCTGCGCGTCATGTGTGGCCGCTTCCTCCAGAGTCCGGTGGACTCGGCCATGGCGCTCGCCTACCTCCTGCCGGGTGGCGCGCGCCTGCTCCGCGCGACAGTGGCACGACAGCTCAAGTCCTCTCCGCTGTTCGCCCACTTCGCGCCCTCCGTGCTGAAGGCGCTCGCCGCACGGGCCCAGGTGCGGGCACTCCCCGCGGGCCACTATGTCTTCCGGCAGAGCGACGTGAGCGATGAGCTGTACCTGCTCGCGCGCGGCGCCGCCTACGTGCTCGCGGGCGCGGGGCCGAAGGAAGAGGTGGTGAACCAGCTCGGCAGCGGCACCGTGTTCGGGGAGATCTCCGCGTTCGCGGGCGGGCGGCACTGCACGTCGGTGCGCACGGCGTCCGCGTCCACGGTGGTGCGGATTCCCGGTGCCGCGCTGCGCCCCCTCCTGGAATCAGACGCGGGCCTGCGAAAGAACGTGTGGGGCACCCTCACGGAGCGGCACTTCGACGACTTGATTCGCGCCCAGCGCCGCTACGCGCACCTGGGCCGCAAGGAGCGGCGGGCCTGGCTGTCGCGCGGAGTGGAGCGCGAGCTGGCCGCGGGCCAGGAGCTGCTGCTGGAGCCGGGGTGCCATCTGTTCATGGTTTCCGGTGCGGTGGAGCTGTCCCATGTCACACCGCGGCTCGTGGCGCGAGGCGCCCTGTTCCTCGAGGTGGAGCGGCACCTGCCGCTGGTGGCCCGCGAGGACACACGCGTCGTCGTGCTGCCCTGACCCGCCGCGCGCCCAAGTCCCTTCCCCGACGCTCCAGGGCCTGTGGCACACTGCGCGCCATTCGACTCCTGTTCTCCATCGTCTTCTGGACGTTCCTCGGAATCTCCAGCCTGGTGCTCTTCCTGGGCGCCATCCTCGTCTGGGCCCTCACCACGCCGTTCGACAGGAACGGGCGGGTGCTGCACCTGTATTCGTGCTTCTGGGCACAGCTCTACTTCTACGCGAACCCCCTCTGGCACCTGAAGGTGGACGGCCGTGAACACCTGCCCTGGCGAGGCCCGGCGGTGCTCGTGTCCAACCACGAGTCGCTGGGCGACATCCTGGTCCTCTTCGGGCTCTATCGCCCCTTCAAGTGGGTCTCCAAGGCCGCCAACTTCAACCTGCCGCTCATCGGCTGGAACATGCGGCTCAACCGCTACGTGCCGCTCGTGCGTGGGGACAAGGAGAGCATCATCCAGATGATGGCGGAGAGCGAGCGCTGGCTCGAGCGCGGCGTCCCCATCCTCATGTTCCCGGAGGGCACGCGCTCGGCGGACGGACAGCTCAAGCCCTTCAAGGACGGCGCCTTCGCCCTGGCCTTGAAGATGCGCTGCCCCATCATCCCCATCGTGCTCACAGGCACCGCCCGCACCCTGCCCAAGCACGGCCTGGTGCTGGAGACCTCCGCGCACTGCCATGTCCAGGTCATGCCGCCGGTCGACTCGACGGGCTTCCACGATGTGGCCGTCTTCCGCGAGCACATCCGAGACCTCATCGTCGCCGAGAAGGCCCGTCTGGAGGCCCTCCCCGCCCGCGCCTGAACCCGTGGCGACTTCGCCCGGAGAGCCCTGCTAGCGTGCCTCCACTGGGAGGGGATGATGCGAAGGCCATCCGCGGTGGCACTGATGCTCGGGGTGTTGGCCCTGGGCTCCGTCGTGGCGGTCCTCGCCTTCCGCACGGCCTCCCACGAAGCACCTCCCGCCGCCGCGTCCAGGCCCTCCGCCACCAGGCCCGCCACACCGCGTGAGCCCACGCCCCCGCCGAAGGGCGCGCTGTCCCTGCACGGCCGCGTCCTCCGCGAGGACCAGAGCCCCGCGGCGGGCGTGGAGGTCTCCGCCACGCGCTCCATCCCCGGCGAGTCCCTGTCCGGGCGCCCGTGTGGCAAGGACGCCGCGACGCCGCTGTCATCGGCCCGGTGCGAGGACGTGCGGGCGCTCCTCGAGGTGATGGACGACGGCTCCGGCGCGGCGCCCGTGGTGGGCCGCACCACCACGGCGGCGGATGGCTCCTTCACGCTGGAGGGACTCACCGAGGGCCCGGTCGCGCTGTGGGCCCTCTCGCCTCGGGGGGCGGCGGTGGAGCTCACCGTGGCGGCGGGCGCACGGGACGTGACGCTGGTGCTCGCGCGAGCGCTCCACGGACAGGGACGCGTCATCGACGAGGCCGCGCGCCCCGTGGGGAACGCCAGCGTCACGCTCTTCCACCTCGAGCACTCCCGCTTCTTCGAGGCGTTCACCGACAAGGACGGCCGCTTCACCCTGGGCCCCGTGCCCTCGGGCGAATACACGCTCGTCGTCTTCAGCCCGGGCCTGCTGCCGCTCTGGGTGCCGGACCTCTTCCTGGAGGGACTGCACGAGGAGGAGCTCGTGCTGCACCGGCCTCGGAGCATCATCGGACAGGTGCTTCAGGACGAGCGCCCCGTCGCGGGAGCCGAGGTCGAGACCCACGACGCCTCGCATCGCCAGGTGACGGACGCGCACGGGCGCTTCACGCTGGAGAACCTCGCCCCCGGGCGCTTCATCCTGTGGGCACGGCATGGAGACCAACAGGGCGAGGCGGTGACGGAGCTGGAGGAGGAGCAGGACCGCGCGGAGGTGACGGTGCGGCTGGGGACGCTCTTCCGCGTGGTGGGCACGGTGCGCGACGAGGCCGGCAAGCCCATCCCCGACGCGCTGGTGGAGATGAGCCCGGCGCAGGAGGTGCTTCGCACCCGCTCCATCCACGCCACCACGAAGGAGGACGGCGGCTTCGTGCTCGACCGCGCGCCCCTGGACCGCATGTCCTTCAGCGCCTGGGCGGAGGGCTTCCAACAGACCGAGCCTCAGAGCCTCGTGGTGACGGCCGACATGCCGCCCGTGGACTTCGTGATGAAGCGCGCCTTCGTCGTGGAAGGCATCGTCACGGACCCGGAGGGCAAGCCGCTGGCGGAGGCGCTCGTCACCGGCGTGAAGCGGGAGCGCGCGCTGCGCCCCCTGCACGAGCGGCCCTCCGAGTCGCCCTACGAGCAGAGCGAGACGGCGGACTCCTACACCAACGAGCAGGGCCACTTCCTGCTCAACCTGACCGAGCCCGGGCTCCACCTCATCACCCCCGAGGCCGAAGGGTTCGTCGGAGCCTCCGTGGAGGTGGAGGCCCCCGCCCGGGACGTGAGGCTGGTGATGAACCCGGGCGCGCGGCTGCAGGGCCTCGTGGTGGACGCGCGGGGCGAGCCCATCCCGGAGGTCACCCTCACCCTCCATGACGCCAAGGAGAAGGAAATGCTCGTCTCCATGGGCCCCAGCGACGAGCACGGGCGCTTCAGCGTGGGCGGCCTGCCCGCGGGGGGACCGTACCTGCTGGTGGCGGAGTTCGAGGTGGGCGGCGTGCACCGCACCTCGCTCCCCGTGGAGCTCCGAGACCGTGAGACGACGAAGGTGACGGTGCGCATGAACACCGGGCTGTCGGTGTCGGGCATCGTCGTGGATGAGGCGGGCATTCCCGTCGCCGATGTCGGAGTGCATGGCGCCTCCCTGGAGCAGACCCTCGCGCGCATGGCGGAGGAGTCCGTCAGTGACTCCGTGGTGCCCTCCATCGCCACCACGGATGCCCAGGGGCGCTTCACGCTCCACCACGTGCCGCCGGGGTCTTGCCGGCTGATGATTCAGAAGCAGGGCTATGTCCTGCGCGGCGAGCCCGCCTCCGACGAGGAGCCGGCGCCGCACGAGCCCCAGGTGCTCGTGCCCGCGGGCGCGACGGGCGTCCGGCTGGTGCTGCGGTACCAGGGGAGCGTGCGCGGCCGGCTGATGCGCGAGGACTACTCCCCCATCACCCGCTTCAACATCAACGAGGAGCCACGCAGGGACCCGCTCGGTGCCTTCCGCGTCCTGGTGGATCAACCCGGGGACATGACGCTGACGCTGGAGGCCCCCGGCCTCACCCGGCTGGTGCGCGAGGTCCACGTGGCGGCGGGCCAGGACGTGGACCTGGGTGATGTGGTCCTCAAGGCGGGGCGGCGGGTGCGCGGCCGGGTGCTGGACACACGCACCGGCCAGCCCCTCTTCGGCGTGGAGATCGAAGCCAGCACCCCGCCCTCCCTCTCTCCGGACCGGGACCCGGAGGCCTATGTCGCGCCCTTGGCGCTCGCGACCACGGGCGCGGGAGGCGTCTTCGAGCTGCCGCCCCTGGAGCCGGGGCCCCTGCTGCTGAAGTTCCGCCACCCCGAGTACCTGTCGCACGAAGAGCACGTCGGCCCGGCGGACACGGAGCTGGAGACGCGGCTCTCCGCCGGCGCGCGGCTGGAGGGCAGCGTGGTGGACCGACGCGGGCGCCCCGTCCAGAGCCACGTGGGGATAACGCCGCTGTCCCCCCAGGGTGAGGACACCCGGTACAAGTACACCCGCGGCAAGCAGGGGATGTTCATCGCCTCGGGGTTGATGCCTGGGGACTACGCCATCGCCCCGACGGAGGCGGAGAACGCCGAGGGCCGCCCCATCTCCTTCCTGCCCCGGCTCGTGAGCCTGGGCCCCTCCGAGAGCAAGACCCTCCAGTTCCAGGAGCGGGTGGGCCCGGCCACGCTCCAGCTGCGGCTGGCGGAGGCGAACCGGAACCCCGAGGACCCCTTCGGGGGCATCGCCTTCATCAAGGTCCACCTGCTCCCCGCCCCCCTCCCCCCGCTCACCTCCCGGAGGCAGTGGGAGCAGCTCTCCACCGCCCTGGCCGTGCCGCGCCTGGACGACCCCACGACCCTGGAGGAGCACCTGACGTTCCCGGAGCTGCCCCTGGGCCGCTACACCTTCGTCATGAGGGGCACGAACGTCCGGACGCGTCAGGTCATGCTCCACCGCGAGGAGGTCGAGCTCTCCTCCGCGGGCATCACCCCCGTCGACCTGCGGCCTCGCTGGGTGCCCCTCTCCGACCCATGAGGGGGGCCGGAGCCACACGCCCTCTCTGAAAGCAAGACTTCCCAGACTCGGGCGTGCGCACACTGTCCACAGTGTCGGCTTGTGATAAGTCCTCGGGCCCATGTCGACGAGCGATGCGCTGAACGCAGCAGACCTCGAGCGGTTGGCCCAGGCGGAGTCGCCGGACCTGGCCGATGCCGTGCTCGCCTTCCTCGAGCAGCCGGAGCCCACGCCCGAGCCCGGCAAGGCACCGCCCAAGGGCGCCTTCACCTTCACGAAGCTGCGCTCCACGCTGTCCCAGTCGTGGTTCCAGGGCGGCGTCAAGCAGCGGCGCGCCTACTCGCATGCGGCGTGGCAGCGCTTCCTCGCGCAGAAGGACCTGCCCATGCCGGCGCGCTTCGCGCTGGCGGACCTGCTCGTCTCCCTCTACGAGCGGAAGACGGACGCCTCGCGCGCCATCCTCATCGACATCGCGCGCCGCGCGGACCTGAAGTTCGGTCTGTGGGGCGGCCTCAAGCGCATCTACAAGCGGGCCGAGGCCAACCACGACGCGGAGATGTTCGGCGTGCTCGCGTGGCGCTTCGACGTGGAGCGCCGCCGCTCCCACGCGCACGAGGTCTCCATCGGCACGCTCCACTACCTGCGCCTGCGCGCGTGGCGCTACCTGCGCCACCTGGGCGCGGCCGTCCCGGAGCTGTACCCGCAGTTCGCGGTGGAGGTGCTGCGCCACTACGACGAGGACACGTCGTGGAGCTCGCTCTGGGTGGCCCACCACATCTGGGCGCACGACTCCAAGAAGTACACGACGCGCGCCTTCCCCATCCAGCCGCCGACGGACCTGGTGAAGCACCGCGCGTTCTCCGACGCGTGGAAGCGCTCGCCGGACGCGCTGATGCGGCTGCTGGACACGTGCCTGTCGGACCCGGCCGCGCGCTTCGCCATCCAGGGCCTGCGCAAGGACTTCCCGGAGGCGCTGCGCAAGGTGACGCCCGCGTGGCTGGACCGGCTCGCGCGCCGTCCGCTGGCCAGCGCGCATGACTTCCTGGTGGAGACGCTGCAGGGCTCCCCTGAGTTCCACCAGGGCAAGCTGCGGGAGCTGGGGCTGCACGAGGCGGTGCTCGCGCTGCTCATGTCCCCCAGCAACAAGGCGCGCACGTACGCCATCGAGTACTCCCGCGCCCACGCGTCGGACATGCCCACCGAGCGGCTGATGACGCTGGTGGCCGACGGCGCCAACGACGTGAAGGCGTTCGCCGCCGCGCTGCTGGAGAAGCGCAACCCGCGCGACCTGGGCATCGAGCTGCTCGGCCGGCTCCTGTCGTACAAGCCCACGGCGGCCTTCGCGGCCAAGTCGCTGGAGCAGTCCTTCGACCGCGCGGAGCTGACCGCCAGCTTCCTGCGCGACATGTACCTGGGCACCCACGAGCAGCTCACCTGGGCCAAGGGCTTCGTCGCGTCCAAGTACCCCGGCACGGAGATGCCGGTGGCCTTCTGGAAGGACCTCCTCGAGGACCCTCGGCTGGAGGAGGACCCGGACCCGGTGGAGGACCTGGCGGTGAAGGCGCTGTCTGCGTACACGCCCGCGGCCATCGGCCCGGAGTGGCTGCTGGACAAGACGTCACACCGTCGCATCGGCAACACGGTGGCCCGCTGGCTGAACCGCGCGGACAGCCTGCCCGGGCTGGACGTGGAGAAGGTGAAGGGGCTGGTCTTCAGCGCGAAGCACCGCCACGTGGCGCTGACGCTGCTGGGCAACCGCAAGCTGTTCACCGCGCGCCAGCTCACCGTGCCCTGGCTGCTCGCGCTGGCCCGCCGCGCGGACCCGACGCTGCACGACTTCGCGCACCGCTACCTGCTGGAGAACGTGGCCCCCGCGGACTTCAGCGACACGGGCGACGCGGCCGCGGGCCTGGAGCGCCTGTTCGACCTGGCGCTGGGCGCCAAGCAGCCGGTGCCCGTGCGGGCGTTCGCCCAGACGTACCTGCGCTGCCACCACCCGGTCATCGGCCCGGAGCAGCCGGAGTCGAAGTCCTACGACATCAAGCCGCGCGCGCCTCGCAAGTCGTACACGCCGGAGAAGCTGTGGCCCGCGCTGTTCGACACGCGCGACGACGTGCGCCGCTTCGCGCTGACCATCACCCGCGCGGAGCTGCGCGCCTGGGGCTGGCACACGCGCGTGTACGAGCTGGCCGACTCCGACGCGAAGGAGATTCGCAACCTCGCCTACGACGCGCTCCTGCGCGCCGGTGAGGAGGGCGCGGACGCGCGGCACGTGCTGCACCCGGAGGAGCTGGACCCGGTGAAGGTCTTCTCCCTCACGGAGAGCACCAAGCGCAGCACGCGCGAGGTGGCCGTGGAGCTCATCCGCCGGCACTACGCGCGGCTGGGGGGCGCGGAGCGGCTCACGTGGCTGATGCAGAGCGCGGACCGCGAGGTCGGCCTGTTCGCCGTGCGCCTGCTCTGGGAGAAGCACCGCCCCACGCACCTGCCGGAGGGCTGGAAGCCGTCGGGCGCGAAGGAAGCCCCCTCGGCGGGGGGTGGCGAGCGCTTCGCGGACGTCGCGGCGCTGCGCGACTTCCTGCGCAAGATGCTCTTCGGCCTGCCCCCGGGACGCGCGAAGGAAGCGCGCGAGGGCGAGGTGCAGAAGCGCCTGTCGGCGAGCGAAGCCAAGCGCCGCGTCATCGAGCTGGTGCGGGACCTGGGCCTGGACGACGAGAACTTCGCCCGCGTCATCGCGCCCGTGCTGGAGGAGTTCACCGGCTCCATGGCGAAGGGTGAGTGGCAGAGCTGTCTGGCATCCTTGGTCCAGTTGCGCGCGGCGCACCCGGACGCGCGGCTCGGGAGTTTCTGAGTCCCGCGCGTCGTCCGTTGCCCTCCATTGCGCCCCTTCGCGATGTTAAGAAGAGCGGCCCCGAAGGAACATCATGTCCGTCCTCGCCATCGGCAACATCGAGAAGCTCCGTGCACTCGCGGCCAACACGCGGGTGCTGCTGCTCGGCGGCGCTCGCGCCTCCACCGCCAGCCGCGTCACCGCGTTCGAGCCCGGCACCAACAAGGTGCTGTGGAGCACTGAGTTCCCCTCCGCGGTGAACGCCCTGGCCCTCTCGGGCGAGCGCTTCGCCGCCGCGTGCGCAGACGGCGCGCTGTGCTTCGGCACGCTGTCCGACGGACAGGTGCAGGGGCGGCTCGAGGGTGCCCACGCGGGCGGCATCACCTCGCTGGCCTCCGGCGTGGACGGCAAGCTGCTCTTCACCGCGGGCGCGGATGGCGCCGTGCGCGGCTGGGAGTGGGAGTCCACGCGCAAGGTGCACGAGTGGGTGGCGGCCGCGCAGCCGCTGCGCGCCGTGGCGGTGGACCCGTCCGGGACGTTTGTCGCCTGTGGTGGCGACGACGGCGTGGTGCGCTCCATCACCCGCGCCACGGGTGAGCGGCGCGACATGACGGGCCATGAGGGCGCGGTGCGCGCGCTGGCCTTCACGCCGCGCGACGGCCGGCTCGTCTCCGGTGGCGACGACGGCAAGCTGCGCTTCTGGTACCTCGTCGGCGCGGTGGAGTTCGAGGTCCGCGGCGACAAGGACACCGGCCACGCCGGCGCCGTGCTCGCCCTGCTCTTCCCGCCCACGCCCGCCGCGCAGAACGACGAGGAGCCCTCCGACCGCGTCTGGTCCGCGGGCAGCGACGGCAAGGTGAAGGCGTGGAAGCTGGACGAGCGCCGCAAGCCGCGCACGTTCGACTGCGGCAGCAAGCCGGTGAACGCGCTGGTGTTCATGCCGCCCGCCAACCCGCGCGCGGCGAAGACGGCGCTGGGCTCGGTCTTCACCGCGAGCGACGACCGCCGCGTCTTCCGCTTCGGCATCGAGGTGGACGGCAAGCCGGCCAATGACCAGGACACCTCGCGGCACGGCCTGGACGTGCTGACGGAGTCGCTGAAGGCGGGCCGCCCCAAGCGCGAGGCCGCCGTCCGCGAGGCCGTGGTGCTG
Organism: Myxococcus stipitatus DSM 14675; assembly: GCF_000331735.1. Taxonomy (GTDB): domain Bacteria; phylum Myxococcota; class Myxococcia; order Myxococcales; family Myxococcaceae; genus Myxococcus; species Myxococcus stipitatus. Next base: position 157,340 of record NC_020126.1, on the reverse strand, counting down.
GACGAGCCGGAGGCGCTCGAGTTCGTGCTCCAGGTGCTGAGCACGGACAAGGAGGCGGAGGTCCGCCGCGTCGCCGCCATCGAGCTGGGCCTGAAGGGCCGCGTCGGTGCGCGCGCGAAGCTGCGCGAGCGCCTCAGCGACGACCATCCCCAGGTGCGCGCGGAGTCCTTCAAGGCGCTCGAGAAGCTGGAGACGGAGTCGGCGCTGGCCGCCCCCCGCGCCGCGCTGGAATCGCGCTTCGTGGACATGCGGGTGGAGGGCCTGCGCAAGCTGGCGAAGCTGGGCGGCACGTCCCCGCTGATTCCGTCCCTCATCGCGGGGATGCTCGGGCAGAACGACTCCGCGGTGGCGCTGGCCGCCCTGGACGCGCTGGTCGAGGTGAGCCCCGCGGGAGACACCGAGCCGCTGCGCGCCGCCTTCGAGCGCGGGCTGTCCGCGCTGCGCGTGGAGGTGCTCATCCGCATCGCCGGGGCGGGCTTCCTGGGCCACCCCCGCCTCCAGCCGCTGGTCGCTCGCGCGCTGGACGACGTGGAAGCCGACGTGCGCCGCGTGGCCTTCACCATCCGCGTGATGGAGCGCCGGGCCCTGTCCCACGCGCTGGAGAGCCGCGACGAGGACTTCGCGCGCGCCGTCAAGGACGTGGCCCGCCGCCTGGCCATGCGCACCCGGCAGGGGGCGCCGTCGCTCACGGACGCGGACATCCAGACCGCTCGCGACACCATGCCCGCGCAGGGCACCGTCGGAGGCACGCTGACGGAGAACGACCTGGAGCCGCTGGTCGCCGCCATGGCGTGCCGGACGCCGGACACCGCCGTGCACGGTGCGCGCGGCCTCGCGCTCCTGGGTGACGCGCGGGCGCTGGGCGCGCTGCTCCAACTGTCCCGCGAGCCGGAGGCGGTCATCCGCCGTCAGGCCGCCCTCTCGCTCCAGGCCCTCCAGGACGCGCGTGCTCGCGAGCGGCTGGTGTGGATGCTGGACGACGAGAACGCGGACGTGCGCGCCGTCTCGCTCGACGCCGTGGTGGCGCTGAGCGTGGAGGCCCCGCTGTCCTCGGCCGAGGCGGCGCTGCGCTCCGGCCACGAGGACGTGCGCGTGCGCGGCCTGGACCGGCTGGTGAAGCTGGGCTCGGCGGCGCAGGGCGCGGAGTCGCTGCTCGGCGACGCGCTGGAGGACGAGTCCGCCAAGGTGCGCGGCGAGGCGTTCCGCACGCTGTGGGCCTGGAACGAGAAGGTCCCGGAGAAGGCGCTGGACCGCGCGCTCTCCGGCCGCTTCCCGGACCTGCGTCACCGCGCCGTGGAGGTCCTCTCCCAGCGCGGCACCGAGGGCTGGGCGCAGGAGCGCCTGAAGAAGTCCGTGGAGGACCGCGACGCAAGCGTCGCCACCGCCGCCTACGAGGCGTGGGTGAAGCTGGTCGGCAAGGAGAAGCCGGAGCCGCACCTGGCGGCCCTGGCCTCCACGCTCACGTCGCTGCGCGTGCTGGGCGCGAAGGGCTCCGTCCACGCGCCCGCGGAGCCCTTGCGCTCGCCGTTGCTCAAGCGCGTGCAGGACGAAGAGGTGGAGGTCGCCGTCGCCGCGCTGGAGGCGCTGGACAAGCTGGTGACCACCGAGAACGGGCCGCTGCTCGCGGGCCTCGCGGCGGCGTCGCTGCTCGTTCGCGTGCGCGCCGCGGAGCTGCTCGCCCCGCGCGGCGCCGAGGACATCATCGAGCCCATGCGCGGGCTGATGGACAAGGAGCTGGAGCGCACCTACCCGCTCGCGTTCCTCGCCCCGCTGCGCGTGCGCGGCGCGCGGGCCCTGGCGTCGCTGGGCTCGCGGCGGCTGCTCTCGTGGTTCGCCACCACGCTGGTGACCAGCGACCAGGGGGACCTGCAGGAGCAGGGCGCCCGCGGCCTCGCCACCGCCAGCCGTCGCGGCGACGAGGGCTACCTGCTGGACACGCTGGGCCACGCCAACGTGGCGGTGCGCTCGTGGGGCGCGGACGGCCTGGCGCGACTGGGGGACGTGCGCGCCCTGCCGGTGCTCACCGGCAACCTGCGCCATGACCACCTGCCCATCCGGCTGGGCGCCATCCTCTCCTTCGCGGCCCTGGGCTCGCAGGGTGATGGTGGCCTGCTGCACGGCCTGGAGGACCGCGCGCGCGAGGTGCAGGAGATGGTGTTCGCCATCGTCCTCGCTCGCGACTTGCGCGCCACCCGTCAGGGCGAGCCGCCGGACCTGCTCGCCAGCGCGCTGTCCAGCGGAAGGCCGGAGGTGCGCTACGCCGCGGCCCGCGCGCTGGAGCTGCGCACGGAGCCGGACGCGTACCGCGCCCACCTGGTGGACGTGCTGCTGCCGCCCCGCCCGGACAAGGTCGGCGACATGAAGGACTGGCCCTCGGAGGAGGACCGCGCCAAGCGCGTCGTCGGACTCGCCGAGGCCCTCTCCAGCGCGCAGCCCGAGCAGCGGTACGCGGCGGCGCAGGTGCTGCTGCTGCGCAACAAGCCGCTCGACTACTTCCGCGAGGCGCAGAAGGTCGCGCGTCCGCGCACGCTGGAGTCCCCGTGGAAGCCGGAGACGGCGCCCACCACGTCTCCCGTGCAGGCCACGCCCGGCAAGAGCTGGCTGCGCCGGCTGTTCTCCGCGGTGAAGCCCGGCACGAGCGCGCCCGAGCCCACCGCCAACGAGGAGCGTCAGCACCTGCGTCGGCTGGCCTTCGGCGCGTACGTGGGCCTCCTGCGGCAGGTGGCCGCGGGGGATGACGAGAGCCACCGCGTCCGCCGCGACGCCGTGGACCGCGTGGTGAAGCTCACCCAGGAGGGCTACGCGGGCACCCCCGCCGCCGTCGCCGCGCTGCTGCGTGCCCTGGAGGACCCGCACCAGCTCGTGCGCAAGGCCGCCCTCGCGGGCCTCAAGGAGCTGTTCCCCGCGGGCAGCGATGAGCCGCTGTCGCTCGCGCTGGCCTCGCTGTCGCCGGACGTGGCCCGCGCCGCGCTGGACGAATTGGCCGCGCGCGGTGACGCCGCGAAGGCGCGCATCACCGCCGCGCTCAACTCGCCGCTGGCGGACGTGCGCCGCTACGCCTTCGAGCTGCTGGAGAAGCTCAGCCCCTCCGGCAGCCTGGAGCCGCTGCTCGCCGCGCTGAGCAGCGAGCACGCCGACCTGCGCGTGGGCGTGATTGAGCGGCTGGCGGGCGCCAACGACTCGCGCGTCACGGAGGCGCTCGGTCGCGCGATGGCCAGCGAGCACGAGGACCTGCGCCTGCGCGCGTCCGAGCTGCTGGCGATGCGCGGAGATGACCGGGCGGTGGAGGTGCTGGCCATCTTCCTGCGCTCGGAGACGGCCCCCGTCGCCAAGCGCGCGATGGAGGCGCTGCACCGGCTGGGCACCCCCGCCGCGGTGAATGCCCTGGCCGCGCGCCTGGCCGCCGCCCCGGACGTCAACGAGCGTCAGCGCCTGGTCGCCGCGCTGGGACAGACGCGCCGGCCGGAGGCGCTGGACGTGCTCGCGCGCCGGAGCCACGAGGACGAGTCGAGCGCGGTGCGCGTCGCCACCGTGGCGGCCGCCATCTCCATCGCCGGCCCCGACGAGAAGAAGCGCGACCATGCGCTCGCGGTCCGCTTCCTGCGCTCGGCGGTGAAGAGCGCGGACGCGGCGGTGCGGCTGGAGGCCCTGCGCCCGCTGGAGCACGGCGCGGAGGTGGGCCAGTCGGAGATTCTGCTGAGCCTCTTCTCCGACCGGGACGGCGCCGTTCGCGCGGAGGCGGTGGCGCTGTACTCCAAGCGCGTCATCGAGCACGGCGCTCCGGTCGCGCCGCTGGAGGACGTGCTGCGCGCGGGAGCCCGGGAGCTGATGCTGCCGGCCGCCGAGGCGGTCGCGCACCTGCGCGGTGTCAGCGCGCTGCGGCCCCTGCTGCTGTACGCCCGCGCGGGTGAGGATGGACAGCGCGAGCGTGCCCTCTTGGCCCTGGGCTCGCTGGGTGACGTGCGTGCGCTGAGCGAGCTGGAGGCAGTGGCCGCTGGCGGCACGCCCGAGGCCCCCACGGAACCGTCGATGATCTGGGCGGCGATGGAGGGCCTGGGACGGCTCGCGGGCCGCATGCCGGATGGCGACGAGCGCCGCCGCATCGAGGAGAAGGTGGAGGCCGCCGCGGTGGAGGGCTCCTCCACGGAGCTCCAGGAGGCCGGCGTGAAGGGCCTGCGCGCCATCGGCGGCGAGCGCGCCCGCGTGAAGCTGGAGGCGCTGCTGCTGGACCCGGGCACGGACAGCGACGTGGCCCTCACCGTGGTGAAGGAGCTGGCGAAGCTCAAGGACCTGGAGTCCGAGGCGGCCCTGGCCACCACGCTGGACGCGGATGACGACGACCTGCGCGCGGAGGCTCGCAAGGCGCTGGACGTGCTCTTCCCCACGCAGCGCACCCGCGTCGAGTTCCTCGCCGTGGCCAGCAAGTACGACGACATCTCCGACCCCGCCGCGGACTACCTGGCGAAGGAAGGCGAGCCCGCGCTGCTGGTGCCTCGGCTGGCCACGTTGACCAGCCAGGACCTGCGGCTGCGCCTGCGGCGCGGACTGGCCCGGCGCGGCGTCATGCCCGTGCCGGAGACGGTGGCGCTGCTGGGCCACGACAAGGTGGCGGCCCGCGAGGAGGCGGCGCTGCTCTTGGGCACGTGGACCGGCGAGGCGCGTCAGCCCGGCCAGGTCGACCTCTCGGGGGTGGCTCGCGCACTGGTCACGGCCGAGCGCCGCACGGCGACCGACTGGGCCTCCACGCTCCCGGGCCCCAAGCGCCAGGAGCAGACCACCGCGTGGGAGCGGCTCCTGTGGGCCGGCTCGCGCCTGGGCGCCGCGGGCATCGCGGACTCCGCGCGAGCGATTCTCCAGGGCGGCGAGACCAAGGCCCCCGCGTCCGTGCGCCGCGAGGCCGCGAACGCGCTGGAGCGACTGGGCACCGCGGGCGGCACGCTGAAGCTGACGGGCCAGGACACGGGCCCCGTGATGTCGAACGACAAGGAGCGCACGGCCACCGCCGAGGTGCTCAAGGCCGCGCTGACGGACCCGGACTCGCAGGTGCGCTCGGCCGTCGCGGACGCGCTGGCGCACCTGGTCCCCGACCGCGCGGGGGCCTGGGCGCTGGAGGTGAAGCCCTTCGACCCGGTGGCCATGGGCCCCATGGGCGCGAAGGTGTCCACCGACGCGCTCGCCACCTCCGAGGGCCGTCGCCTCGCGGAGCCCGCGCTGCTGGGGAGCCGCGACCTGGCGCCGCTGAAGGTGCTGTCCGCCCACGCGAAGCCCGAAGTGAAGCAGGAAGCATGGGCCGGCATGGGCCGGCTCGGCGGAGACGAGGCGGCGAAGCTGCTGCACGAGTCCGCGTTCGACAAGTCGAACTCCGTGGAGCTGCGCAAGGCCGCCTGGCGCGCCCACAAACGCGCGCGGCGCGCCGCTGACCGCACGCGCAAACTGAGCCAGGTCCAGACCGAGAAGGAAGGTACCCCGTCGTGACGACCGCCACCCGTCACCCCGTCGAGCTTCGCTACGCCACCACGAGCGACGTGGAGTCGACCGCGGACGCCTCGCGTGTGCTGCTGGCCCTGGAGGGCTCTCGCGGCACCGTGGGCGTGCGCGGGCGCGTGAAGGACTCCGCGCTCTTCCGCGACACGCTCACCGCCGCGTTCGGCATCCTCTCCAGCGACTTGCGCTACCGGGGCAAGGACCGCACCGCGTACCTCGCCTACCTCATGAAGCAGGGGAAGCGGGCCACGGCGCAAATCTGGGAGGCGCAGAAGGCCTTCCTCGACAACGCGCTCGACGGCGAGGAGAAGCAGGACGCGCTGCTGGACCCGGTCCTCACCGTGGACCCGGACAGCGTCTCGCTGGAGGTCTTCTCCCGCGACGAGAGCGCCTACGCGCGCCTGTCCTTCGACAACGGCCTCTTCGACGGCCGCGAGGCCGCGCACGGCTCCACCTTCCTGGACGTCCCCGCGGACCTCCCGGCCCGGATGGACCGCCTGCGCACCTACCTGCCCGTCTCACTGGACGCGCACGTCGCGCTGCCCGCGAAGGCCGCCCGCGAGCCTCGCAACGTGGAGGTGCCGCACGCCTGGCTGCGCGGCTTCCTCCAGGTGCAGTCCGCCGCCACGCTGCCGTCCAGCACGTGTGAGCTGGCCCCCATCGACCTCTACAACCTCCTCTTCGCGCTGCGCACCCGCAAGGCGAAGAAGGCCCCGCGCGCCCTGCGCTTCGAGCTGGTCCCCGGCGCGGCGCCCCGGCTGGTGCTGGAGCCCTGGGAGCTGGTGCTGGAGTGCCACGGGGGCAAGTACACGGGCACGTCCCCCGCCGTCGTGCGCACCTTCGGCCGTCAGCGGCTGATGGCGCTCGCGCGGCTGTTGCCCCACGCGAAGTCGGTGCGCCTGCAGCTCATGGGGCCGGGCCTGCCGGTGTTCTGGGTCATCGACATGGGCTCGGCCACGCTGACGCTCGGACTCACGGGCTGGACGGAGAGCGGCTGGTCCTCCGCCGCGGCCTTCGACGTCCTCATGCCCCGCGCCGTCCCGGAGGGCCTGGCCCAGTCGCTGCGAGACAGGCTGCGCGCCGAAGGTCCGCTGTCCTTCGAGACGCTCGTCGCCGGAGCCAACGGCGCGACGAAGGAGCAGGCGCGCGCCGCCCTCCAGCTCGAGTGCCTGCGCGGCCGCGTCCTCTTCGACCTGTCCAAGGGCCAGTACCGCCCCCGCGACTTGATGGCCACGCCGGTGGACGAGTCCGTCATCCGCTTCGGCAGCGAGCGCGAGGCCCGGGCCCACCGCCTGCTGGGCGACGGCTCCGCGGGAGCGGGCGAGGTGAAGCTCACCAAGGTCCACGACGTGGTGGGCGAAGGCACCCGCATCCACGGCGAGGTGGTGGACCGCGAGGCGGTGCGCAGCTTCTTCCCCAGCTTCCTGTTGGACTTGGAAGGCCGCGTGAAGGAAGCCACCTGCGGCTGTCCGCACTTCCGCCGCTCCGGCATGCGCGAGGGCCCCTGCGAGCACCAGTTCGCGCTGCGCCTGGCCTACTCGCGCCGCCGCACCGAGGAGGAGGCCCTGCGCCGCACTCCCGAGGGCCGCAAGCTCATCCGCGCGGAGACGCGCTCCTACGTGCGCCGCGACGCGGAGAGCGGACAGGAGATGGTGTACCGCGTCTCCCTGGATGGTCAGATTGTCGCCGTGGAGTGGGGCCTTCGCACCGGCGAGGCGCGTCACCAGCGGCTCTGGTTCGACTCCGACGCGGAGGCGCGCTCGGCGTATTTCACGCGGCTGGAGACGCTTTCCGCCGACGGCTACATCGACGCGGCGTCGTCCTTGGTGTAAACCACTCAACAACGGCTCGGCCGCCTCGGTGCGGCCGAAAGGGCAGGTGCGACGGAAGACACGATGAGACGCGCTTCAAGCGCGAGCAGCCGAGAGAGGTCCGGAGTGCATCAGCCTGAGCGCCTCGAGCGCGGGAGCGGCGTTGCGCCGCTCCGGTTGGAATGCAGGACACTCTCCGCAAGGTAGCCTGTTCTTGGCTCTCTCCCTCCTAGGCACTGCGGCCGGGGCGGGCAGCGGAGTCAACGACGCGACCGCCGTTCGCCCGCCCCGGCCGCAGTGCCTAGGAGGGGAGAGCCGGTGAGGCTACCGTGCCCCAGGTAAGATGGTGGTGCTTTCCCGGCCTCCCTCGACTGCTCGCGACAGACAGCCGCCTCATCCAACGCCGCCGCCCTCCCTCTCGAAGGTGCTGACATGACCGGCAGGCTGGAGTCCTTCGTCCCCGCAGCAGCACCGCAGACCGTTCCCACCCCCGCGCCCCAGGCCGCCACCGCCACCGCGCTCGTCCAGCGCGAGGCCCGGCGCGTCGCCTACGAGGCGCTCGTCACGCGCTGGAAGGCCATCGTCGAGGCCGGCGGCGCGGACGCGTGGGTGCAGGCCCAGCTCGTCTCCCGCGGCCTCGCCGTCGGCGACCTGGAGTCCGGCGTCACGGAGAAGGAGAAGACGGCCTGGAAGGAGAAGAAGAAGGCCGAGGCCACCGAGCGCCGCGCCCTCCTCCGCCAGACGCATGAAGCGTGGAAGGCCACGCACGTGGGCCACCTGGGCCCCAACATCCACTGGGAAGAGAAGGACGGCGGCTCCGACAAGTTCGACATCCCGCACCGGGAAGAGCGCGCCCGCGCCAACGGCATGCCGGAGCTGGGCTCCGCGGAGGCGCTGGCGAAGGCGCTGGGGCTGAGCATCTCCAAGCTGCGCGGCTTCGCCTTCCACCGCGAGGTGGACACCGGCTCCAACTACGTCAGCTGGGGCATCCCCAAGCGCGACGGCGGCACGCGCACGATTACGTCCCCCAAGCCGGAGCTGAAGGAAGCCCAGCGCTGGGTGCTGGCCAACGTGGTGGAGCGGCTGCCCGTGCACGGCGCGGCGCATGGCTTCGTCGCGGGGCGCTCCATCCTCACCAACGCGCTGGCCCACCAGGGCGCGGACGTGGTGGTGAAGGTGGACGTGAAGGACTTCTTCCCCTCCGTCACGTGGCGCCGGGTGAAGGGCCTGTTGCGCAAGGGCGGCCTGCCGGAGAACGCCTCCACGCTGCTGGCGCTGATGTCCACCGAGGCCCCGCGCGAGACGGTGCAGTTCCGAGGCAAGACGCTGCACGTGGCCAAGGGCCCGCGCGCGCTGCCCCAGGGCGCGCCCACGTCTCCCGGCATCACCAACGCGCTGTGCCTGAAGCTGGACAAGCGCCTGTCCGCGCTGTCGAAGCGCCTGGGCTTCACCTACACGCGCTACGCGGACGACCTCACCTTCTCGTGGACGAAGGCGAAGCAGCCCAAGGCCCGCCGCGCCCAGGGCGCCCCGGTGGCGGTGCTGCTGACCCGCGTGAAGGACGTGGTGGAGGCCGAGGGCTTCCGCCTGCACCCCGAGAAGACGCGCGTGAGCCGCAAGGGCACGCGTCAGCAGGTGACGGGGCTGGTGGTGAACCAGGCCCGCAACGGAGTGCCCGCCGCGCGAGTCCCCCGCGACGTGGTGCGCCGCCTGCGCGCCGCCATCCACAACCGGGAGCAGGGCAAGCCCGGCCGCGAGGGCGAGTCACTCGAGCAGCTCAAGGGCATGGCCGCCTTCGTCTTCATGACGGACGCCGCCAAGGGCCGCGCGTTCCTCGACAGCCTGGCGCGGCTCGAGGCCCGTGAGACGCCGGAAGCCCCGAAGGTCACCTGACCCGCGGCCACGCCTCAGGGCGTGGCGGTCTCCTCCCGCAGCGCGGCATCGAAGAAGGCCCGGAGCCTGCGCGGATACTCCGCGGGCTCCACGGTGCTGAAGCCGCCGTGGCTCGCGCCATGGATGCGCCACGTCTGGGCGTACTCGCGCACGTGCGCGAAGAGCGCATCCGCCAGCGGCTGTCCGGACTCCTCCGAGCCCATCACGATGAGCAGGGGCCTTGGCCGGATGTGGTCCACCGCGTCGATGGTGCGCACCTCCTCGAGCGCGATGTCGCGCCGCCAGAACGGCACCAGCGCGGCCGTCTGAGTGAGAACACCGAAGCGCCGGAAGTCATACGCCGCCGCCAGCCACAGCGTGTTGAACGGCGACAGCAGCACCACCGCGCGCACCTCGGCGTCCTTCGCGGCGACCTCCGCCACCGCCGCCGAGCCGATGGAGAAGCCCAGCGCCGCCACCCGCTTCGGGTCCACGTCCTCGCGAGCCCGCACGAACTCCAGCGCGGCCTTCACGTCCCGCCGCTCGCGGTCTCCCCAGGTGGAGAACTCGCCCTGGCTCTCCCCATGCGCGCGCAGGTCGAAGAGCAGCACGCCGTAACCCGCGTCCGCGAGGATGCGTGCCTCGGGCAGCAGGTCCGCGCGTGTCTGTGAAAGGCCGTGAGCCATCACCACGGCGGCGCGGTTGCGCGACGGCACATACCAGCCGCGCAATTCCAACCCATCCGAGGTGAACAGCCGCACATCCTGCGCCCGCGCGAAGTCCGCGGGCTTCGTCGGGGGCGTCCTCGGGTAGTGGAAGTACGCCTCCGAGTGGCGATACGCCCGAGCAGCCAAGCCGCCGGAGACGAGTACGCCCAGCCCCACCACGGCGACGAAGACTCGCTTCCACTTCATGAAACAGAGCCACCTTCCCCGGGTCATTCACGCCCGGCTGCTTCTGCCCCACGCGAGTCACGCGCGACATGGGGGAGCGTCCATGGTCAATCTCGCGCGGCACAGTTTACACTGAGGACACTTGAACTCGCGGTGAGACACGCCGCGCACCACCTTTGCATTCGCAGGGATGCTGTGAGCACGTCCAAGAAGACTTTCGATGCGGTGGTGGTGGGCTCCGGAGCGTGTGGTGGGTGGGCGGCCAAGCAGCTCACCGAAGCAGGGCTGAACGTCCTCGTGCTGGAGGCGGGCCGCAGTGAGCGCTCGGACCGGCTGCTCTGGCTGTGGCACCGCATCCGGCAGAAGCTGCTGGGCTATCGCGCGGAGTCGGATGACTCGCGCAAGCAGCGCCAGTCGGTGCAGTCCACCACCTTCGCGTGGCCCTTCCATCCCCACGCCTTCGTGGACGACGTCGACAATCCCTACACCACGCCGAAGGACGCGCCCTTCGCGTGGATTCGCGCGCGGCAGGTCGGCGGGCGCACCTCCGTGAAGGCGCACGGCCGCCAGTTCTATCGGCTGTCTGATTTCAACTTCAAGGCGGGCAGCCGCGACGGACAAGGGCCGGACTGGCCGCTCTCCCTGGAGGACCTCCGGCCGCACTACGAAACGGTGGAGCGGTGGATGGGCGTGCACGGCAACGCGGACGGGCTCGACACCCTGCCCGACTCCGTCTTCGCCTCGCACATCCCGATGAACCCCGCCGAGCAACGGCTGAAGGAGCGCGTCGAGCGTCGCTGGCCGGAGCGCCGCGTGGTGGTCCGCCGCACCGCCTCCGCGCCCATCACCATCCCCGCGGCGCTGAAGACGGGCCGCCTCACCCTGCGCACGCACGCGGTGGTGAACCAGGTGCTGTACGACGCGAAGACGGGCCGCGCCTCGGGCGTCACCTACGTCGACACGAGCACGGGCAAGACACTGGAGGCCCACGCCCGCGTGGTGGTGCTCGCCGCGGGGACCATCGAGACGACGCGCCTGCTCCTGCACTCGCGGAGCGCGGCGTTCCCGGAGGGCCTCGGCAACTCCTCGGGGCAATTGGGCCGCAACCTGATGGACCACACGTACCTGCTCGGCATCGAGGCGCGGATGAACCTGCCCCCCGAGCAGCAACGCGCCGAGCAGAGCTGGGCGTACATCCCCCAGTTCCGCAACGTCACCTCCCAGGAGGACGGCTTCGCGCGAGGCTACGGCGTGCAGGTCTTCACCTACGCGGACACGTGTCACTTCGTTCCCTTCGGAGAGATGGTGCCGCGCCCGGGCAACCGCGTGACGTTGAGCGCCACGGTGAAGGACCGCTGGGGGATTCCCGCGGCGCACATCGACTGCCGTCACTCGGACAACGAGCTGAAGATGTCCGCGGACGCCGTGGCCGCGTGCCAGGAGATGATGAAGGAGGCGGGCTTCACCGTGGAGAAGGTGAACGACGCCCTCTCCACCCCGGGCATGGCCATCCACGAGGTGGGCACCGCGCGCATGGGCTCGGACCCGAAGACGTCCGTGCTCAACGCGTGGAACCAGAGCTGGGACGTGTCCAACCTCTACGTCATGGACGGCGCCAGCTTCCCCTCGCAGGGACCGCAGAACCCCACGCTGACCATGATGGCGCTCGCCGTGCGAGCCAGCGCCCACGTCGTCAGCGAGCTCGAGGCCGGCAGGCTCTAGCCTCTCGGGCGGCCACCGCGTCACCGCTCCACGCGGGGCCGCCCCGTCAGCGACACCTCAAGCGCCGGGCTTGGGCGTGCCCTTGCCATTCGGTGGGCTGGGCTTCTCGCGCAAGCTCAGGCGCGAGCTCCACATCGCGGGCGTCACGACGACGATGAGCAGCGTCAACAGCACGGTTCCAATCATCAGCTCCCAAATCATGTCCATGGTGTCACCTGGTGAAGCAAAGGGTTCGGGGATGCGTTCGTGAATCCGGGGGATGCGTGAGGAGTGCCCACCGGTCGGCTCGGCCCCGGCGGGCGAAGCGAAGTCAGCGGGCGCGCACGTCAATCAAGGCCATCATCCCGGCCTCGGCGTGCTCGAGGATGTGGCAGTGCACCATCCACGAGCCCACGTCGGTGGGGACCATCGCGAGGTCCACCGTCTCGCGTCCTCGGATGAGCACGGTGTCTCGGAAGAACGGCTCATCCACGGGCACGCCGTTGCGCGCGAGCAGGCGGAAGAACATCCCGTGGTGGTGGATGGGATGCAGCCGGGCCGACTCGTTGACGTAGCGCAGCCGATAGAACTGGCCCTGCGTCAGCGTGAGAATCGGCTCTTCGTGGTGGTGCTGCGCATGGTCGACGAACGCCTTGCCGTCAATGGTCCACTCGATGCCGAGCGGCCCTCCACCGCGGGCATTCAGTCGGAAGGTGTGGTGCTCCGGAACCTCCAGGGCCGTCTTCCACGCGGGGACGTGCGCGCGAGCGGGGGACTCGAAGGTGGGAGGCTCCACGGGCTCGCCCTCGATGACGATGTCGGCGAGCGCGTTGGGACGCCGTGAGGAGAACCGGTCCACGACGGTGAAGGGCGCGGCCAGGCTCTGGTTGAAGGTGATGTCCAGGTCCATGCGGTTGCCGGGAGCCAGCTCGATGCCCGCCGGGTCGATGGGCTCGCGCAGATACATCCCATCCACGGCGATGAGCTTCGCGGCCAGGCCGGAGAAGTCCGGCATCACCACGCGCCCGTTCGACGAGTTGAGCATGCGCAGCCGGATGCGCTCCCCTGGACGCACGCTCAACGCCTCGCGCAAGTGCCCGTTCACCGTGATGACGTTGCCCCACCGTCCATCGTGAGACAGGTCATGTCGGGTGTTGAAGCGCGGGTCCACCTGCCCTGTCGGGTCCAGCAGCCAGTCGTCCACCACCCACATCACGTCGCGGCTGTAGGGCGGAGGGTTCGCGTCCTCGACGATGAGCACCCCGTACAGCCCGCGCTCCACCTGCTCGCTGCCGCGCACGTGCGGATGGAACCAGTACGTGCCCGCGTCCTTCGGGGTGAACTCGTAGACGAACGTCCCCCCGGGCTTCACCGGTGGCTGCGTGGCATTCGGCACCCCATCCATGGCGTTGGGCAGACGCACGCCGTGCCAGTGGATGGTCGTCTCCTGCGGGAGCTTGTTGGAGAAGCGGACCCGCAGCGTCTCACCCAGACGGATGCGCAACTGCGGCCCCGGCACCTGGCCGTTGTAGGCCCAGACGCGCAGGCGGCGGCCATCCAGGAGCTCGACCTCGGTGGGCTCGGCGACGATGTCGAACGAGCGGACCTTCCCGTTGGGGCGGGCCTCCCACGGATACGCGCCCGTGAACTCCCGCAGCGCGGTCCGCGCGGCGCGGGGTGACTCGGCCGTCCCCTGCTTCGAGCAGGAGGTGGCGGCGGTGATGAACAGCAGCGGAAGGGCGATGCGACGTGCGCCGGCCACGAGGGCTCGCACGCACCAGGAAGTAGTCCACACGTTGTCAGGCTCCAGACAGGAGTCAGCGGCTGGCCGGAGCGATGACGCGCGCACCCGGCCCCTCGAAGCGTCCCGAAGGCGACGGCCTCACGGCCCCGGTGCGCGGAGCACACCGAGGACATGCGCGTCGCCTCGCGCACGGGGACACGGCCTGACGGCGCCTCGAAGCAACGGCCCCGAAGAGACGGCATGGCTCGGCCCGCGCGCCGGAGCGCTCAGATGAGCAGCGTGCGGATGCGGAGGAAGACAGGCGGCCCCTGCGCGTGGGGCACATCCCAGAGCGCGAGCGACCGCTGAGGCCCGTACGCAGGCGCCTGGGCATGGAGCCAGGCGGCCGGAGGCAGGGCCGGGGGCGCGGCGAGGAAGGGGCTGTAGCTGGAGAGGCTCGCCTCGGTGGGCGCGGGCAGGTCCCAGTGGGGCTCGTCGCAGCAGTCCGACTGGAACGCGGGTTGGCTCCGGGCGTCGTCCGCCGCGTGTGCCTCCGTGTGGGGGCACTCGCACTTGGACGAGCGTCGCTGGACCTGTCTCTCGCAGTAGTGCCCCAGCCCGGCCACACCGCTGGCGACGACCTGCCAGCCGAGCAGCAGCGCGAGCGTGAGGAGGCGCGACAGTCCAGACACGATGCCTCGGGTATACGCCCCGTCCGCCCCCGCCGCAACGCACGCGAACCGGGAGGGACGTGCGCCGCTGACAGGCGCCATTCGAGAACCTCCGGCTAGAGCCTGGTGCCTCGTCCGCCCAGCGCCGCGCCGCCCAGGAGGAGCACCGCCAGCAGCAGCGCCACCGGCCCCAGCCAGTTGCCCCACTGCAGGGCCAGCGAGGGACGCACCGTCGCCGACGGCACCCGCATGACCCGAGTCCCCCGCTGGTCATCCCCGATGTCGGTGAGAATCCCTCCAGACGCATCGATGAGCGCGGAGACACCGGAGTTCGTCACGCGCACCTGCGGCCGGCGCGTCTCGATGCTGCGGAAGATGGCGTGGGTGAGATGCAGCCCGGGCCCCCGCGTGCCGGAGAACCACGAGTCATTCGACAGCGTGAGCAACAGGTCCGCGTCCTGCCGGACCTCCTCCGCGACGTACGAAGGGAAGATGGAGTCGTAGCAGATGAGCGGAGCGACGCGGAGCAGCCGGCCATCCCCCCGCCGCAGCACCACCGTCCGCGGCCCGGGCCCGGGCGACCATCGCCCCGTCCAGGGAAGCCACGCGCGAAGGTGCTCCGAGTCGAGGGCCTCCGGCACCCACTCCGTCAGCGGGAAGAGCTTGGACTTGCGATACACCGCGCGCTCGGGCGCCCCACCCTCCCTCGCCGAGGGGGACAGGAACATGGCGGCATTGAACTCACGCCCGCCCTCCACGTCGTAGGAGCCGAAGATGAGCGGCACGGCGCGAGCGGAGACATAGCCCGAGATCTCCGCGTCGAGCTCCGCGCCCGCCTCGCTCTTCGGCACCCCGAAGGGCGTCGGGTACACCGTCTCGGGCCAGACGAGCACGTCCAGCGGAGCCTCGCGCAGCAGCCCATCCGACAGGGCGTAGTGCGTGTCGAGCACCAGCCGCACCACCTCGTAAGCGCCCCGCTCCGCCTTGAGCTTCTCGTAGTTCGTGATGTTGGCCTGCACCGCGCCCACCACCAGCAGCGGCTCCGCCCGCGTCGCCGCGCGCACCTCGTGAAGGCGGACGGCGCCATAGCCCACCAACGCCGAGACGATGCCCGCCGCGGCCACCAACCGACGCAGCGCGAGCACACTCCCCCGCGTGCGGAACGCCACCACCGCCGCGAGCAGACACTCATTGACGAGCAGCAGCGCGAGCGTGAGCCCCGGAGCCCCCGCGAGGTCCGCGCCCTGGCGCAGCCGCTCCGAGTACACGAGCCCCTGGCCCAGCGTGTCCGCGAAGGGCTTGGGCGCAAGCCACTCCACACCGACGAACACCAGCACACTCGCCACGGGAGGAAGCCACGCCACCTTCGTCCCCACCGCGCGCCGCGCCAGATGTCTCGCGAGCGCGGTGACGGGGAACTGGAGCTGGAACACGGGCGCGGTGAGCAGCAGCATCGTCCAGCACAGCCAGACGGGCGCTCCCGAATAGGAGTGCAGGGCCCTGGGGAACCACGAGAAGACGACCGCGGTGAACGTGGCGCTGAGCACGCCCCCGAGCACCAGCGCTCCACGCGACGTCCGCACCTGGTCCACCGACGCGAGCCAGGGCACCAACGCCACCCAGCCCAACGACGTCCACGGCGCCTGGAGCAGCGAGAACGCCCACAGCGCCGCGGTGGTGGCGGCCAGGGCACACGCCGCGCCGACGACACGCGCCGAGCCCGCGCCCGAGGGCGAGACCTCCACCAGCCTGCCCCTCAAGGAGTGTCCTTGGACTCGTCGCCCGTGGGCAGCTCGAGCATGCGCAGGGGCATGCCCGGAGGCGCCAGCTCCTCCGGCACCACGCGATTCTCGGGGATGGGGATGGGCTGGCCATTCGCATCCACCGGCTTGTGGTCCGGGTGGAACATGAGGATGGCCTCGACGCGCTCACCCTCGTCCGTGGACTGGTAGTGGCGCACGTAGCCGGGAGGCAGCTCGAAGCCCTCGGGCACGACGAGGCCGACCTTGAGCGGCTTCGTGCCGCGTTGGTAGAGCTGGAGTCCCGTGCGCTCGGCCGGCGGCGGCATGTCTGGCTCCGGAGGGGAAGGAGGCACCCCCTCCGCGACGGGCGGAGACGGGACCACGGCCTGCACGGGGACTCGCGGCGGCGCGGTGGGAGCCCGGGCCACCACGGGCGCGGCGACGGGGGGCGGCGGAGACTCGACGAAGGGCGATTCCTCCACCACCACTTCTCTACTGCTCCACCACACGCTCAACACGACACACAGGGCGGTGAAGACAAGCGCGCCACCGACCAGCCAGCGCGCGGCCCCTCCTCCAGAGGAAGGACGCGGCGCGGCAACGTGGGTGACGCCGTCGGGGTCGACGCGCCGTTCAGGGGATGAGTGCTGCGGCCGCATGCTCGCCGGGAGACCTCCGCGCTGCGTATGCTACGGACACCCTCTCGCCGAGGCAATCGCAGCCATGAGCACGCTCTCCGTCTACCACCGCCCTCTCAGCGAGCCCCTCCCTCCCACCGTCGCGGACGACGCACGCTTCAGGCTCCACGCCTGGACTCCCGCGCGACGCACCGTGGCGATGCTCGCGCAGGCCGTGGCCCTGGGCAGCCTGCTCTTCTTCATCGGCTGGCTGCTGAAGGACATCCTCGCCGGAGAGCAGACGCTCACCCCGGAGCCGCTCGTGCTCGGGCTCCTCGCGGGCGTGGGAGTCCCCCTGCTGCTCGTGGCGGCGCTGCGCTTCCTCGCCCGAGCCACGCTGGAGGTGGGCGACACGGACGTGACGCTCACCCTGCGCACGCGCGCGATGCTGGAGATTCCCTTCCACACCGTGACGGCGGTGCGGCCGTGGACGCTCCCGCTGCCCGGGCCCGGCGTGGTGCTGCGCCTGACGTCGGGGCGCGAGCTCGAGTACGGCCTGGAAGCCGAGGACGCGCTGCCGCTGCTCGAGGTGCTGCGCCGACACGGCGCCACCCTGGGCGACGCGGCCTCGCATCCGGTGCTGCGCTATGGACAGGCGCGCAAGGCGCTGTGGCGCAAGCGCTGGTACCACCTGCTCCTCAAGCTCGTGGTGTTCCCGGTGGTGCCCGCGGCCATCTTCTTCCGGGCCCACCAGTACATCGCCTTCGGCGGCGCGTTCGGCGAGTACCACCAGCGCGGCCTCGCGGCGTACCTGGGCACGTTCGCCCGCTACTACGCGCCGGTGGCGCTGAGCCTGTTGCTCATCGCGTGTCTCTGGCGCGGGGTGACGGAATTGGTGTCGTTCGCCACCGCGTGGGGGGCGCCGTCGTGGACGCGGGGCGCGCGGCGGAGCGTGGAGTGGCTCGGCCGGCTCATCTTCTACGCGGGCATCCTCGCCTTCACCGCGTGGCGCTTCCTCGCGTAGCCCGAGGAGGACAAGACAAGGCCCCCGGCTCTCGAGGAGAACCGGAGGCCCTGGGTGCTGCTCACGTGCCGTTCACCCGCAAGATGCGGGCGCGGACATCACGGCGCGGAGGGGTTGAAGCGCGTGCCTTCCCAGCCCATGCGCTCGTGGCCGGACTTGTTCCACTCGGGGTTCTTCCCGTTGACGACCTGGCCATCGGTGAACTGGGGCGCGCCCGTGCCGGAGCCCGAGCCCGAGAAGATGTTCACGCCGATGGTGGTGCCGAAGTACGTCGGGTGGGTGTTGTCCGACTGGATGTAGTCGTAGCTGGTGCTGGCGTTGACGAAGTGCGTGTTCGCGTCGCGCAGCGTGCCGCGCAGGGCGCCGGTGATGCGGGCCACGTACGCGTCCTCGGTCTCACCGGAGACGTAGCGCAGGGCCTCGGAGTCCACCTTGCCGTCGCTGTTGGAGTCGTAGTCGGCGGCCATCATCTCCGCGAACGAGTCCGCGCACTTGAAGCCGTACTTCTCCGCCAGGCTGCACGTGCGCCAGTTGCTGCGCGCCAGCAGGGGGAGGAACTTCACCTGCTTGTTGATGGTGGCGCCCGTCCCGGCATCCCTGCAGGCCGTCTGGACGTTGTCCGCGTCGAAGCCGGGGTAGTAGATGTTGGAGACAATCTTGACCTTGGCGGACGTGGCGTACTGGTTGATGGCCTGCATGGCCCTCTCCGTGTACGTGGTACAGGCCGCCAGCGCCGCCTCCAGCCCGCTGTAGTTACAGGTCCCCGTCTGGTCGGTGAACGCGCTGCGGGCCTGCAGATAGTCATTGCCGCACATCTCGAACATCACGACGCGCGTGTTGGCCGCCTGCATGTACGAGCGCTCGGAGACAATCTTGTTGTTGTAGATGTCGTCCGCGCGCGCACCGGACTTCGTGCGGCGGATGACCTCCATGTCCGTGTTCCAGACCTTCGCCAGGTACTCACCCTGCACCACCGGAGCCGCGCGGCGGGCGACGCTGCCGATGCCCCCGTTGTAGCCCGCATAGATGGAGTCGCCGTACGCCACCACGCGGTACTTCGTCGTGGACGTGGACCGGTCGATGGTCCACGACGTGTTCTGGTTGATGGTGCTCGCCATCGCGCTACCACTCACCGCGCCAGCCGCGACCACAGCGGCCAAGGACAGCCCATTGCGCCGGAAGGATGCCCGCTCTCTTTTCTTCCCACTGGAGGGATGTAGGGGGAGACGGCACGCTACACGGCGTCGATTCGCGAATCACCCGCAAACTGGAATAACGCGGACAGTCAGAATTCGAGGAAGGCTTGAAACCCTGTGTGACGCGACCTTGAGGTGTCTTGTTTTTGACGCATCGCGACGAGTGACGCGATGTTTCATGATGTCTCAAAAGTCCGGAAGGGAGGCCTGAGTGCGGTGGTCGGGGAGCGCGCGGGTGTTGGCGCAGTGGTTGGTGTTGGGGGCGGTGGTGGGGGTGGTGTGCGGGGTGGCGTCCGCAGGGTTCCTCTGGCTGCTGGAGGAGGCGACGCGGCTTCGGGTGGGCCAGCCGGCGTTGGTGTACGCGCTGCCCTTGGCGGGGTGGGTGTTGGGGGCGGTGTACGCGAGGTGGGGGGGGCCGGTGCGAGGGGGGAACAACCTGGTGCTGGACACGGTGCACACGGGGGATGCGCAGGTGCCGTTGCGGATGGCGCCGATGGTGTTGGTGGGGACGGTGCTGACGCACCTGTTTGGAGGGAGTGCGGGGCGGGAGGGGACGGCGGTGCAGATGGGAGGGAGCCTGGCGGACTGGGTGGCGCACCGGTTCCGGGTGGGGGTGGATTTGAGGCGGGAGTTGTTGGCGGCGGGAATCGCGGGGGGTTTTGGCTCGGTGTTCGGGACGCCGGTGGCGGGGGCGGTGTTCGGGTTGGAGGTCGTGGTGGTGGGGCGGCTGGGGTACGAGGCGCTGCTGCCGGCGCTGGTGGCGTCGGTGGTGGGGGATTTGGTGACGCGGGGGTTGGGGACTCACCACACGGTGTATCCGGTGCCTGGGGCGTTGCCGTTGACGTTGCTGGTGGTGGGGAAGTGGTTGGTGTTCGCGGTGGGGGTGGCGGGGGTGGCGGTGCTGTTCGTGGAGGGGATGCACCGGCTGAAGGCGTGGTTGGAGCGGCGGGTGCCGTGGTTGCCATTGCGGATGGCGATGGGTGGCACGGCGGTGGTGCTGTTGTGGCTGTGGGTGGGGACGGACGCGTATCTGGGGTTGGGGGTGCCGGGGATATTGCGAGCGTTCCAGGACCCGGCGCTGCCGGTGTCGGCGTTCGCGTGGAAGCTGGTGTTCACGGTGGTGACGTTGGGAGCGGGGTTCCTCGGGGGCGAGGTGACGCCGCTGTTCTTCATTGGCGCGAGCCTGGGGAACGTGCTGGCGCGAGGGCTCGGGTTGCCGGTGGACCTGGGGGCCGCGGTGGGGATGGCGGCGATGTTCGCGGCGGCGGCGAATACACCGCTCGCGTTGTCCATCATGGCGGTGGAGCTGGTGGGCGCGGGGGTGCTCCCGCACGTGATGATCGTGGCGACGGTGGCGTATCTGCTGACGGGGCACCGGGGGATTTATCCGGCGCAACGGATTGGACGCGGCAAGCACGGTGGGCCGCTGCTCGCGCGGTGGGTGGCGCTGAGGGAGATGGAAGAGGCCCGGGAGAAGCCCGGGCCCCGTGGGTCAGCGGGGCCGGAGAATCACGGCTCCGGGTAATGGAAGACGCGGCCCTGGTCTCCGACGAGCCAGAAGTCGCTTCCCGTGGGGTTCATCGCGAGGTCCCGCAGCGGCACGTTCGCTGTCGCGGGCAAAGGCACATCCTTGGCCCAGCCAAACGGCGTCCACCTCCGCAGCTGTCCGCTCCCATCGGAGTCCACCACGTAGCACTGCTCGTTCACAGGATTCAGGGGCTGGGCTTTGTCATACCTCATGACGACGCTGCTGAAGTTGGCGGAACCTCCGGGAGACGGAGGCGCCCTCGTCCACACCAGAACAGCTGCGGGATGCCGCCGCCACGCCACCCCTCCATCGCCCACCGCGCACACGCTGTTGTCCGCCCCCATCCACACAGCCCGCACAGCTCCAGTCGAGGTTCCAGGCTCCATCGAGCAATGGATGGCACCAGGCGCTGGGTCATCAGATACAGCCCAAATCCCCTGCCCACCCGGAGCCCCCCCTCCGCCCATGTACTGAAAATGTTCACGGAGGCCATGGAGACCGTAAGCAGCAGAGGCTCCCGAGTCATCGACCAACACGACAACCGGAGGACTGCCGCCCACCTCCCACTTCATGTACCGGCCCCCCGCATCTGAAAGATAGATGACCAACCGGTCCCCCTCCTCGAATCCCACCATCCCAGTGATGTGGGGGGAGGGTTGCCCGACGACTCGAGGGGGTGTGGTCCGCGACGAGCAGTCCAGCGCGGGGTCACCGGTATGAAGCGCAAGCCACCCCTCTGTACCGCCGAGGAACACCCATCCTTTTGAACTCACCCAGGAGACGGTCCAATCGTGATTGCCGCAATGGGTTGAGTGCGGCGCGGGGCTCCCATCCGGAGGCGCACCCGAGGGGTCTCCAAAGCTGAAGCTCTCGAACTTCTGCCCAGG
Source organism: Myxococcus stipitatus DSM 14675 (assembly GCF_000331735.1). GTDB lineage: Bacteria > Myxococcota > Myxococcia > Myxococcales > Myxococcaceae > Myxococcus > Myxococcus stipitatus. The sequence goes on along the minus strand of NC_020126.1, from coordinate 136,191 downwards.
CGCCTTCCGCACGGCCAGCTTCCCACCTGCCCCTGCGACCCACACGGGGTAGCCACTCTCGCCGGTCGCCACCGTCTTCCAGGATTGAGCCACGGAAGACAGGTGATAGTCCGACACTCGTTTCAGGGAGCCTCTACACGACAAGCCCTCATCCGCCCCCCCGGAACAATTGTTGTCCACGGCGTCACACAGCTCCTGCGCGGCGCCAAACGTCGAGGGGTCTGCTTCATCACAATCCGAGTGCAAGCTCTCCACGAAGCCCTGCGGAATCGGAGCCCCCTCGCAGACCTTGGTCGCTGCCGCATGCAAGTCCCCATCTCCGTCCCTATCCGCATCCGGGTAGTACAGCCTCGGAGGCCGCGCGCTGCACATCACTGTCTTTGAGACAGGATTGCAGACGAACGTCCCCTGACAGACATCTTCGCTACAGGGCGAGCCCTTCTGCGCGAAGCCCTCATCCACCTGCGAGTCGCAGTTGTTGTCGACCTCGTCACACACCTCGGGATTGCCCGGGAACCGCTTCTCCGCATTCGGGCCCGTGTCAGCACAGTCTGTACCGCCCTTGCCCCCCTCTCCCCTGGCGACATACCCATCCCCGTCCGCATCCGGCGTGACGAGGACCATCGACTGCGAAGGCTTGCGCCCCTCACCTGACACGTCGACGACCAGCTCCGCCTGGTCAACCACCTTGCCGCCACAGTCATGCTCGAAGGCGGTGATCACCACCTTGATTAGTGGGCTCCACCGCTCCATTCCTCGCTCGGCGATGCTCACATCGTAGGGAGGCTCACTCCACTGGTGAAGGACGCCCAGCCTCATCGGTGGCGTCATGCTCCCGAGCACGTCGCCAGCAATGACCGCCGGTGCGCTGACATTCTCCGCGTTGACCTCATCCTGGGCTTGGACCTTGATGCAGCCCGACTTGAAGGTCGGCGTGTAGTTGACCTCGACAGAGAAGCCCCGGCCCCCCGCCCGCACGTCATCGAGGCTCGGGACTGTGCAACCCCACAGCAGGCAGGCGCCCATGACGACCAGCCTTCTCCAGCAGCTCATGGCGCCCCTCCCGCGGTGGCCGGAGACTCAGGGGTGCCCGTGAAGAACCACGTCGCCACGGCCCCCACCACGGCCGCGGTCGCCGCACCGAAGAAGAGGTTCGCGGTCCGGGCGCTATCCGTTGCTCGCGAGTGATGGGCCTTCAGGTCCGCATCATTTGCGGCTGACCGCGCATCGGAGAGCTGGCTCCGTGATGACAGGCCAAACACCGTGCCCGTCCCACTCGCCGCGACCCCTACCCCCAACAACACCCAGCTCGCCATCGGCACACGTCGCCCTGCTATCCGGATTCCCTCGGAGGTCTTCGCCAGGTCCCTGTCCATGGCGCCAGGGGCCCACGGCTCCGAAGCGCCATCCGTGTTGGAAGCCGGTATCAAGCCCGGCCGCGTCGCCCCTGAAAGTTTCACGGTACTCCCCGGTGAGTCCTTTGGGGCAGCCGCCAGGCTCTCGCGCAGCTTCGCCCGCTGGGCCTCGAACTCTCGACTCACTTTCGGGGAGACACTCAAGGGCAGCTGGACGTCCAACTGATGCTCGAGCGCCGCCTGGAAGTCCTGGCGAGCGGCGTCCCACCGACCCATGTCCGCCTGGATGATGCCACGCAGCAGCGAGATGGAGACCTCCTCGCTCGCGCCATGCGGCAAGCTGCTGGCGCGCTTCAACCGCTCCAGCGCGAGCTCATATTCGAGGTCCTCGTAGAGCCGGACTGCCTCCGTGATTTCGCGCTGAACGTCTCCCTCGGCTCCGTGCGCTCGCGGAGGTAGCACCACGGCCGCGCAAACGACAACCGCAAGGAGTCTCCCCCATAGGTGTGAATCGGACATACCCCAATTCTAGGCGCAGTTCTTCCAGGCAGGAAAGCATGGCTCCATTGCCATATCCCGACGAACGGCACGGAGGCCGGTCCGAGGAATCGCCAGGCAGTGGGCATACGGTGCAGCGGAAGAACCGGCCACGTGATGGGGCACTGGGGGATACATCCGGTGTGGTGGATCGGGCGCGGCAAGCACTGCGGAGGCAACCAGGGGATGGAGATGGCCCGGGAGAATCCCGGGCCCCGCAGGCCGCCGGGTTGGAGAATCACGGCTCTGGGAAATGGAAGACGCGACTGTCGTCTCCGACGATCCAGAACTCACTTCCCAGCGGGTTCATCGCGATGTCTCGCAGCGGGACGGTCGCCGTGGACGGCAGAGGCACGTCCTTGGCCCAGCCATGCGGCGTCCACCGCCTCAACTTTCCGCTTGAGCTCACGTCCACCATGTAGCACTGGTCATTCACCAGGCTCGATGGATTGCCCCTGTCATATCTCATCGACACACTGCTGAAGTCGACCGCCGGCTCTGCACCTTGCGTTGGGGCCGTGTCACGCGTCCAGGTCACATTGCCATTCCAACGCCAGACCGACCCCTTGTCGCCCACGGCACAGGCCTTGTTGGCCGCCCCCATCCACACTGCATTCGCAAAAACCGTCGCACTGCTGGCATCGGCAGTCTGGGTAGTACCGGCTGCACCTGAAGGCCCGATGTAGGCGCGAACTCGCTGCCCTGTTCCCCCCACCGTTCCACCTGCCGTGAGCAGGACATTCTGGTTCAGCGCGTGGATGCCTCGGAGGCGCACTGTATCGACGGCAGGATTGACCAACACGACTTGGGTCGTTCCCATGAGCCAGAGAGAGAGTCGCCCCCCCTTGTCGGTGAAATAGACGTACGTATCACTCCCTACCTCGACTCCCGTAATCCCTGTGATGTCGTAGTTAGGGTTCCCGGGACCCGGCTGGTTGGGAAGAACGGACGGCTGACAATTCAGCGTCGTAATTCCGTTATGAAGAGCGAACACCCCGTCCTCCCCGCCCAGAACCACTCGCCCTTGTGAATCCACCCAGGACGCCATCCAGTCGTGATTGCCGCAGTTACTGGCATAGGCCTTGGGGCTTCCGTCATCCGTGTTGGCAGTCGTCGAATCTCCATGGCTGAAGCTCTCGAACTTCGCCCCCGCGCTCAGCCTCCGCACCAAGACCCCCCCGCTTCCCGCAATCCACACAGGATACCCGTTCGGCCCTGTCGACACTGTCTTCCAACTCCGGTTCGTTGAACGCAGGTGAAAGTCGGGCACTTGCTTGAGCGTCCCATTACACGTCAAGCCATCGTCCGGGCCTCCCACGCAGTTGTTGTCGATGGCGTCGCACAACTCTGGTGCGCCCGGCTTCGTTGACGGGTCCGCATCATCGCAATCCATATGCGGACTCATCACGTACCCGGACGGGTCGCTCTCGCCCGCGCAGACTCCCCTCGGCGGCCCACTCGAACTGCCATCCCCATCGCCGTCCGCGTCCCGATAGAACATCCTCGGCGCCGCCGCGTTGCACTCCGCCACCTTCGTCGTCAGGTTGCAGACATACGTCCCCGTGCAACTCATGTTATTGCAAGGGTCACCCTTGTTCAGGACGCCATCGTCCACGACATCGTCACAATCATTGTCCTCATTGTCGCAAAGCTCCGGCTTCCCTGGGGCGGTGTCTCTATTGTTGTCATTGCAGTCGAACCTCTCGCTCGCCGGCTGACGCGCATACCCATCGGGCTGCGCACACTGGACCAACAGACTGGCCTGGCCCAACGAGCCATCCCCATCCAGGTCTTTGTACCAGTTCTTGTCGAAGCCCTCGTCCACGCCATTCACGCAGTTGTTGTCGACGTTGTCGCAAACCTCCAGCTTCCCAGGCGCGATGTCCTTGTTGCCATCGTTGCAATCTCCGCCCTGCGTCGCATACCCCGTCGTCGGCAGGCATCGCTGCAGTGCCTCCCCGGCTCCCACTCCATCCCCATCCGCATCCCGGTAGATGGTCGTCACCGAGAACCCTTCGTCCACCCTCGAGTCGCAGTTGTTGTCCTCGAAGTCGCACACCTCCCTCTTCGCGGGGGACTTCGCGGCTGCATTCGGACCACTGTCATCGCAGTCCGTGCCACCGGCCTCCTTGGCGACATACCCATCCCCATCCTCGTCCGGAGTCACGAGCGTCACCGACACCCCGTCCCTTCGCCCCTTGCTCGACAGCTCAACGAACGTCTCCGCCTCGTCCACCACCTTGCCGTCACAGGTCAACTCGTGCGCCTTGACGGTCACCTTCCACCGCGTGCCCCACCCATTCTTGTGGACAACCCCCAGCTTCAGGGGTGGCCCTTTCTTGAGTGCATCCGTAAGACTGGGCTCCGCCTCGAATACATTGTTCGGATTGGATTCGTCCTGAAGCCTCATGACGATGCAACCCGTCTTGAAGCTCGCCGTGTAGTTGATTTCGACGGTGAAGTTCCGATCCGCCTGAAGTTCCTCCAGGCTCGGTACGGAACACCCTCCCAGCACCAGCAGTCCCGTGACGACCAGTCTTTCCCAGTGGCTCATTGCGCACCTCCCGCGGCCACGGGAGTCTCGGCGGGCCCCATGAAGAACCACGTCGCCACCGCTCCCACCACCGCAGCAGTGGCCGCACCGAACATGAGGTTCGCCGTCCGCGCGCTATCCGCAGCCTTCGAGTGATTGCGAATCAGGTCCGTATCATTTGCGGCGGACCTCGCGTCCTCGAGCTGACTCCTCGACGACAAGCCGAACACCGTGCCCGTTCCACTCGCGGCGGCGCCCACCCCCAACAGCACCCAGCTCATCGTCGGCACTCGCCGCCCTGCTATCCGGACTCCCTCGGAGGTTTTCGCCAGGTCCCCATCCACCGCTCCCGGAGCCCACGGTTCCGGGGCATCCTTCACGTTCGCTGCCGGCATCAATCCCGGCCGCGCTCCCCCTGAGAGCTTCCCGTCCGCAGTGCTCCCGGGTAGGTCCTTCTGGCTCTCGGCCAACAGCTTGGCGGCCTGGGCGCGCTGGGCCTCGAACTCCCGACTCACCTTCGGCGAGACACTCAAGGGGAGCTGGACGTCCAACTGGTGCTGGAGCGCTGCCTGGAAGTCCTGGCGGGCAGCTTCCCACCGGCCCATGTCCGCTTGAATGATGCCACGCAGCAACGCGATGGAGACCTTCTCGTTCGCCTCCTGCGGCAAGCTGCTGGCACGCTTCAGCCGCTCCAGCGCGAGCTCATATTCGAGGTCCTCGTAGAACCGGATGGCCTCTTTGATTTCGCGCTGAACATCCCCTTCGGCCCCGTGCGCTCGCAGAGGCAGAGCCGCGAGCATGCAAACGATGACCGCCAGGAGACTCCTCCATGGACATGACTTGGACATGCCCTCAATTCTAGAGGCAAACCGTCAATACAAGACAAACAAGACCTCATGTCGTGTCCAGAACAGTACGGACTAGTCCTTCACCACCACACAGCCGGGCCTGTGGCGACGAGGCCATGGCACGGGGACCTCTCAGGGAGATTGGCAGGTCTGAGGCCATCACTCATCCATCGCTTGACGAGTGATGAAGCCTCATGACCAAGGGCGGGTGACGGCAGCACTCGCGCCGTGGGCAGAAGACCGGCTCGGGCCAGTCGCCACAGCACTTGCTCATCACCGAGCCCATCGACTGACTGACTGAGCGGGCCCACGATTTCGCGTTGGCCCCTCGCTCTTCAACGCCACGCCCCAGGGCTCATCCAGGAGCGTGGCAGGTCCGCCGGGAAAGGAACGCTACGGCTCTGGGAAATGGAAGACGCGACTGTCGTCTCCGACGATCCAGAACTCATTTCCCAGCGGGTTCATCGCGATGTCTCGCAGCGGGACGTTGGCCCCGGCCGGAAGAAGCACATCCTTGGCCCAGCCATGCGGCGTCCACCGCTTCAACTTTCCGCTTGAGCTCGCGTCCACCATGTAGCACTGGTCATTCACCAGGTTCATTTGACTGGCCTTGTCATATCTCATCGACACACTGCTGAAGTCGACCACAGGGTCTCCGCCTTGCACAGGGGCTGTGGCACTCGCCCATGTCGCATTGCCATCCCAGCGCCAGACCGACCCCTTGTCGCCCACGGCACACGCCTTGTCCGTCGCCCCCATCCACACCGCATTCGCGAAAACCGTCGCACTGCTGGCTTCGGCAATCTGGGTAGTACCGGCTGCACCTGTGGGCCCGATGTAGGCGCGAATTCGCTGCCCTGTTCCCGCCACCGTCCCACCTGCCGTGAGCAGGACATTCTGGTTCAGCGCGTGGATGCCTCGGAGGCGCACTGTATCGACGGCAGGATTGACCAACACGACTTGGGTCGTTCCCATGAGCCAGAGAGAGAGTCGCCCCCCCTTGTCGGTGAAATAGACGTACGTATCACTCCCTACCTCGACTCCCGTAATCCCTGTGATGTCGTAGTTAGGGTTCCCAGGACCCGGCTGGTTGGGAAGAACGGACGGCTGACAATTCAGCGTCGTAACTCCGTTATGAAGAGCGAACACCCCATCCTCCCCGCCCAGAACCACTCGCCCTTGTGAATCCACCCAGGACGCCATCCAGTCGTGATTGCCGCAGTTACTGGCATAGGCCTTGGGGCTTCCGTCATCCGTGTTGGCACTCGTTGAATCCCCATGGCTGAAGCTCTCGAACTTCGCCCCCGCGGTCTGCCTCCGCACCAAGTCCCCCCGCTTCCCGCAATCCACACAGGATACCCGTTCGGCCCTGTCGACACCGTCTTCCAACTCCGGTTCGTTGAACGCAGGTGAAAGTCGGGCACTTGCTTGAGCGTCCCATTACACGTCAAGCCCTCGTCCGGGCCTCCCACGCAGTTGTTGTCGATGGCGTCGCACAACTCTGGTGCGCCCGGCTTCGTTGATGGGTCCGCATCATCGCAATCCGTACGGGGACTCATCACGTAACCAACTGGGTCAGTCTCTCCCGCACAGACTTCCCTCTGAGGCGCAGTCGAACTTGCATCCCCGTCTCCGTCCGCGTCCCGATAGAACATCCGCGGCGCCGCCGCGTTGCACTCCGCCAGCTTCGTCGTCAGGTTGCAGACGTACGTCCCCGTGCAACTCATGTTATTGCAAGGGTCACCCTTGTTCAGGACGCCATCGTCCACGACATCGTCACAATCATTGTCCTCGTTGTCGCAAAGCTCCGGCTTGCCTGGGGCGGTGTCTTTATTATTGTCATTGCAATCGAACCTCTCGCTCGCCGGCAGATGCGCATACCCATCGGGCTGCGCACACTGGACCACCAGACTGGCCTGGCCCAACCAGCCATCCCCATCCAGGTCTTTGTACCAGTTCTTGTCGTGGCCCTCGTCCACGCCGCCCACACAATTGTTGTCGACGTTGTCGCAAATCTCCGGCTTCCCAGGCGCGATATCCTTGTTGCCGTCGTCGCAATCTCCACCCTGCGTCGCATACCCAGTCGCCGGCAGGCATCGCTGCAGTGCAGCCCCGGCTCCCGCCCCATCCCCGTCCGCATCCCGGTAGATGGTCGTCACCGTGAACCCTTCGTCCACGGCTTCGTCACAGTCGTTGTCAATCTCGTCGCACACCTCGCTCTTCGCGGGGGACCTTGCGGCCGCATTCGGGCCCGTGTCCGCGCAATCCGTGCCACCAGCCTCCTTGGCGACATACCCGTCATCATCCTCATCCGGAGTGACCAGCGACACGGACTGCAGTGGCTTACGCCCATCGCCGGCCATGTTGACGACGAACTCCGACTGAGCCACCACAACATTGCCGTCACAGGCCCGCTCATGCGCGACAACGGTCACCTTCAACTCAGTGCCCCAATTCTCCCTTTGGATGTAGCCCACCTTCAGCGGAGTCTTCCCTGCCAAGTCAGCACCCGAGAAGGTCTTCTCCGCGGAGTTGCTCGCGTTGGCTGCATCCTGGACGCGAACCACAATGCAGCCTTGCTTGAAACTCGGCGAGAAGTTGATTGCGAAGGAGACGTTCGCCACGTCCTTGGACTTCGAACAGGCAACGACACACAGGGAGAGCGCTAATAGGAGGATGTGACGCATGGGGCACACTCTACCCCAGCCGCACCCCTTCAACCTCTTCTCGCGCCCTCCCGCACCTCGCGAACCCCCTCCCCCGCAGACCTCCCCGCGACGCCTTCCAGGCATCCAGGCCCTTCTCCCCACCCCACCAGCATTCCAAGGTTCCGAGCACCCCCCACCTCCACCCCCCGCATCCCCAAGGCTCTCGCACACTTACGCGAACAGCACCGCCCCCTCTTCCCCCGCACCAGAACCGCCACAGCGGCAACTTCGCACCCAAGTGCGAGCCGCTGTCACCCACGCAACTCCAGGCCTCACGGAGCCGCCTGCGCCGCCGCCCCACTCTCCGGCGCGACCCCGGACACCAGCCCCCCCGGCACCCGCTGCCGCAGCTCCGACGAAGCCACCACGAACCCCGCCGGCAACATCCTCAGAATCCGCTCCCGCCGCAGCTGCGACCCCGCCAGCCGCCGCTCCAACTCCCCCCGCTCCGCCTTCCCCTCCTTGTCCAACCCGCCCTCGCGGGCCGCCAGCACCGCCAGGCGCTCCGTCACCGCCTCCACCTCCCGGTCAATCAACACCGGCTGGATGTTCCGAGCCTCCTTCCGCCTCCGCCCCACCGCGTTGTTCTCAATCCACACCGGCAACACCGCCACATCCCCCAACATCACCCGCCCCCCTGGCGCCGGCCGCAGCAGCGTCACCCTCAACAACATCGAGTCCCGCTTGTCCCCCGCCTTCCCCTTCCCCTTCTCCGCATGGCTGTAGAACCGGTCCTGGTTCGCCACCAGGTTCCCCAACGAATACGCAATCAACCCCCGCCGCCCATCCGCCGTGCTGTACCCCTCCAGCGGCTGCAACACATGCGGGTGATGCCCCACCACCGCCAACGCCCCCGCCTCCAACAACTCCCTCCCCAACTTCCGGTCATCCGGGTGCGGCGCGTCGCTGTACTCCGTCCCCCAATGCACCAACACCACCAACGCATCACACCTCCCCGCCACCTCCCGGACCTTCTCCACCACCTCCTCCGTCGTCAGCCCGCGGTGGAACCGGTGCACCGGATACGGCACGAACGCCACGTGCGGCGCCGCCCCGTCCTTCGGATTGCTGAACCCATTCAGCCACCGCGTGAAGGACAGGAACCCCACCTTCATCCCCCGCGCCTCCACGAACACCGGCTCCCACGCCGCCTCCTTCGTCGCCCCCGTCCCCGTGTGACGGATGCCCGCCGCGTCCAGGTGCCGCAGCGTCTCCACCAACCCCGCGGGCAACTGGTCCCTCGCGTGGTTGTTCCCCGTCGACACCACCTTCACCCCTGACGCCGCCAACGCCCGCGCCATCGCCGACGGCGCGTTGAACAACAGCTCCCGCGTCACCGCCTTCTTGTTGTCCGTGACGGGCGTCTCCAGGTTCAACACGCCCACGTCCGCCGTGCGCAGCACGTCCGCGATGGGCCCGAAGATGTGGTCCCACCCCTCGTTGTTCAGCGACGGCGCCACCCCACCCTCGGGCGGCACCGCCCCCACGCGCGCATGCAGCCGCGCGACCTCCTTCACCTCCCCATGCGGAATCACATCCCCGCCGAACACCAACTCGACGGGATGAGGGGCCGTGGCGAACAGCAGGGGAACGAGCAACAGCGCGGACGAAAGCACGCCCTGAAGCTTAGTCGACTCGTCCCACCCCCACCGAATCCCTGGCGCGCACGGGTCGCGCATTCACCTCCACCAGCACCGCCCCCGGCGCCTGGCAGTACACCATCGTCCCCCGGTTGTTTCGAATCACCTCGGAGACCTCCAGCCCGTCCGCCAGCGCCCTCGCGTGGAACGCCAGCACCGTCTCCACGGCGTCCACCAGGAAGCCCACGTGGAAGCCCTCCGGGTACTTCTCCTCGGGGCGCTTGAGCCGCTGCAGCACCAGCACCAGCCCCGCCCCGTCCTCCAGGATGGCGATGGCCGGCGAGGCGCGATTGCTCGTGTGCTCGAACCCGAAGTAGCGCTCGAAGAACGCCGCGGTGCGCTGCACGTCGGGGACCTGCAAGTCGATGTGATTCAGCTTCATGGTGAGCCCTCGGGGCAAGGCAATGCCCTCAAGGCCGTGGGTTCTCATCCGTGAAGGAGGAACAAGCGCTCCCACCCTGGGAGTGACCGGGGCTCACCGAACCGGTCCGCCGTTTTTCGACCAGCCCCACCATACGTCAAACCCTCGAGCCCCCTGCAAGCTCGAAAACCCGGCTCGGCGCGAGACACCCCTCCTCGCGCCGGCCGGGACTCTTCATCGCACTACTCCTCCAGCGCGTTCGGGTAGCCCACCGACCCGATGTACGCGGGATGATTCGGGTGACACTCCGCCCCTACATCCGGGCAGGTGATGACCCCCGTGAAGACGCGGTCTGGTAAGCTGAAGCGCTTCACCGTCACCGTGTAGTTCAGCGGGTTCGCCGCGCTCGGAGGAGGCGAGAAGTTCGCCGCCTTGAGGCAGATGTCATACACACCCGTCGGCGGGATGTAGCCCTCCCGCCAGATGATGTTCTCCGGCCCCAATCCACTCGACGCATCCTGGTCCAGCTCGCCGTAGTCGGTGCTCGGCCCCGGCCCACGATTGTCGTAGTAGATGAACTTCCCCGTCGGAGTCCGGACCACCAGGTCCGCATCTCCATTGCGGCCCCACATCGCCGTGATCTGCAGCTTCCCGTGGCCACCACCACCCGAGCACACACCACCCGTGCACGTCTGGCCTGGACCACAGACATTGCCACAGCCACCGCAGTTGTTCGCATCACAAGACGTGTCCACACAGACCTGACCACACCGGGTCGTGGGCGGGGGGCAGCTCACCGGCGAGCACTGGTAGCTCCCCGGTGTATTCACACACTGCGTCCCCGGAGGACAGTTCGCCGTCCCGTTCGCACACTCGTCGATGTCCGTACACGTCCGCCCATCGCCCCAGTACCCGGGCCTGCAGGTGCAGGTGTAGCTCCCGGGGGTGTTCGTGCAGTTGGCGTTCGGCGAACACTGCGCCGTGCCGTTGGTGCACTCATTCACATCCACACACTGGCTGGGCTGGCCCTGGCATTGATAGCCAGGCTCAATGACGCATAATGGACTGCATCCGTCACCGGCCGCGCGGTTGGCGTCGTCGCACTGCTCACCCGTGCCCACCTGGCCGTCGCCGCACACGGCGGAGTTCGCCAGGCTGGTCGCCTCGATGGCATCCACCTGGTAGAGCGAGAGCAGCGCGCTGCGCAGGCGCACGTACCGGTAGGGGACGCCGCGGTGGTAGGGCACCATCGCGGAGTGAATCCCCAGACCCAGGTCGATGAGGCTCACCTGCGTCGCGGTGATGACACCCATGTCCGCGCGCAGGAACTCCACCTCCGCCACCACCGACAGGGACAGGCCCCGGTAGTAGATGCGCAGGGGGCCGTTGCCTTCTTCTCCGGCACCCATGTCCAACAACAGCGAGCCACCCAGGAGTCCCAGGAAGTTGGCCGTGTTCCCATCCGGAGGGCCAATGGCGCTCTCCGGGCTGCCCACCAGGATGATGCCTCCCTGCACCACTTCGTCCGCGTACGGGTCAGGAGCCATCCTGACTTGCTGCTCTGCTGCTTCCGCCTCGGGAGGGAGCTCTTCACCCTCGGGTACCGCTCCGCATGCATTCACCACGACGAAGGACAGGACCGCGCTCAACCAACGTGCCACTGAGACACTTCGATGGACCTTCATTTTCGCTCCATTCCACTCGACCGGCTGGACGAAGCCCCTGCCCAGGTTGACTCGCACTGGCGGAGGCTGCGTCGTGCCCCATGAAACGCACGTCCGCATATTCCTGCGGAAGCCCAACTGGGATTAGCTGCATTTCATGTAAAACCAAAAACAAAGCAGACGTCCGGTATCGCCAAGGCGCATGACAGTCGACATCGACTCTGCGGACCTCGTTACACTTGATACATTGGAGTCAACCTCGCCCCAGGTCGGAGCCTCCGTGAGCCGTCTGGCTCCGACCTGGACACGGGGGCACCCACACGCGCGAGCCACCACCCCGCAGGGCCCCAGCCCTCCTCGGCGCTGCGGGCTCCCGTCCCTCCCAGGAGGCGTCAGGAAGAGACGGGGGTGAGCCTCGCCGCGTGTCTCAGGGCAGGTTGAAGGGCCCGACGTTGGTGGGGCTCTCGGGGGTGCACGGCTGCAGGAATTGAGGCGCCGTGAATGTCTTTGAGAGCTCGACGTCCGGCAGGCCGTTGCGTCGGATGCGGACGCCGACGCTGACGGGGTCCTGCGGCGTCACATACGGGATGAAGCCCGTCACCGCCGCGCAGACGCGGTAGTCGCCCACGGGCGGCGTCGTGTTCTCCGCCCAGAAGATGTTCTCGGGGCCCTTGCCCAGTTGGTCATCCACGTCGAGCTGGCCGAAGTCCGTCAGCGGCCCGGGCCAGCGGTTCGCGAAGGAGATGAGCTTGCCGGAGGGCGTGAGGACCAGCAGGTCTCCATTCCCGTTGCGGCTCCACGTCATGGTGACCTGGAGCTTCTTCGCCGCGCCACACACGCCCGCCGTACACGTCGTGCCCGTGCCACAGGCGTTTCCACACGTGCCGCAGTGGGCGTTGTTCGACAGGACGTCCACGCACTCCCCGCCGCACGTCATCCGGGGCGGCAGACACACGGGCGTCGTGCACACGCCCAGCGTGCACGTCTTGCCCTCGCCGCAGGCGTTTCCACACGCGCCGCAGTGGCTGTTGTTCGACAGCACGTCCACGCAGGCCCCACCGCACATCAGCCGAGGCGGCAGACACGCCGGCATGCAGAGGTAGCTCCCGGGGAGGTTGACGCAGACCTCGGCGGCGGAACACGTGTCCGTCCCATCGGTGCACTCGTCGATGTCCCGGCAGACGCTCGGCTCCCCCGTGCAGCGGAAGCCGGGCTCCTGCTGACACAGGAGGCTGCACCCATCCCCCGGGAGGATGTTCCCGTCGTCACAGGTCTCGTTGCCGGCAATCCGCCCGTCTCCGCAGAGCGACGGCAGCGACGGCAGCGTCGACACCGCGTCCACTTGATACATGGAGAGCGACGCCCCCCACAGCCTCACATAGCGATACGTCATCAGCGGGCGGTCGAAGGGGACCAGCGTCACATGGGTCCCCGGCCCCAACTCCACCAGGCTCAGCGGCCCCCAGGCCACCACGTCGCCGTCTTCCCCGAGGAAGTCCACGTGCGACTGCACCGGCAACGTCAGCCCTTGGTAATACACAGACAGCGCCGACCACCCCGGCTCCCCCTCCCCCATGTCCAGCACCAGGGCCGAGCCGAACGCCTCCATCATCGTCGCGCCCTTCCCGTCCGGTGCTCCCAGCGCGCGCTTGGGGTTGAGCACCCACCACGACGTCTCCGGGTCCACCGCGTCCGCGTGGTTCACCAGTCCATCCATCGACGTCACCGGCGTCTCGCTCGCCGCCGCCCCCCACAGACGCTCCTCCTCCGGCGTCATCCCGCCACCACACGCCCCCAACGCCATACACGCCAGCACACTCCAGCCCAGTCGCTTCATGGAACTCTCTTCCCCCTCATGGGCGAGCTCGGCACTTCGTGCGCCAGCGCCCTCTTCAAGAGGAGGGGAAGCTAAGAGCCGGCGTCTCCCGCGGACATCCGCCACGGATTCGCGACAGGTGTCTCGCGCTCAACGCGGCTCGGACCTCCACGCCGGGCCCTCACGGGGGATGTCGCTCGCACGACACCCACCGGGACCCGACGCTCACCGCATGCTCCCACGGGGGACGCGAGTCCCCCGGAGCGCCTACTTCGTCCCGAAGAGCCGGTCTCCCGCGTCGCCCAGGCCCGGGATGATGTAGCCGTGCTCGTTCAGGCGCTCATCCACCGCGGCCGTGTACACATGGACGTCCGGGTGGTGCTCCCGAAGCGTGGCCAGGCCCTCCGGACAGGCCAGCAGACAGACGAAGCGCAGCGAGCCGGGCTTGCTCTTCTTCAGCCGCTGGAGCGCCGCCACCGCCGAGTTGCCCGTGGCGAGCATCGGGTCACACACCACCACGTCCCGGTCCGCCAGGTGCCCCGGCACGCGGTAGTAGTACTCCACGGGCGTCAGCGTCTCCGGGTCTCGATACAGGCCGATGTGTCCCACGCGCGCGGAGGGCACCAGTTGGAGCATCCCGTCGAGGATGCCCTGCCCGGCGCGCATGATGGCCACCAGCACCAGCTTCTTGCCCTCCAGCATGGGCGCGCGCATGGGCGCCATGGGCGTCTGGATGTCCTCGTCGGCCAGCTTCAAATCGCGGAACGCCTCGTACGCCAGCAGGAGTGAAATCTCCTGGAGCAGCGTGCGGAAGTTCGCGGTGCTCGTCTCCACCCGACGCATCAGCGTCAGCTTGTGTTTCACCAGCGGGTGGTCCACCACGGTGCAGTTCGGGAACTCCATTGTGTCACTCCTGGGAGCAGCGTTGGTCAGAACACCGTCCCGTCGCTCTCGACGCGAATCGGTGGCACGCCTCCGGGACGCAGCTCGGCGGCCACCTTGCGGCCCGCCGTCCATGTCCCGCCTTGAAGCACCTTCCCCAGGGGCAGCTCCTCATTGCTCATTCCCAGCCGCCCCCGCACCAACGCGGCGACACGGTCCAACAACGCCACCGTCAGCGCGCGCCACTCTACAATGGGCTCCTCGCTGGGGTGCAGGACCTGCTGCGTGAGCCCCGCGTCCCGGGGCACCAGCACGCCCAGGTCCACGAAGAGCCCCCCGTTGCGGTACTCGGGCAGGCCGGTGAGCCCGTCCAGCTCCACCACCCGCACGCCCGCCTCCGCCAGCGGCTCCACCAGCGAGTACGTCAGCCACTGGGACAACTTGTGGAAGGGCACCAGCGCGTCCACGCTCTCCACCGGCCCCAGCGCGGAGTGCGGCCACACGTCGCCCAGGTTCACCGCGTCCACCATCACCCGCCCCGGCCAGATGGGGCCCAGCAGCTCCAGCACCAGCCCGAGCAGCTCGGAGGCGCGAGCGCTGTGTCCCTGCGCGACGACGATGTCGTGCAGCGCGCCGGGCCGGGGCAGCACCTTGGACAGCCCGTGCATCAGGTGCAGGCGGCCCTCCAGTCCGTCCAGCGGGTTCGAGTCGGAGACCTGGAGCCCGCGCGCCAGGGACTCGCGCGTCAGCCGCCCCAGCGCCTCCGAGTCCGCGCGCAGCGGCCAGTCCGGGTCCGACGAGAAGACGCCGTCCATGAACATGCGGAAGCTGGCCACGGCCAGCCCCTCCGAGCGCGCCCACGTCCCGCCGCCCTGCTCGCGGTAGCGCCACCGGGGCCCGCTGCCCGCGTCCAGCAGCACGCTCACCACGGCCAGGTCCAGCTTCGCCCGCGCGCGCTCCTGCGGCGTGGCGTCCCTCAGCCGCGACTCCAGCTCCTCCACGCGCTTCACCCCGCCCGCGTCGAAGTGACGCCAGCGGCTGTGCAGCGGGATGTCCAGCGCGGGGTACGCCTCGCGCGTGACGTCCAGCACCGCGTCCACCACCGCGGGCAGGCGCGAGGGCTCGACGCGGAAGTGGGTCAGCTTGCCCGCGAGCCCCAGGTCCAGGAGCTGGTGGCAGCGCTCTCGAATCGCCGCCGGCGTGCGCAGCCACGCCACCGCGGGGGAGACATCCGGCCTCGACAGCGAGTGCTCAGGCATCGAGCTCCCTCCCCTTCACCTGCGCCAGGCCGTCCGCGTCCGCCACGGGGCCCTTGGTGAAGTAGCCCGCCGCCTTCTTCGCCTCCATCTCCACCTTCGCGTCGGCGGGGATGAGGCCCTCCGGGATGGGGACACGCTCGAGGATTTCGATGCCCGAGCGGACGATGGCGTCGTGCTTCATGTCGCTCATCGACACGAAGCGGTGGATGCGGGTGATGCCCAGCCAGTGCAGCACGTCCGGCATCAGCTCCTGGAAGCGCATGTCCTGCACGCCCGCGACGCACTCGGTGCGCTGGAAGTAGGTGGCCGCGGAGTCGCCGCCCTCCTGCCGCTTGCGCGCGTTGTAGACCAGGAACTTGGTCACCTCGCCCAGCGCGCGGCCCTCCTTGCGCAGGTACACGATGATGCCCGCGCCGCCCGCCTGCGCCGTGCGCACGCACTCCTCGATGCCGTGCGCCAGGTACGGCCGACACGTGCAGATGTCGCTGCCGAACACGTCGGAGCCGTTGCACTCGTCATGCACGCGCACCGCCAGCGGGATGTCCCGGTTGGACACCGAGGCGACGTCGCCAAACGCATACAGCGTGAGCCCGCCGATGGGCGGCAGGAAGACGTGCAGGTCCGGGCGGGTGATGAGCTCCGGGAACATGCCGCCCGTGTGCTCGAAGAGACCGCGGCGCAGCGCGCTCTCCGTCATGCCGAAGCGCCTGGCGATGCCCGGCAGGTGCCACACCGGGTCCACCGCGGCCTTCACCACCTTGATGTCGCCGTTGGCGGTGAGCAGGTCTCCATCCGGCGTGAGCCGGCCCGCCTCCACCGCGTCGCGGAGTTCCGGCAGGTTGATGTGCGCGCGCGTGACGGCGATGGTGGGGCGGAAGTCGATGCCCTGGTCCGCGTACGAGCGGAAGGCCTGCGGCGCCACCGCGCCCCACGGGTCCAGCGAGACGATGCGCTCCGAGTCATTCCAGGACGGGTGCGGGCCGATCTCCGCCGCGGGCGACGTGTCCTTGAGGTCCGCGCGGTGGTCCTGCGGCAGCATGCCCGCCGCCACCGCCAGCGCGCGATACACGGCGTAGGAGCCCGCGTGCGTGCCGATGACGTTGCGGTGCGCCGGCTCCGTCAGCGTGGCGACGACGGGGCCTCGGCGCAGCGGGTCCGACTCTCCCCAGCGGATGGCGACACCGGGCGTGTCTCCATCCGGATGCGAGGTGAGGCGGATGTGATTGACGGGCTTCTTGTCTGCCATGAAACGCACTCCTTGCGGGCGCGATGGGAGCTCGAGCGAAGCGGAGAGAGGGCGACGGTTCAGCTCATCCACGAGCCGTCAGTGCGGGCCGACCACTTGCGGGTGACCTTCTTGAGCTGCGTCCAGAGGTCCAGGCTGGAGGGCCCGGTGATATCCCCATGGCCGAAGCGGGACTCCCCCGTGCCGCCGAAGGAGAAGGGCTCGCGGGGGACGGGCACACCCACGTTGACGCCCACCATGCCCGCGTTCACCCCCTCCACCACCGCCTGCGCCACCGCGCCGCTGGTGGTGAAGATGGACGCCGCGTTGCCATAGGGCGACGCGTTCTCCACCGCGAGCGCCGCCGACAACGTGGGCACGCGGATGATGGAGAGCACCGGGCCGAACAACTCGCGCCGCGCGGCCTCCATGTCCGGCCGCACCTGGTCCAGGATGGTGGGGCCCAGCCAGTGGCCCTTCGCCCACGCCTCGCCTTGGGGGCGCTTGCCCCGCCCGTCGAGCACCACGCGCGCACCCTCCGACGCCGCCCGCTCGATGGCCGTCTCCAGCCGCGCCACCGCGTCATTGTCGATGATGGCGCCCATCCCCGGCCCCACCTCGAGCTTCTCCGCGCGGCGCACGATGTCCGTGAGCACCTGTCCCACGTCCCCCACCGCCACCAGCACGCTGCCCGCCATGCAGCGCTGCCCCGCGCAGCCCGTGAACGAGTCCACGACGGCCTGCGCCGTGAGGTCCGGGTCCGCGTCCGGGGCGATGATGAGGTGGTTCTTCGCGCCGCCCAGCGCCAGCACCCGTTTGCCGCGCGCGCTGCCCTGGATGTAGACGTGCCGCGCCACCGCCGAGGACCCCACGAAGGCCAGCGCCTTCACGTCCGGATGCACCACCAGCGCGTCCACCGCCTCCTTGCCTCCGTGGACGATGGAGAAGACGCCGGGGGGATATCCCGCCTCGTGCATCAACTCCCCCAGCGCGCACGCGGTGAGCGGCACCTTCTCCGACGGCTTCAGGATGAAGACGTTCCCCAGCGTGAGGGAGATGGGGAACATCCACATCGGCACCATCGCCGGGAAGTTGAACGGCGTGATGCCCGCGACGATGCCCATGGGCTCGCGGCGGTACTCACAGGTGACGCCTCGGCTCACTTCCAGGTGCGAGCCGCTGTCCAGGTTCTGCAGCGACAGCGCGAACTCACACACCTCCAGGCCCTTGAGCAGCCCGGCGCGCGCCTCCGCCACCGTCTTGCCGGACTCACTGGCGGCCAGGTTCGCCAGCCGGTTCAGGTCCTTCTCCAAGAGGTGCCGGAAGCGGAAGAGGTACTGCGTGCGCTCCCGCACCGGCATCGCGCGCCACGACGCCAGCGCGGGACGCGCGGCCTCGATGACTTCGGCCACACCGTCGGCGGAGGTGAGAGGGACACGGCCAATGACGGTGCCGGTGTACGGGCTTCGCACGTCGAGCAGCACCGCGCCTTCCGGCATCCGCCACTCGCCTCCCGCCAGGTTCCGACACAGGACGACGTTCTCGGGGAGATCCACGAACGACAAGCGCGCACCCTCCTGCGGTGAGTGAGGACGTGCGGCTCATCGTATCCGTGAAGACAGACAGGTAAGCAACCCACCCCCCTCGAATGCCCTACCTCGGCGCCATCGAGTGTCCGTCACCCCAGCACTTCACCTGTCGGAAACAGGACCCGCCTCCCCGCGAGGCATGCGGCGCGTGGGCCGCACCGCGTCAAGAATTGAACAGGGTGGACCTGGACTCAGGTGGGAGCAATGCCTCTCAAGTCGGAGCGGAGGAATCCAGCCGGGAGCGAAGCCGCGTGAGGACGGTGGTGTCGTCGTCCTCCAGCGCCGCGCCCATCGCCTGGGCCTGGGCATACAGCGCGAGCGCATAGCGGAAGCGGGATGCGGCCGTCTCGGGAGCGTCCTGGGCTTCGTGCAGGTCGCCATCCTCCGCGACGAGCCGGGCCAGCACCTTCACTCGAGACGGCTCGCCCAGCAGCCGCGCGGTGGAGGAGGCGTCCACCATCAGGAGGGCCTCGTACTCCATGCCCAGGGTGTCGAGCGCCGTGGCGCGCAGGAGTCGGGCCGCGTCGTCGTAGCGCTTCTCGCGGCGGGCCGCGAGGAGCCGGACCAGCGCGGCGGCGAACTGCTCGATGAGGCGCTCGATGTAGTCCTTCCGGATGGACATGGGAGGAGGCTGGCCTTGGATGGCGGAACATTCAAGCGCGGGCTGGAGCGAGGAGGAGCCCCCTCGCGGATGACACCCTCACCCGCTAACGTGCGGCACCTGACTCTTGTTGGCTGGGGGGCGGTTCATGAGCCGGAGCGGAAGCAATGCGGAAGGGGCACACGTGCGGTGGTTCGTGGCGGGGGCGTTCTCCTCCTCGCCCACGGGGCGTCGCTTCCAGGTGACGCCGGAGACCTTCGCGGAGGAGCTGGCCAAGGCCGCCCGCCACGTGCGCGTCACCGTGCCGGACCGGCTGGGCGCACAGGACACCTGCCCGGTGGAGCTCTCCTTCGAGCGCTTGCGCGACTTCAGCGTGGCGGAGGTGCTCCCGCGTCTGCCCAAGCCCCGCGAGCTGCATGCGCTGCGTGACACCCTCTGGGGGCTGGGGCCCTCCGAGGAGGTCATCCAATGCGTGACGCGCGTCACCGGCCCCGGGCGCCTGCCGGACGCCGTCGCCGCCGCGATTCGCGACGCCGCGCCGCCCGCCGCGTCCGCGCCGCCCGCCGCCGCCGCCGCGAAGGAGGAGGACTCCCTGGTGGAGAGCCTGCTCCAGCAGGCGGAGAGCGCCTCGCCGACCGTGAATGCCTCGCGCGCCGTCAGCGCGTTCATCAAGGCCATCAACCCGAGTCCTCGAGCCACGCCGGCCGCGGGCCCCGCCAGCGCCGCGCGCAAGGCGGTGAAGGACCTGGTCGACGAGACGCTGGTGCGCTGCGCGACGGACGTGCTCATCGCGGAGCCCGTCGCCCGGATGGAGTCCGCCTGGCGGGGACTGAAGTGGCTGGTGGACCAGTGCCCCACGTCCGCGGGCATGGCGGTGGAGGTGCTCGACGTGAGCCGCGCGGAGCTGCCGGGCGCGCTGGAGGAGGCCCTCGGCGGGGAGCCCTTCGAGCGGCCCGATGCCGTCTTCGTCGTCGACACGAACGACGACGTCGCGGTGCTGGCCCGCCTCGCCGCGCTGGGTGAGCGCGCGCAGCTCCCCATCATCGCCGCCGTGGCGCCGTCGCTCCTGGGCCTGTCCCCGGACGAGCTCTCCCTGGGCCTGGACGACGGCCGCGAGAAGGTCTCCGAGGCGTGGAAGGAGCTGCGCCAGGACGAGTCCTCGCGGTGGCTGTGCGCGGTGCTCAACCGCGTGGCGGTCGCCAACGAGGTGAAGGCGAAGCGGTGGGCCTTCACCAGCCCCGCGCTCGCGGTGGCGGCCCTGCTCGCGTCCAGCTTCCGGGAGACGCGCTCCTTCGCGCGCATCACCGGCCAGCCCGGCAGCGTCCGAGCCCCCGCGCTGTGGGAGGTGCCCGCGGGTCGGGACAAGGGCCTGTCCATCCCCACCGAGACGTTCCTGCCCATCCGCGCGCAGACGAAGCTGGAGGCGCACGGGGTGCTGGGCCTGGGCAGTCGGCGCGACGCGGACACGGTGCTGCTGGCCGCGGCGCCCATGGCCTTCGGTGGCGGCTACGCGGTGCCCCTGCCCGCGCAGGTGCTCACCGGTCGCATCGTCCGCTTCGCCACGTGGGTGAGGGACCAGCTGCCTCCTGGCTCCGGCACCACGGAGGTGGCCGCCATCTTCTCGCAGGCCGCGGAGGTGTTCCTCTTCCAGGGTTCTCCCGAGCAGGGACAGCTCCAAGGAGAGCTGGTCCGCACGGACCACGGCCCCGGCGTCCACGTCACCGCCACCGTCCGGCCCGAGCACGCGGGCACCCGCTTCCAGCTCGCCTTCACGCTGCCCATGCGAGGCTGACCGCGGCGACGCGCCTCCGGGCGGGCACGCGCGAGCCCGGAGGACGGCGTCACGCCGGTGACTTCAGGCGCATCACGTACGCCTCCAGGAACACGGACGGCAGCGACATGTCGCCCGAGGGCTCCCGCACGTAGCCGCGGTTCATGTACATGCGCGCCACGCCCTCGGCGCCTCGGCGGACGTGGAGGCAGATGGCATCCACGCCCCAGCTCCGGGCCTGGTCCTCCGCGGCGTCGAGCAGCGGCCGGCTCAGGCCCTTGCCGTGCAGCTTCACGGAGGTGGCCAGGCCGCGCAGGTCCGCCGCGTTGGGCAGCCACGCCTCGGAGCCCGGCGCGCCGGGAGGAAAGAGGGCCACCGTGCCCACCACCTCGCCCGCGAGCTCGGCCACCTTCACCGAGGCAATCTTCCGCCGCGCGGCCACGTCCCGCAGCTCGCGCTTGCGCTCATCCGTGTAGACGACCTCCGGAAGCTTCTTCGCGTACTGGGTGATGAAGGCCTCGACCAGCAGCTCTCCCACCACACCGTCGTCCTCGGGCCGCGCGTCACGAACCACCACCGGCCCCATCGCATCCTGAGTGCTCATGCCCGCAGCCCTTACCACGGGCCCATGGCCAGTGCCTCCCTCCCCCAACCCACCGGGTGCCGCCCCCGCGAGCGACCTCCGCCGCCACCTTCGTCACGCAGCACGAGGCGGTGGCCTTCGCACTTGTGCACGCGTTTGCACACCTCGCCGTCCTCCTCGCGTGTCTTCACCGGGACTTCCGCGCGGCACATCCCTTGCCATGGGCACGCGCCATGGACCTCCCCCGCCATCGACTGCCGTTTCTTCTCGCAGGACTGCTCACCCTCCCCACCTTCGCGCACGCGCAAGAGGAGGTCTCCGCGCGGCCCGCGCCGCCGCCCGGGACCAAGCCCCTGAAGACGGCGCTCAACGTCGGCGTCCAGGGACACACGCATCGCCTGGACGCGAAGGGCGGTGAGTCCCCCGCCCTCTCGGTGAGCATGGAGCGGGCGTTCGATGACCACCTCTCCGTGTTCGCCGGCACGCTCCTCACGACGAACAACCTGGGCCTGGGCGTGCAGGCGGGAGGGCGCATCTCCTTCGGCGAGCGACCCTTGCAGGGTGCCTTCGTGTCCGCGCAGGGCGCCCTCACCTGGTTCGACTCCGGCACGGACGCGGACACCGGCTACGAGAACAGTGGCCGCCGCCAGTCCTTGAGCGCGCTCGTGGGCTACTCCCATGCGTTCGCGAACCGCTGGCTCATCTCGCTCGGAGCGGGTGTCCAGCACGTCGTCACGCGGACCAAGAGCGAGCCGCCGTTGCTGCCCGTCTGCATCTACTTCGTGTGTCCTCGGGAGCCCGGAGAGACGACACGTACGGAAACGGAGTCGTTCGAGCCACTCCTCCAGCTGGGCACCACCTTCCGGTTCTGACGCCCGCGCCGACCCAAAGACAAACGCTTCGCATCACCCGGCGAAGCGGGTGTCCAACTTTCCAACCCAGACGTATCTAGGGTGTCTTGATAATTCTCAGTTGTCTTTCATTGCCGACAACAGCATCTTGTCGGGGCCGTACGGATTCACATTCAGGAGACACACCATGTCGGCTCGCAAGAACCTCCGTGTTGCCGCTGTCCTCGCCGCCGTCGCCGCGGTCTTTACCGTGACGACGGGCTTCAAGTCGGCGGCCCCTGCCTCTGAGTGCGCCCCGATTTGTTACAAGCACCCCATCACCGGCCAGCTCATCTGCACGGCTCCCTGCCCGTAGTCTCGAAGTCCAAAGGGGCCTGGTCCGCGCATGACGCGGAGCAGGCCCCTTCTCACGAGACACAGGTCGATTTCAGGTGGCGCATTCGCTCCGGGCGCGAGGCCTCACCGGAGTGCCGCTTCGCCCTGCGTGCCAGGTCGGCTCAGACTTCCTCGTAGGCCACGCCTCTGAGCCTGGCGCGCTCCAGGACGCTCTTGAGGTGCTCGGAGATGATGAGCGCGTCGGCGCCTCCCGCGGCGCGAAACACCAGGAGTCCGCCGACCTTCCCCGGGTCGATCCGCATCCCTCCGACGCCGCGAGTGTCGCCAGAGGTGGCCACATTCCCGACCTGCATCTCCGACGAACACGCCACGCGCTGGGTGGCCACGAGGACATGGTACTCACCCGAGCCGCCTTTGACGGCCACGGACAGCAGTTGAGTCTCCTCGGCGGCGAACTCAGCGAAGCAGTTCGACATCTTGCTGTGCAGCACGGGAATCCCGCTGGCGCCAGCCAAGGTGAAGTCGCGCCGCCGCCCCTGCTCTCGAACACGAAGCTTCAGGGGCCCCGAGGCAGCAACGGGCTGCCCCGAGGTGAACCGCGACGGGTCCTCCAGCTCCCGGCCCTTTTCGTCCAGCAGGTCTCCCAGGGACCAGTCGCCCGCTTCCACCGCTTCAGTGAGCCTGAAGTATCGAGTCGGCACGCGAACTCCCAACGCTCGGAGCAGCCGCGCCTACTCTGTTCGCATCGCCTCCACGGGGTCCAGCTTCGCCGCGCGTGCGGCCGGGTAGATACCGAAGCCCAGGCCCACACCGCTGCTCATCGCGAGCGACAGCCAGACCGCCCAGGCAGGCACCTCGGTGGGCAGGCCAATCACCCAGCGCACCAGGTGGGACGCGCCAATCCCCAGGAGCACGCCCAGCAAGCCACCGGCCAGCGACAGCACCACCGCCTCCGTGGCGAACTGCGCCAGGATGCGCCGCTTCTTCGCGCCCAGCGCCTTGCGGATGCCAATCTCCCGCGTTCGCTCCGTCACGGCCACCAGCATGATGTTCAGGATGCCGATGCCGCCCACCAGCAGCGACAACAGACACACCCCGAAGCTGGCCGCGGAAATCACCTTGGACATGCCGTTGAACATCTCCGTGGCGCTCTCGTTGGAGAACACGAAGAAGTCATCCGGCTCCAGCGGCGTCAGGCCATGACGCCGGCGCATCAGGAGCGTCACCTCATCCTGTGCCCGCTTGACCACTTCCCCGGAGTGCGCCTGGACGCTCACGCGGTAGTCGCTCACCCCGAACAGCGGACGGAAGGTGGTCAGCGGAATCATCAGGCTGTTGTCCTGCCCGCCACCGCCCAGGAAGCTCCCCTTGCGCTGGAGCGTGCCCACCACCACGAACGTGCGGCCCTTCAGGCGGAATGACTGCCCCAGGGGCTGCATGCCGGGCCACAACACGTCCGCGATGTTGGGTCCCACCACCGCCACCTGACGGCCATCCAGATACTCCACGTCCGTGAAGGCACGCCCCGTCGCCACCGTCACCGAGTTCGTCTGGAAGTACTCCGGCGTCCCCGCCCACACGCCTACGTTGGCGCGCGTCTCACGCAGCGCCGTGTACATCTTCTGCCCGCCCTTCGAGTCCTCACCCGCCGCCGTCAACACCGAGGGCAGCTTGATGATGGCCTCCAGGTCCGCGTCGGTGAAGCGCGGCCGCCGCGCCATCTCCGCCGCCGACAGGTTGCCCGCGCCAAAAGGCAACCGCTGCACCTGGAAGCAGTTGGAGCCCAGCTCCGACATGTTCTCGTTCACTTCGTTGCGCAGGCCCTCGATGATTCCCATCATCGACACCACCGTGGTGGCGCCGATGACGATGCCCAGCAGCGTCAGGAAGGAGCGCAGCGGGTTGGAGACGAAGGTCCCGAACGCCAACCGCAAGGTATCCAGCAAGGCCATCATGGAAGAAGTTCCTCGGCTCAGTCGTGGCGGAGTGCTTCCACCGGGTCCAGGTTCGCCGCTCGCGCCGCGGGCCAGATGCCGAACAGCAGGCCCACCGCCGCCGCGAAGCCCACGCCTCCGACAATCGTCAGCGGCTGCACCGCCGCCGCCAGGGGCGTTATCCACGACACCGTCTTCGCCAGGCCCAGCCCCACCAGCGTCCCCATCACCCCGCCCACCGCGGACACGCTCGCGGCCTCCATCAGGAACTGGATGATGATGGTGCGCTTGCGAGCGCCCAGCGCGCGCCGCACGCCAATCTCCCGCGTCCGCTCGCGCACCGACACCAGCATGATGTTCATGATGCCGATGCCGCCCACCAGCAGCGTAATCAACCCCACGCCCGTGGCCGCGCCGTACAGCGCCCCCGTGAGCTGCGCGTACATGTTGGCCAATTGCTCCGGCCGGTTGAGCGCGAAGTCATCACCCGCCCCGGGCGGAGTCTTGCGCTCGCGCCGCAGCGCCGCGCCGATGAGGTCCTGCGCCGAGAGCACGTTGTCTGGCGAGTCCACCATCACGTTGATGACGGGCGAGTTGCGCTTGCCGAAGTGCGACTGGAAGGAGCGGTAGGGGATGAAGACCTGCAGGTCCTGGTTGTCCCCCAGCACCGTGCCCTTGGACTCCATGACGCCCACCACGCGGTAGGGCTTGCTGCCCAGCACCAGCCGGTGGCCCAAGGGATTGAGCCCGGGGAACAGCGTGCGCGCCACCTCCGAGCCCAACACCACCACCTGCGAGCGTGTCTCCACGTCCGCCGTGGTGAGGAAGCGGCCCAGGTCCACGAAGAACGAGGAGATGATGGCCGCGTCCGGCGTGGTGCCCAGCACCAGCACCGATGACATCCGTCGATCCAGGAACCGCGCCTCCGCGCGCTCGAAGTAGATGGGCGCCGCCGCCACCACGTGCTCGGAGGACTTGAGGATGGCGGGGACCAGGTCCGCCGACAGGTTCTTCCGATTGCGGTACTCCCACCAGTCCCCGCCCATGGTCCAAGGGAACTTGGAGACCTGAATCGTGTTGGAGCCAATCTGCTCGAGCTGGTCCGCGAACGACTGGTTGATGCCCTGGATGATGCCGACGATGGCCAGGAGGGTGCAGACCCCCACGCCGATGCCCACCGTCGTCAGCACGGTCCGCAGACGGTTCGCCTTCAGCGAGAACAAGGCGATGCGCCCGCCCTCCCACACGTCGACCCTGAAGCTCACGTAGAAACCTCTCGCACAGGCGCGCGGCGCCGCACCGGATGCATGCTCCGGTTCCTGCTCCTACGCCAGAGCCCTGGGGTTGATTGCATGACGGATTTCATCCCACCCGCCGCCATGCGCGGATGAGTGCGTCGGCCGCCTGGTCCACCTCCTCCGCCGACGTCTCCGGCCCCAGCGACAGGCGCACGGAGCCCAGGGCCTCCTGCTCGCCCACCCCCATGGCCCGCAGGACGGAGGACGCCGTCTCTCCCCCTTCGTGACATGCGGAGCCCGTGGACGCCGCGACCTCGGGTGCCGCGTCCAGCACCGCGCTGCCTCGCACGCCAGGGAAGCGGACATGGAGTGTGTTGGGCAGCCGCTCCGCGTCCTCACCGCTCAAGGCCAATCCCGGAATCGAGACACGAAGCCGGGTCCACAGCCGCTCGCGCAGGGCCACCTGCTCCGCCAGGCCCCTCGCCAGCCGGCGGCCCGCGAGCTCACACGCGACGCCCAGGCCCACCGCATACGGGACGTTCTGCGTCCCGGGCCGCAGGCTCCGCTCCTGCCCGCCGCCCAGCGTCACCGCACGCAGCGGCGTGCCCCGGCGCACATACAGCGCACCCACGCCCTTGGGCGCGCGCAGCTTGTGCCCCACCAGAGTGAGGAGGTCCACCCCCAGCGCCGTCACGTCCACCGGCACCTTCCCCACCGACTGCGCCGCGTCCGTGTGCACCGTGACGCCGTGGCGACGGGCCAGCGCCGCCACCTCCGACACGGGCTGGAGCACGCCCGTCTCGTTATTGGAGTGCATCAGTGACACGAGTGCGGTTTCCGGGTCGAGCGCCCGCGCCGCGTCCTCCACGCGCACGCGGCCCTGCGCGTCCACGGGCAGCCACGTCACGCGCCAGCCGCGCCACTCCAGCGCGTCGCAGGGCAGGCGGGTGGCGGGGTGCTCGATGACGGAGGTGAGGACGTGGCGGCGCTCCGCGCGGGACTCGGCGGTGCCTCGGATGGCCAGGTTGTTGGACTCCGTGCCGCCGGAGGTGAAGAGGACCTCGGAGGGCTTCGCGCCGATGAGCGCGGCCACCTTCGCGCGGGCCTCCTCCAGCGCCTCGAGCGCGCGGCGTCCGTAGGGGTGGCCGCTGGAGGGGTTGCCGAAGTGCTCGCGCAGGTACGGCAGCATCGCGTCCACCACCTCCGGGTCCACGGGGGTGGTGGCGTTGTGGTCCAGGTACAGCGGGTGCTCGGGGCTCATGGCCCCGCGAGGTTTACGGCAGCACCGTCACGGTGTCTCCCTCCAGGCGCACCGGGAAGCCCACCGTGTTGGGATGGACTGTCCCCTCGTCGACGATGTCCCGCGTGTCCACGCTGACCTGGAAGGTGTAGTCGCCGTCCGGCAGGTCCGTGACGTCCACCCACTGGCACGGCGTGTCGAGCGTGTAGATGTCCGCCCAGCCCGGGGAGATTCCCATCGGGTCGAAGGTGTAGTCCGCGGGCGAGGCGTCCGTGCAGTAGCTCTGGAAGTCCACCAGGTAGAAGCCCTGCTTGCGCCCCGACAGCACCGTGTTCCCGCTGGCGTCGCGCAACTCGTAGGCCGCGAAGTTGTTGAGGTGGTAGTGGCCGTGGCACTCGTCCATGACATACATGTCTGGGTTTTCGCCAATGGGGGGCAGGGCGGCGGCCTTGGTGCCCAGGTTCAGGATGGAGGTGCTGAAGCGCAAGAGCTTGCGACGGCCAGCGGCCCCCACGCACTGCTCCTGCACCTCGCACGTGTCCGCACCGAAGGTCCGCCACATCACGTGCACCGTGCGCTTGAGCACGTCCGCGTCCACCGTCAGGTCTGGCTTGCCGTTCACCGGGTCCAGCGCGAGGCCACAGGCCCTGGGCGCGGGCATGTACGGAGGCTCGCGACGCGTCGGGGGCACCTTCCCTCCGGAGTAGATGGCCACGTCGCCCACGGGCTGCTCGAGGCTGTCTCCCGACGCGGTGTTGGCCACGATGAGGTCATCGATGCCATCTCCATTCAGGTCTCCAGGCACCGCCACGGCGTAGCGCCGGTACACGTCGTAGCCATTGGGGATGGTGTTCTCCTCCGGCCAGGACCAGACGGGCTCGAGGTCTTGCGAGACGCCCGCGTCGGGCGAGAAGAAATAGAGCCGCCCCAAGGCTCCCATGACGAAGTCCTGGCGCTGACCATCCCCATCCAGGTCGCCGACCGACCAGGCTCCCGTCCCCAGCAGGGGAAAGGTGGGGTCGCCCATCGTGGACCAGATGGGCGACGCGGAGAGGGTTCCGTCCGACTGGGAGAGGTGGAGCTGGAGCGGCCCCCTCTCCGTGGAGACGAAGGCCTCTGGGTGCCCGTCCCCGTTCATGTCGGCCAGGGAGAGTCCTCCACGGCCCAGCGGCTCCAGTCGCCAGGGCGTGGCGGAGATGGGGCCGTCGCAGGCGAAGGCCGCCCCCGTCTTGCAGCCGAGGAAGTAACCCCGCTGGCCGTCCTCCGTCGGCAGCAGCACGTCGTCCGCGCCGTCCCCGTTGAGGTCCCCCACGGGCGTGGCGGAGAGGAAGCCCGGCCGGGTGCGCACCAGGGTGAAGGGCCCCTCCGC
Organism: Myxococcus stipitatus DSM 14675; assembly: GCF_000331735.1. Classification (GTDB taxonomy): domain Bacteria; phylum Myxococcota; class Myxococcia; order Myxococcales; family Myxococcaceae; genus Myxococcus; species Myxococcus stipitatus. Next base: position 107,851 of record NC_020126.1, on the reverse strand, counting down.
CGCTCCCGGCGTGGACAGGTAGAAGCGCTGCTCGTTGGAGCGCGAGATGATGAGGTCGTCGCGCCCGTCTCCATTCAGGTCGACGAAGTGGCCTCCCCAGAGCTGGAACCGGTCAGCCCCCGGCACACGGAAGGAAGGCTCGGCCAGCATCGCCTCCAGGTTCTCCTGCCCCAGGAAGACCGAGGCGCCATAGCGGGAGCGCACGAGCAGGTCCGCGTAGCGGTCTCCATTCACGTCGCCCGCCACCACCGTCAGCGCCGTCCCGGAGGCCCGCGGATGCGTGCTGGGCCAGGACATCAACGCGGAGACCTCTTGGGTGGAGAAGTAGGACTCCTGCCCCACGAAGACGGACACCCGGCCCGGGTGTGGAGTCCCACGCATCAGCCGCGAGCAAGGCTCCGTGCCCACCACCAGGTCCTTGCGGCCATCGCCATTGAAGTCCGCGAGCGCCACGGAGCCGCCAAAGCACTCGTTGGTCCGGCTCGGGTCCGCCTTCACCTGCCACAGCGGTGTCTGGGAGAGCAGCACCTCGGGCTTCGCGGGAGGACCCGGCTCGTCATCCGAACAGCCCACGCACAGCACACTGGCTACGGCCAGGGTCCTCCAGAACGAACGCATGCGTCCCCCTTCACGACAGACGAAATCCAGCGACGAATGCACTCACGCTACACGTCGGCGTGGAGACGTCCGCGGGATGATTGTCTTTTGAAGGGCTTCGCCTGCCCGAGACCTATGGAAGCACCGTCACGGCGTTTCCTTCGAGCCTCACCGGGAAGGACACCGTGTTGGGGTGGACGGTCCCCTCGTCGACGATGTCTCGCGTGTCCACGCTGACCTGGAAGTCGTAGGTTCCGTCCGGCAGGTCCGTGATGTCCACCCACTGGCACGGCGTGTCGACGGTGTAGATGTCCGCCCAGCCCGGGGAGATGCCCATGGAGCCGTACACGCCCTGCGGCGCCGCATCCGCGCAGTAGCTGAAGAGGTCCAGCAAGCGGAAGCCCTGCTTGCGCCCCGTCAGCACACTTTGCCCGCTGGTATCGCGCAGCTCATAGGCCGCGAAGTTGATGAGGTGGTCGTGCCGGTGGCACTCGTCGTAGACGTACAGGTCCGGGTTCTCGGCGATGGATGGGAGGATGGCGGACCGGTTGCCCAGGTTCTGGATGACGGTGCTGAAGCGCAGGAGCTTGCGTCGTCCCGGCGCATTCACGCACTGCTCCTTCACCTCACACCCCTCCGCGGCGAAGGTCCTCCAGGTCACATGCACGGAGCGCTGGAGCGCGTCCTTGTCCACCGTCAGGTCCGGCTTGCCCGTCTCCGCGCCCCTCCCGAGGCCGCAGGCCTCGAACGCCAGGAGGCGCGGCGGGTCGACAGGTCGGGCCGGTCGCTTCCCTCCCCCGTAGACGCTCACGTCTCCCCTGGATTGGCTCATGTCCTCGCCATAGGTCCTGCTGGCCACGATGAGATCCTCGAGGCCATCTCCATCGAGGTCGCCAGGCGCCTCCACGACATAGCGCCGGTAGGCGTCATAGCCATTGGGGAGGGTGTCCGCCCTGGGCCAGGCCCAGACAGACTGCAAGGCCTCCGAGACGTCTCCCTGTGGCGAGAAGACATAGAGTCGACCGATGGAGCCCACGACAAAGTCTTGCCGGTGACCATCCCCATCCAGGTCCCCCACCATGCGGAAGACATCCCCGAAGAGGGGATACACGGGGTCACCCAGCATGGACCAGACCGCCGAGGACGCAAGCCGCCCATCCGGCTCGGAGAGGCGGAGCTCACTCACTCCTCCCTGCCCGCCGAGAAAAGCCTCCGGGTACCCATCCCCGTTCATGTCTGGAATCAACCGGGACACGACCTCTTCGGACTCCGTGTGCCAGGGCTCCGACGAGATGGGACCATTGCACGAGAACGCGGAGCCGGGCTTGCACCCCAGGAAGTAGCCCCTGGGCTGACCAGGCCCCATCGACAGCAGCACGTCCTCCGCGCCATCTCCATTCAGGTCGCCCATGGGCAGGGAGAAATGGAATCCCTCACGGACGAGCGCGCGGGTGAAGAGTCCCGAGGGAGCGCCAGGCGTCGCCAGGTAGAACTCCTCTTGCCCGAGATGGTTGACGATGAAGTCGCCGAGGCCATCCCCGTTCAGGTCCAGGAAGGAGCTTGCCGAGAGCTGGTTGCCGCCAGCTACGCGAAAGGCGGGCTCTCGCAGCATCGTCTCCAGGTCCGCCTGTCCCAGGAAGACATTGACGCCAAAGCGCGAATGCACGAGCAGGTCCGCGAAGCCATCCCCATTCACATCGCCGGCCGAGACGCCGAGGTTCACTCCGGAGGCGAGGGGGCTGGTGGACCGCCACGTCATCAACGCGGAGACATGCTGGGTGGAGAAGAAGGACTCCTGCCCTGGGAAGATGGACACGCGCCCCGGGAACTTCGAGGCGAACCACGGCTCCTGACACAGCTCCGTCCCCACCACCAGGTCCTTGCGGCCATCGCCATTGAAGTCCGCGAGCGCCAGGGAGCCGCCAAAGCACTCTCCACTGTTGTTCGGCGCCGCCGTCACCCGCCACAACGGCGTCTCCGAGAGCAAGCGCTCCGACGGTTCGTTGTCCTCACACCCGCTGCCCCCGAACACCGCCCCAACGACAGCCAGCCATCTCCACCATGAGCGCATGTCGGTCTCCTCGAAGGGCACGGTCTTCCAACCTATTCCCTGGCACGAACAACCCCTCCCGATGCTTGCCCCGTGAGGGGAATCGGGCGCTTGCCTTTTCATTGTCAGACAATCCCAGCCAGCCCCGCTTGACGCCGCCCGGCCCCACACGAGCTGTTGGCCGACCAACCTGTCGCGAGCGAGTGCTGGCACATCCCGGGCAAGGTCCCCAAGCTCGCCAGCACATGGCATCGCCCGCGGCGTTCCCCACGTTCACCCGCACGCAGAAGGTCTTCACGATGCTGGGGGCCCTGCTGGGCCTGCTGCTCGCGGCGCTGGACCAGACCATCGTCGCCACCGCGGGCCCCTCCATCCAGGCGGACCTGGGCATCCCCGCGTCGCTCTATCCGTGGCTCACCACGTCGTACCTCGTCGCCTCGACGATGATGGTGCCCGTCTGGGGAAAGCTCTCCGACCTGGTGGGCCGCCGCGCGGTGCTGGGTGCGGGCATCACCGTCTTCCTCCTGGGCAGCTTCCTGTGCGGCGTGTCCCGCTCCACGGTGACACTCATCCTCTTCCGCGCGGTGCAGGGCCTGGGCAGCGCCGCCCTGTTCACCGGCGCGCTGGCCGTCGTCGCCGACCTCTTCCCGCCTCGAGAGCGCGGCAAGTACCAGGGCCTCTTCGGCGCGATGTTCGGCCTGTCCAGCGTCGTCGGCCCACTGGCCGGTGGCTTCATCACGGACCGGCTCGGCTGGCACTGGGTCTTCTTCATCAACCTCCCCGTGGGCGCGGTGGCGCTCGCCCTCGTGTTGCTCCGCATGCCTCGGCTGCGGCCGGAAGGGGTGCCTCGCGGGAAGCTCGACCTCGCGGGCGCGGGGACCCTCGCGCTCGCCGTGGTGCCGCTGCTCCTCGCGCTGAGCCTGGGCCATGCCCGCGAGCAGGAGACCCAAGGCATCGGCTGGGCGTGGGGCTCGGGGCCCATCCTGGGCTTGTTCGCGCTCGCGGCGGTGGGCACCGCGGCCTTCATCCGCGTGGAGACCCACACCGAGGAGCCCCTGCTGGACCTGCGCCTCTTCAAGCTGAAGACCTTCAGCCTGGGCAACGCGGCGGTGTTCATCGTCGGCGCGGTGTTCCTCTCCGGCGTCGTCTTCCTGCCGCTGTTCATGGTGAACGTGGTGGGGCTGTCCGCCACGCACTCGGGCCTGACGCTCACACCGCTCACCCTGGGCGTGGTCGCCGGCAACGTGGTCAGCGGGCAACTGGTGTCCCGGCTGGGGCGCTACAAGGAGCTGATGCTGGGCTCGCTGCTGCTCCTCGCCGGGGGCTTCGCGGTGATGGGCTTCACGCTGACGCCCCAGTCCACGCAAGCGGAAGTCACGGTGAAGATGGTCCTCGTGGGCCTGGGACTGGGCCCCTCGATTCCGCTCTACACCGTGGCCATCCAGAACGCGGTGTCCGCGCAACAGATTGGCGTGGCCACGTCCGCGGCGACGTTCTTCCGCCAGCTCGGCATGACGCTGGGCGTGGCGCTGATGGGCGCCGTGTTCGCGACCACGCTCTCCCACGAGCTGAAGACCCGCGTGGCCCAGGCCACCGACGGACTCCCCTCCCACCTCCGCGCCGAGCTGCTGTCCGCCACCTCCGGCGCCCCCGGAGAAGGCGGCCCGTCACACACGGCCTTCGAGCCCGAGGCCCTCAAGGCCCGCCTGCGCACGGAGCTGGCGTCCTCACGCCCCGAGCAACTGGACGACGCCCTCTCCGCCGTGGACCGCGCGGACCAGGCGCTGAAGGAGGCCTACACCACCGCGGTGAAGGACGTGTACCGCTGCGCCATCCTCGTCGCGCTGCTCGCGTTCCTCGTCACGCTGCGCCTGCCCGAGCAGCCGCTCACGCGCACGCGGTCTCAGGCGGCGACCGTCCGCGCGGAGGACTCCGACCCCAGCGTGTAGATGCGCATGGGGTGCGGCACGCCCTTGAGGGGATGGCGCCCCAGGTCCTTCACGCCGCCCCGGTAGTGGGAGACGAAGGACTCCGACAGCAGCACGGGCTCGTTGAGGCCCGCGCACAGGCCCGCGATGCGGCTGGCCAGATTCACCGCGGGACCAATCACGGTGAAGTCGAGCCGGTCCGAGGCGCCGATGTTCCCGTACATGACATCGCCCACGTGCAGCGACGCGCCGAACTCATAGGGCGTGAGGCCCTGCTCACGGCGAGAGGCATTGTCTCGCGCGGTGGCGGCCACGGCCTCGCGCATGGTGCGCGCGGCGGCCATGCACCGCTCCTCCACGGGCGACTCCGCGTCGATGCGGAAGATGGCGAGCACCGCGTCGCCCATGAACTTGAGCACCTCCGCGCCGTGCGCATGGAACGCGCTGACCATCGTCTCGAAGTAGGCGTTGAGCAGCTCCAACAACGCATCGCGAGGCAGCGCATCCGACAGCGCGGTGAAGCTGCGCAAGTCGCTCAGACAGATGACGGCGGAGGTCGTCTCTCCATCCCCTCGGCGAATCTGTCCCTGGAGGATGCGCCGGCCCGTGTCCCGGCCCAGGTACGTGTCGAGCAACACGCCCGTCATGTCCTTGCGCGCGATGACCTCCAGCACCAGCTCCAGCAGCGGATGCAGCTCCTGCAACAAGGCCCGCTGCGCGTCGGTGAAGCCCCCGGGCTCGGACGTGGACCAGGAGACCGCGTGGCGCGAGCCATCGCTGAAGCACACCGGCAGCGCCAGATACTCGGTGAGCCCCTCTTCGCGCAGCCCCTGGAACATCGGGTAGTCATCCGGGGCCAGCGGCTGCTCCAGCCGGCGATGGATGACGGGCACCCCCTCGCGCAGCGCCTTGAAGGGGCTCTGCGCGAAGGCAGGCAGGTGCTGGAGGCCGTGAGGGTGCACCTCCGTGGTGGCGGAGGACTGGCCCGCGCGCCAGCGGAAGCTCCGCGCGTGCAGGAGCGGGTGCAGGGTGAACAGGGAGATGGAGGCGCGCGCGAGGGGGACACCTCGGGCGGTCAATCGCTCACACACGCCTTCCAGCAAGGGAGCCGGGTTCGGCAGGAGCCTCGCGTCCGACACGAGCCAGCCCACCGCGTCGGGGGCGGAGGTGTCGCGGAGACTCCGAGGGTTTCGAGCATTCACAGTCACGAGGCGCTCATCACTGTCCCGGCGGGGCCGTGGCTGGGACGCGTGCCACGCAACCATGGACCTCCCGGAGCGTCAACGACGAGCACACGCGACGGACCAGGCAGGCGCCTGATCCATCGCATGGCCTCGGATGACTCAGTGCCCCGTCGCGGCCTTCGGCGGCGCGGCCACGGGCGCGGACGCGGGCGCCTCCGGTCGGGCGAGCGTCTCCGGCGACTCCGCCATCGCATACGTCACCCACGCGGTGGCGGCGGTGCTGCGCGCCAGGTCCTGTGGGTCCACCTTGTCCAACGTATCCGCGTGTGTGTGGTGCACGTCGAAGTAGCGGCTGGCGTCCACCTCCACGCCGAAGAAGGGGACCCGCGCCGGCATCAGGGGGCTGATGTCCGCGCCACCCGCCTCGCGCGAGGAGAACGCCGCCGCGCCCAGCGACACCAGCGGCGACATCCACGGCTGGAGCAGCGCCTGTCCACCCGCGCCCGCGCGCAGGCTCACCCCCACCGGACGGCCGCCCCCCGAGTCCATCTCCATGGCCGCCACGTGCTTGGGAATCTCCGCCGCGTGCGCCTCCGCGTAGGCGCGTCCACCGGCGAGCCCGTTCTCCTCGTTCATGTAGAGCACCACGCGCACCGTGCGCCGGGGCGCCTGCGGCAGCTTCGCGATGAGGCGCGCGGCCTCCATCACCATCACCACGCCCGCGCCGTCGTCATGCGCGCCCGTGCCCACGTCCCACGAGTCCAGGTGCGCGCTGATGAGCACGATTTCCTGCGGCTTCTCCCGCCCGCGAATCTCCGCGACGACGTTGTGCGAGTCCGCGTCCGGCAGCTCCGAGCCGCCCAGCACCAGCTTCACGCGCACGGCCCCCTTGGCGAGCAGGCGGTGGAGCAGCTCCGCGTTCTCCGTCGTGATGGACGCGGCGGGGATGCGCGGGCCCGCGTCGTCGAAGCGCGTGGACCCCGTGTGCGGCGTGCTCAGCGACGCGGTGGCCAGCGAGCGCACCAGCGCCCCCGCCGCGCCCGCCTTCGCCGCCACCGCCGGGCCCCGGCCGCGCAAGCCCGCGAAGCGGCCGTAGTCCGCCGGCACCGCCATGGTGTGGTTGAAGAAGACAATCTTCCCCTTCACCGACTCACCCAGCGCGGCCAACTGCTCCAGCGACGTCACCTCCACCACCTCCGCGGTGAGCCCCTCGGGCGCGGTGGGAGGGCTGCCGCCCAGCGCCAGCAGGTGCAGCGGGTGGCCTCGCGTGAGCGGGGACGCGAGCACCTCGCCGCGCTCCTCGCCCCGCACCCAGCGCGGCACCTTGACGGGCTCCGTCCACGCCTTCACCCCGTCCGCCTTGAAGCTCCGCAGCGCCCACTGCACCGCCGCCGCCGCGCCCTCCGAGCCAGACAGGCGCGGGCCAATCCCATCCGTCAGCTCCGCCAGCCGCGCATAGGCCCGGCCCTCCGTCAGCGCGGGCCCCACCAGCTTCTCCGCCGTGGCCAGGGGCGGCATGTAAGCCTTCACCGGCGCCGCGGACGGGGTGGACACAGGCTTCGCCCCGGCGGGAGCCGCCCCCGACACGAGCTGGAGCGCGAGCGACGACGACACGAGAAGCGAGGAGACGGGCAATGGGACCTCCGGAAGAGGCGCCCACTCTCCGCCCGACCTGGAGGGCTCGCAAGCCAGATACACGCGAGACACGGCGCATCTGAGGCCGCTTGCCCGCTGATTTCAGGAGGATACGGGGAATCCCAGGGGCCACCGCGCGCCGAGAGGGGGAACGCGGCGCGCGGGGCTCAACTGGGACTTCATACGGCGGTATCGCTTTTGGGGGAGGCGAACACCGCCGCTGCGTCTCACTCTTGAGGAGGAAACGTGGCGGGCATGTTGAAGATCATTCGCAACGCCGTCAAGCGTTGTGCCTCACTCCGCGTACAAGCGAACACTATTTCCGGGAAGATGGTTCAATTTTACAGCGACACCGCCACTTCCAGGTAAGGAGATGTAGTCGACTTCACCGTGAGTCTGCATTTGAGCGGGGAATCCCCGGCTTGAGCTGGGATGAGGACAAGCCATTGGCTCCCTGCTCCCAGCCGCGCCGTTTATTTCTGATGTGCTTGTGCTTGCGTTGCCAGCCCGCGCGCGTGTCCCGGGAGCGCGACAGGGATTGAGCGGCGCCGGGTGTGTGGGCTCACCGGTTGGACACACCTGGGTCTGCCCTCACGCCCCTGGGTCAATCCATTCCGGACATGCATTTTTTCCAGAAATAGTGTCTATGTCACTGAAGACACGTTTGTCCCCGTCAGGCACCCAAGGCGTGCGGTCCAGCCCCCCTCTCTGGCCGTGACGTCACGCGCCGTAGCGCGTCGAAGGAACGCAATGTTGATGGAGCAGTGGGCTCACCGTTTCTTCGAGCTCTCCACCGAATTGTTCGTGGTGTTGGGCGCGCAGGGTCGGGTGCTCGAAGCCAATCCAGCGTGGACCGTGACGATGGGCTGGTCTCCCACGGAGCTTCGCCTGAAGGGCTACCGGGGCTTCGTGCACCCCGAGGACCTGGAGTCGGTGGAGGCGCGGCTGGAGCTGCTGACCCGGACCCCGGGCACCACGCGCTTCTCGTGCCGGTGGCGCCGACGGGACGGAACGTGGGCCTGGCTCATCTGGAGCGCGGCCAGCGCCGCGGAAGGTGGGCCGCTGTACTGCACGGTGCGGAGGATGGAGTCACCCCCCGCGCTCGAGCGCGTCGAAGCGGCCCGAGGCACCGATGAGAGCGGGGCCGTCCCGTCCTGGACGCTGAGCGACGGCCTGCCCCTGGGGCTCTACGTGGTGGAGGTGAGCAGCGGCACGGTGCTCTACGCGAACCACCGCTTCTGCCAGCTGTGGGGCATCGAGCCCCTGGAGGGCGCCATCCGCAAGGGGCAGGTCTCCCACGAGGACGTGGTGGACCACTGCCTGCACTCGGGCGAGGCGGCCAACTTCCTGCGCTTGAGCCCCTGTGCGGGGCTGGACGGGGTGCCGCTGCACGGGGACGAGGCGGTGCTCGCCAGCGGGCGCACGCTGCGCAGGCTGTGCTCGACGATGGGGGCCAGCGGGGACGCGTCGCGCTACCGGCTGTTCGCCTTCGAGGACGTCACGGAGCGCAAGCGCACGGAGGAGGCGCTGCACCGCTCCGAGCAGAGCTTCCGCAAGCTCATCGAGACGGCGCCCGAGGCCATCTTCGTCCACCGCGAGCAGCGCTTCATCTACGTCAACCCCACGCTCCTGCGCGCGCTGCGGTACGAGCACGCGGGAGAGCTGATCGGCCGGCCCATCTGGACCATCGTCCATCCGGATGACCTGGACGTGGTGCGCCAGCGGGTCCACGCGGTGGTGGCACTGGGGGAGTTCGCCCCGCTGCGCGAGATTCGCTACATGCGCCGCGACGGGACGTGGTTCGACGCGGAGAGCGCGGGCCTGCCGGTGGACTTCGACGGCGAGCGCGCGGTGGTGGTGATGGCGCGCGACATCACCGAGCGCAAGCGCATGCAGGCCCAGCTCCTCCAGTCGGACCGGATGGTGCTCGCGGGCACGCTCGCGGCGGGCGTGGGCCATGAAATCAACAACCCGCTCACCTACGTCATGGCCAACCTGGAGTCCTCCATGGAGACCATGCACCGGCTGGGCGGAGAGCTGGGGCGGATGCTGCCCGACGGCGCGCTCGCGCCGAACTGGTCCCTCACGCTGAAGGACACGGTGGAGCTGCTCAAGGAGGCCCACGAGGGCGCCACGCGCGTGCGCAACATCGTGCGGGACTTGAAGTACATCTCCCGCCAGGACGAGGAGCGCCGGGAGCTGCTCGACGTGCGCGAGTCGCTGGAGTTCTCGCTCAAGCTGGCCTCCAGCGAGCTCAAGCCGCGCGCCCAGGTCATCAAGCGCTACGAGGACGTCCCGCATGTCCACGCGGACGCGTCCCGGCTGGGCCAGGTGTTCCTCAACCTGGTGGTGAACGCCGCGCAGGCCATCCCCGAGGGGGACCCGAACAACCAGCACGTGACGCTGTGGGTGCGCCCCGGGAATGACGGCGGCGTGGCGGTGGACGTCAGCGACACCGGCTCCGGCATGCCGTCCAACGTGCTGGCGCGCATCTTCGACCCGTTCTTCACCACCAAGGCGGTGGGCGCGGGCACGGGCCTGGGGCTGTCCATCTGCCACGGCATCATCCGGGGCCTGGGCGGTGAAATCACCGTGCGCAGCGAGCCGGGGCGCGGGACGACCTTCACGGTGCGCCTGCCGCCGGCGCCCGCGGACGCGATGCCGCGCGAGGCGCCGCCCATGCCCGCGCCGTCCTCCGAGCGCAGCGGGCGCCTGCTCGTGATTGACGACGAGCCCGCGGTGGGCCGCTCGCTGGCGCGCATCATCGGAAAGCGGCACCAGGTGACGGTGGTGGGCAGCGGCGAGGAGGCCCTGACGAAGCTGAACTCCGGCGGCCCCTTCGACGCCATCTTCTGCGACCTGATGATGCCGGGCATCACCGGCATGGACGTCTACGAGAAGGTGCGCGAGCGGGAGCCCGGGTTGAGCCTGCGCTTCATCTTCATCACGGGCGGCTCGTACACCACGCGGGCCCGGCAGTTCCTGGAGCGCATTCCCAACCCGCGCATCGAGAAGCCCTTCGATGCGCAGATGATTCAACAACTGGTCGGCGAAGTCCTGGCGACCGAGACCTGAAGGGAGTTGTCTGGTGATTGGAGATGGCTTTGTCATCGACGCGGTGACACATGCGTACAACCTGCACCCGTCCAACTGGCGCGCGGGGAAGTACGCCGAGTCCTTGGCTCAGCTCATCTTCGGCCTGCACAGCGGGCTGTCGGGCGAGACGCACCGGGTGACGCAGCCGGAGCGGTTCATGAAGAACTGGTCCGTGGACGAGCTGGCCCACATCCTCTTCGTGGAGAGCGACATCGACCTGGCGGTGCACCACGTGCTGCCGCTCCAGACGCTCTACACGGACGGGCTCTGCTCGTACGAGAAGACGGTGGACATCAAGAAGCGCTATCCGGACCGCTTCCTCGTCTACGCGGGCGTGGACCCGCTGCGCGGCACCGCGGCGCTGGATGACCTGGACCGTCAGGCGGAGGAGCTCAAGCCCACCGGCCTGAAGCTCTACCCGGCCGCGTGGCTGGGCGACTCCTTCCGTCACACCGGCTGGCGGATGGATGACCCGCGCATCGCCTTCCCGCTGTTCGAGCGCGCCCAGAAGCTGGGCATCAAGAACATCGCGGTGCACAAGGGCCTTCCCATGGGCGCGGTGCCGCTGGAGGCCTACAAGGTCGACGACATCGGCGGCGCGGCGGATGCGTTCCCGGACCTGAACTTCGAAATCGTCCACGGCGGCATGGCCTTCCTGGACGAGACGGGCATGCAGCTGTCGCTGTTCCCCAACGTGTACGTCAACCTGGAGGTGACGGGCGCGCTCCTGGTGAAGCGCGAGCGCTGGTTCGCCGAGTCCCTGGCCGCGCTCCTCAAGTGGGCGGGCCCGGCGAAAATCATGTGGGGCTCCGGCACGGTGTTCAGCCACCCGCAGCCCGCGCTGCACAAGTTCTGGCACGACTTCCAGCTCCCCGAGGAGCTGACGCAGGTGTGCGGCATGCAGGTGACGCCGGAGGTGAAGCGCATGATTCTCTGCGACAACTACGCGCGCTACGCCGGCGTGGACGTGGAGGCGGTGAAGAAGCGCATCGCCCACGACGAGTTCGCGAAGAAGAAGGCCAAGGGGAACATCCAGCCCTACAGCTTCCAGGAGTCGCGCCCGTGATGACGGAGAGCGCGATTCGCGAGCGCATCCAGTCGATTCCCGACCCGTGCAGCCTGGCCACCGGCGTGCCGCTGGGCATCGGGGAGATGGGGCTCATCGAGAGCGTGGTGAACCACGCGGGCAAGGTGACGGTGCGCCTGCACATCACCTCGCCCATGTGCATGATGGCCGCGTACTTCATGCGCGAAGTCGAGCAGCGCCTCCAAGGCCAGGAAGGCGTCGAGTCCGTGCACGTCGAGTTCGACCACGACCTGAAGTGGACGCCGCGGGACATCCAGCCGGAGGCCCGGGAGCGGCTGGCCGCGCGCCGCATCACCATGCTGGGGGGACGGCTCCTGCCGCGCGCGGAGTCCTCGGTGAGCAACGGCTGAGTCGACCGGAGCGTCCGAGCGTCCGACGTGATTCGGCCGCTTGGACGCTTCCTCGCGGCGTGCGCCTCCGCCCGCACGCCGCTGACGGGCAAGGGTGATGTCAGGCGGATGGAGCAGCCGGAGCGATGCCTCCCAGCAGACGGACAGGCGGGTGCGCACGCGGTCCTGGACCCGGAGCCTCTTTGGAGGGAGAGAGGGCGCCGAGAGCACCCCATGTCCACGACAGCCTCTTCGGAATCCTCACACGCGACACTCAGCCCCGGGCTGGTGTGGCTCATGGCCATCACGTGCGGCGCCACCGCCGCCAACCTCTATTACAACCAGCCCCTGCTCGGAGACATCGGCCGGGAGCTGCACGCCTCGGGTGGGACGCTGGGCCTGGTCCCCACGCTGACCCAGGTCGGCTACGCGGCGGGCATGCTGCTCATCGTCCCGCTGGGTGACAGCCTGGAGCGCCGGCGCGTCATCGTCACCATGTCCGCGCTGGTGAGCCTGGCCCTCGTCGGCGCGGCGCTCGCCCCGTCCCTGCCCTGGCTCATCGTCGCCAGCTTCCTCGTGGGCGCCACCGCCGTCGCCCCCCAGCTCCTCATCCCCTTCGCCGCGCACCTGGCGCCTCCCGCGCAGCGAGGGCGCGTGGTGGGGACGGTGATGAGCGGACTGCTCATCGGCATCCTCCTGTCGCGCACCGCCGCGGGCTTCATCGGCACGCACCTGGGCTGGCGCTCCATCTTCTGGATTGCCGCGGGGGTGATGCTGCTGTTCGCCGTCGTGCTGCGCTTCAGCCTGCCCTCGCAGCCGCCCGTGGCCGCCATGCCCTACTCCCAGCTGATGCGCTCCCTGGTCCACCTGGCGCGCACGGAGCCCGCGCTGCGCGTCTACGCGGTCCTCGGCGCGCTCACCTTCGGCGCCTTCAGCGTCTTCTGGTCTACGCTGGCCCTGTACCTCCAGAGCCTCCCGGAGCACTACGGTCCGCAGACGGCGGGCCTCTTCGGCATCGTGGGCGTGGTGGGCGCGCTGATTGCCCCGCTCGTCGGCCGCTACACCGACTCCCACGGCGGCAAGCGCATCAACGTGTTCTCCATCGGCGTGCTGCTCCTGTCCTTCCTGCTGATGTGGCCCCTGGGGCAGTGGCTCTGGGGCATCGGGCTGGGCGTGGTGCTGCTCGACCTGGGCTCCCAGGGCAATCACATCTCCAACCAGACGCGCGTCTACGCCATGCGCCCGGAGGCGCGCAGCCGCCTCAACACCATCTACATGGTGACCTACTTCGCGGGCGGCGCGGCGGGCTCGTGGCTGGGCACCACCGCGTGGACGCGGTGGGGTTGGACGGGCGTGTGCCTGGCGGGCGCCGCCCTGTGTGTCGTGGGGCTCGGGGTGCTCGCGCTGGACCGCAAGCCCCAGGCGTCGCCCGAACAGGCGCCCTCGGAGGCGTAAGGCGCGGCTTCAGCCCTGGGGCTTGAGGACCACCAGGAGCTGCTTCGCGGAGACCTGCCCGCCGGGTGAGGCATTCACGGCCTCGACGATGCCGGGCAGGTCCGCGACGAGCTGGAACTCCATCTTCATCGCCTCCAGCACCACGAGCACGTCCCCCGGCTTCACCGAGGCCCCCGGCTTCGTGTCCACCCGCAGGATGCGCCCGTCCATCGGCGCGAGCAGCCGGCCCGTGCCCACGCCCTCCGCGGGCTTCGGCGGGCGGAACGTCGCATCCGTGAGCTGCCGTGCGCCGTCCCCCGCATCCAGCCACACCGAGTCGCCCGTGCGCAGGTAGCGCGCCCGCCCGCGCGCACCCGCCACGGCGAAGTCGAACACACCATCCGCGAGGCCCCGCACGGTGATGTCCAACGCATCATCACCGGTGACAACCTCGTAGCGCTCCGAGGAGACGGGGCGCACGGAGACCTTCGCGTCCCCCTGGGAGTCCTCGAGCGTCATCGACACCGGGTGCCGGTGCGCGGTGTTCCAGTTCACCAGCGAGGCATCCAGGCCGCCGCTCCTCGCGAGCTGCTGGGCCTCGTCATGGAAGAGGGCCACCGCCGCGAGCGCGCGCTCCCGAGGGCGCGTCTCATACAGCCGCTCCACGACCGAGGCCTCCGCGTGCTGGCCGATGAAGCCCGTGTCGTAGGCCCCCGAGCGGAACGCCTCGCTCTCCAGCACGTGGAGCAGCAGGGCTTTGTTCGTGGTGACGCCGAACACCGTGAGCTCGCGCAGCGCCTCCACGAGGCGACGCCGAGCCATCTCGCGGTCCACCCCCGAGGCAATCACCTTCGCCTGCATGGAGTCGTAGAAGGGCGGGATGTCCTGCCCCTCGCGCACGCCGTGGTCGATGCGAATCCCCTCGCGAGCAGGCAGACGCCACGTCAGCAGCCGTCCGGCGCGAGGCGCGTACTGGTTCGCCGGGTCCTCCGCGCACAGCCGCACCTCGATGGCGTGCCCCTTCCAGGTGATGTCCCGCTGCGACAGGGGCAGCGGCTCACCCTGCGCGACGCGGAGCTGCCACTCGACGAGGTCCAGTCCGGTGACTTGCTCCGTGACGGGGTGCTCCACCTGGAGACGCGTGTTCATCTCCATGAAGTAGAACTCGCCGCTGGGGGCCAGGAGGAACTCGAGGGTCCCCGCGCCCTTGTAGGCGATGGCCTTCGCGGCGGTGGCGGCCACCTGCCCCATGCGCTCCCGCAGCTGTGCGCTGACGGCGGGGGACGGGCTCTCCTCGACAATCTTCTGGTGGCGCCGCTGCACGGAGCAGTCGCGCTCACCCAGGTGCACGACGTTGCCGTGCTCGTCCGCGAAGACCTGAATCTCCACATGCCGGGCGTTGACGACGGCGCGCTCCAGGATGAGCTCGCCGCTGCCGAAGGCGTTGGTCGCCTCCGAGCGGGCGCCCTTCAGCGCGGCGGGGAGCTGCGAGGGCTCGTGCACCCACCGCATGCCGCGTCCGCCGCCGCCCGAGGCCGCCTTCACCATCAGCGGGAAGCCGATGCGCTCGCCCTCCGCCACCAGCGCCGCGTCGTCCGCGTCCGTGGCCTCGTAGCCCGGGATGCAGGGGACACCCGCGGCCAGCATCCGCAGCTTCGCCTGACGCTTGTTGCCCATCAGCGTGATGGCCTCCGCGTCCGGGCCGATGAAGACCAGCCCCGCGTCCTTGCACGCGCGCGAGAAGGCCGCGTTCTCGGAGAGGAAGCCGTAGCCCGGGTGGATGGCCTGCGCCCCCGACGCCTTCGCCGCGCCGATGAGCTTGTCGATGACGAGATAGGACTCCTTCGCGGGAGAGGGGCCGATGGGGACGGCCTCGTCCGCCGCGAGCACGTGGGGCGCGTCCCGGTCCGCCTCGGAGAACACAGCCACCGTGCGGTAGCCCAAGCGCTTGCACGTGCGAATCACGCGGACGGCAATCTCCCCGCGGTTCGCGATGAGGACCTTGTTGAAACGCTCCATCCCGTCCGCTCCTCTCACAGGCGTGCGACCCCGAAGGTGTTGGGATTCAGCTCACGCCGGCCCGCCTCGCGACAGATGGAGAGCGCGAACCCGAGCACCCGCCGCGTGTCCCTTGGGTCGATGATGCCGTCGTCGAACAACCGCGCGGACGCGTTGAAGGGGTGCGACTCCTTCTCGAACTGGTCGACGATGGGCTGGGTGAAGGCGCGCAGGGCCTCCTCGTCCACCGTCTCACCGCCCCGCGCGAGCTTCTCCGCGAAGACGATGGACATCACCTTCGCCGCCTGCTCACCCCCCATGACGGCCGTGCGCGCATTGGGCCACGCGAAGATGAAGCGCGGATGGAACGGCCTGCCGCACATGCCGTAGTTGCCCGCGCCGAACGAGCCGCCCACGAGCAACGTCACCTGCGGCACCGTGGCGTTCGCCACCGCCTGAATCATCTTCGAGCCGTGCTTGACGATGCCGCCCTGCTCCGGCTGCGTCCCCACGAGGTAGCCCGTGGTGTTCTGGAGGTAGACGATGGGCGTCCCGGACTGGCAGCACAGCTGGATGAACTGCGCCGCCTTCGTCGCGCCCCTCGGGCTGATGGGGCCGTTGTTGCCGATGATGCCGATGGGCCCGCCGAAGATGCTCGCCCACCCACAGACGGTGTGCGCGTCATAGTCGTCCTTGAAGCCCATGAAGTCGGAGCCGTCCACGATGCGCGCGATGATTTCACGGCAGTCGGAGGGCTTGCGGTAGTCGGCGGGGATGGCGCCGCACAGCTCGTCCGGGGAGTAGAGCGGCTCGGCGTAGGAGGTCGGAGCCTGGGCCGCCAGCCGCTCGTTCCAGCCGAGCTTCGAGACGATGTCGCGCGCCATCCGGATGGCGTCGGCGTCGTTCTCCGCCAGGTAGTCCGCGGTGCCCGCGACGGTGGCGTGCATCTCCGCGCCGCCCAGGTCCTCGTCGGTGGCGACCTCCCCCGTGGCCGCCTTGAGCAGCGGCGGGCCCGCGAGGAACACCTTCGCCTTCTTCTTCACCATCACCACGTAATCGGACAGGCCGGGCAGGTACGCGCCGCCCGCCGTGCTGGAGCCGTGCACCACCGTGACTTGCGGGATGCCCGCCGCGGACAGACGCGCCTGGTTGTAGAAGGTCTCCCCGCCCGGGATGAAGATCTCCTGCTGGTACATCAGGTTCGCGCCGCCGCTCTCCACCAGCGACACCAGGGGCAGCTTGTTCTGTAGCGCGATGGCCTGGCCTCGCAGCGCCTTCTGCACGCCCCACGGAGAGGCCGTGCCTCCCTTGATGGCGGAGTTGTTCACGAAGACCATGCACCGCACGCCGGACACGTAGCCGATGCCCGCGATGCTGTTGCCTCCCGCGAGCGAGCCGTCGTTGTCGTCGTGGTAGCCGTACCCGCACAGCGTGGACAGCTCCAGGAAGGGCGAGCCCCGGTCCAACAACATCATCAGCCGCTCACGCGGGAGGAGCTGGCCGCGCTTGTGGAACTTGTCGCGGGCCTTCTCCTCGGTGGCGCGGACCTTGGCCTCGATGCCTCGCAGTTCCCCGAGGCGCGCGAGCATGTCCGCGCGCTGCGCCTGGAAGGTCTCCGAGCCCGTGTTGATTCGCGATGTGATTCTTGGCATCGGCCTCACCCCTCTCCTTCACGAAGCAGCGACTCGGGAATGTCCACGTGGCGCGAGCGGAGCCACTCGCCCAGCGCCTTGCCCTGCGGGTCGAAGCGCGTCGAGGACGACACGCCCTCGCCCAGGATTCCGTCGACCACGAAGTTGAGCCCTCGGAGCTGGGGGAAGACGTGGCGCTCCACGGGGAAGGCGGCGGCCTCCGGCAACAGCTCGCGCAGCTTCTCCCCGGTGAGGAAGTGTGCCAGCCAGCGCCAGGCTTCGTCCGTGCGGACCCACACGCCAATGTTGGCCGTGCCACCCTTGTCGCCGCTGCGGGCCGCGACGATGCGGCCCAGCGGTACCCTGCGCGTGGGCCCGGGCGGCAGCGGCGCCGGGAGCGCGGGCGGCTCCACGGGGGCCAGTGTCTGGGATTGCTCGGGCGGCGTGACGACGGTGCGCGCTCCCTCCGGGAGGATGGCGACGTGCTCCACCTGCTTCGCGTCGACGTAGGCCGGGGTGTAGACGCCGTACGGTGCGCCGTCGGAGGGCGGGGCCGTCATGGTGAAGCCGGGGTAGCTGCCCAGCGCCAGCTCGACGGCGGCGCCGCTGAAGGCCCGGCCCACCAGCTTCGCGTCCGCATCCTTCACCACCACGCGCAGGAAGGCCGCGGCCTGCTCCTCCGTGGCGGCGTCCTCGCGGTCCGTCCGCACCAGGGTCCAGTGTGCTTCCTTCGGCTTGCGCGTGAGCGCGGCCTCCATCTGCTCGCGGATGAGGCGCGCCTTCTCCTCGATGTCGAGCCCCACCAGGATGAACGTCGCCTCGTTCTTGTAACCGCCCAGGTGGTTGAGACAGACCTTCACGGTGGGCGGAGGCGGCTCGCCTCGCACTCCTGTGATTCGCACGCGGTCCTTGCCGTCGGACGCGAGGGTGATGGAGTCGAAGCGCGCCGTCGCATCCGGCCCCGCGTACCGGGCTCCCGTGACTTCGTAGAGCAACTGCGCGAGCACGGTGTCCACCGTCACCGCGCCGCCAGTGCCCTCGTGCTTGGTGATGACGGAGGAGCCATCCGCGAACAGCTCCGCGAGGGGAAAGCCCGGTCGGCGGACATCCACGTCCTTGAAGAAGGAGTAGTTGCCGCCGGTGGCCTGGGTGCCGCACTCGAGGACGTGGCCCGCGACCATGGCGCCGGCGAGCTGGTCCCAGCCGTCCTTCTTCCAGCCGAAGTGCGCGGCGGCCGGGCCCACGACGAGCGAGGCATCCGTCACGCGGCCGGTGACGACGACGTCCGCGCCCGCGCGCAGGCCCTCCGCGATGCCCCAGCCTCCCAGGTACGCGTTCGCGGTGAGCGGTGCACCCAGGCCCAGCTCATCGGCTCGGCCGGAGAGGTCATCGCCCTCGACGTGGGCGATGCGGGCCTTGAGGCCCAGCTTGTCATTCAGCGCTCGGAGCGCGGTGGCGAGTCCCTCCGGATTCAAGCCGCCCGCGTTGACGACGACCTTCACCTTCTTGTCCAGCGCGAGCCCCAGACACTGCTCCATCTGCCGGAGGAAGGTCTTCGCGTAGCCGGTGGCGGGGTCCTTCATCCGGTCCCTGCCGAGAATCAACATCGTCAGCTCGGCCAGGTAGTCGCCGGTGAGGACATCCAGCCGGCCCCCTTCGAGCATCTCCCGGACCGCCGAGAACCGGTCGCCATAGAAGCCCGAGGCATTGCCGATACGGAGAGGAGACTCGCTCATGTCGGGCAGTCTGGGAGGCGAGGTCTAAAAAAGCAAGCGCGCTTGCTTTTTTCAGGAGTGGCTTTCAAGCTGGCCGACGTGAGTGAGTCATCTGGCGCGACGGGCAGACAGGAGCAGGAGCGCAGCCGCGTCACGCGTCAGCGATTGATGGAGGCTGCCATTGGCGCCCTGTCGGAGCTGGGGTGGGCGGGCGCGACGATGACGGTCATCGCCGAGCGGGCGGGTGTGTCTCGGGGCGCGTGTCAGCATCACTTCCCCACGCGAGGGGATTTGGTCGCCGCGGCGGTGGAGTACGTGGGGCACCAGCAGGTGGAGGAGCTGGGCCGGCGCGCGGCGCGGCTGCCGGTCGATGGGCGGCGGACGGAGAGCATCCTGAACATGCTGGCGGGCATCTACACGCAGCCGTTGTTCGCGGCGGCGGCGCAGCTCTGGGTGGCGGCGAGCGCGGACGCGGAGCTGCGGGCGCAGTTGCTTCCGTTGGAGGCGAAAGTGGGCCGGGAGGTGCATCGGCTCACGGTGACGCTGCTGGGCGTGGATGACCGGGAGCCGGAGACGCGCGAGTTGGTGCAGGCGACGCTGGACCTCATCCGAGGGTTGGGGCTCGCGAACCTGATGCGGGACGACAGTGCGCGCCGGAAGAAGATTCTTCATCGCTGGGCGCTCACGCTGGAGGACGCGCTGCGTTCCCGGCGGGGGCGGGACTGACGCCGCCAGGCGGCCACAGGAGACGTCATGGGCTACCGCTCTGTATTCGCACCGGGGTGCTTCAAGGGGCAGAACATCATTGTGACGGGGGGCGGCAGTGGGATTGGCCGCTGCACGGCGCACGAGCTGGCGTCACTGGGGGCGCACGTCGTCCTGCTGGGGCGCAAGCGGGAGAAGCTGGAGGCGGTCGCCGCGGAGCTTCGCGAGGACGGCGGGGAGTGCTCGCTGGAGGCGGTGGACATCCGGGATGAGGAGGGCGTGAAGGCAACGGTGGGGCGCATCGTCGCGGCGCGCGGGCGCATTCACGGGTTGGTGAACAACGCAGGGGGACAGTTCCCGTCGCCGTTGACGGACATCTCGAAGAAGGGCTTCGAGGCGGTGGTGGCGACGAACCTGACGGGCGGCTTCCTGATGGCGCGGGAGGTGTATCTCCAGTCGATGCGTCAGCATGGTGGGTCCATCGTGAACATGCTCGCGGACGCGTGGGGCGGGATGCCGGGGATGGGGCACTCGGGCGCGGCGCGGATGGGGATGTTGAACCTGACGCAGACGGCGGCGGTGGAGTGGGCGGTGTCGGGGGTGCGGGTGAACGCGGTGGCGCCGGGCTGGGTGATTTCCAGCGGCCTGGACAGCTACGAGGACGAGATGGTGAAGGCGCTCATCCCGATGTTGAAGAAGGAGGTGCCGCTGCAGCGGTTGGCGACGGAGGCCGAGGTGAGCGGGGCCATCGTGTTCCTGCTGTCGGACGTGTCCTCGTTCATCACCGGGGAGTTCATCAAGATTGACGGTGGGGCGTCGTGCAACACGAAGATCTTCCCGCTGGAGGAGACCTCGGCGTCCAAGCCGTTCCAAGGATTCCACCGCGCGGAGGCGCCTCGCATCCTGGGTGGACCGGGCAAGGAGTGACGCTCAGCGCGTCGGCAGCTCACGGAAGGTCAGTCCCTCCAGTTCGAGTCGGCGCACTGCGTCCACGAAGCGCTCCGTGCCGATGACCATGGTCGCGAAGTTCCCCACTCGGAACAGGTCCCGTTCCGAGGGAAGGGTGGCCGCCTCCAGGATGGGTTCATCGGGCCTGCCGACGCCCCAGCGGCCACAAGCCGAGCATGGCGGGGGCGCATCCGCTGGAATGCAGTCGGCATGCAACGAACCATGCGGGTCGACCTGGAGCTCCAGCAGCTCCGGTGGGTTCTTCTGTCGGAACCGCAGCGCGGTCGGGTAACCCTGGAGACCTCTCACGCCCTCTGCTTCAAGACGCTCGAGTCCCCCCCTCTGGACGAGGAGGAGATCGACGACCCAGGTGAAGGCCGGGAGCTTGCCGGAGGCTGTTCCTTCCAGAGGGCCCAGGCCCGTTCCCGGTGGAAGCTTCGTGTGAGGGGGTACCAGCGGGCGCACCTGTTCACGGAGGCGCTCGAGTTCCGGCAGAGGCTCGGGTCTCGCCTTCTCGAACTCGCGATGCCCGGGCAGTCGCGACAGGTCCACCCCCGGGAAGTGGTGGCCCATGCCGCTCCACGTCGCGCCACACGTCGGGCACTTCAACATGCCGGGCAGCCGCCATCTGTGCGAGGCATCGACTCTCCCGCCGTACCGCGCGGCCACCGCGTTGTCCTCATCCACCCAGAAGAATCGGCGCATCGGTCCTCACGTTCCTGGCCTCGAATAGTACGGCTGGATGGGACCACCCAAGAGCTGGAACCGATAGATGAGCTCTCCCGCGTGCTTGAAGATCTCCTCGGGCGTCGCGTTGGGGTACTTCCTGCTGAACACCCTCCACGCTTCATTCCACTGTCCACCGTGCCCGCCCACGCTGTGGATCCGCTGATGAAGGTCGCGCGGGATGGGCAGGGTGTAGTTGTGGATCTTCACCCCCTGCCCCTCGAACCACTCCTTGAGCCGTTGCTCTTGCGGGAAGATGTGGTGCTTCTCCCAGCGGCCCGGGGGCAACTGGCGTGAGGGCGGGATGATTCGCTCTGGAGCACCGTTCCAGTTGGGGAACGTCATGACGGCGCCGCGTGGGAGATTCTGCGCGCCGCCCCAGTTCCTCCGAGGACCCCGTCCCGGCGCCGCCGCGGCCGCTGGAGGTCGCGCGGGCGGGAACCGCACGAGCTCAATCTCTCCCGGAGCGTCCTCGCAGGGATAGAAGCCGCAGGCGTCGCCCAAGCACAAGAGCGTGACGCACTGGTCTTCCCGAGGGTCGTCGCACTCCAGCTCCGCCGCCTCCCACGCCTCCAAGACGGGGGACTTGCTGACGGTGGAGCAGCCCAACCCAGACGCGGCGAACAGCACGGCCCACAAGGCAGGAATGACTCTCATGAGGCGCGAGAGCTACCACCCCTGTCTGTCATGGCGTGCGGTGCGAGCCAACCCCCGATGCACCCACCCCTCATTTATACTTGCCCGCCCGTCCAACAATCATTACTTGAACGCTCGTCCAAAAACAAAGGACCCCACCGGGTCCTGGAGGAGCGCGCATGGGCAGACCCAAGACCTTCGATGAGGACGCGGTCCTGGACCGCGCCATCGACCAGTTCTGGACGACCGGCTACCACGCCGTGTCCGTCCGGGACCTCGAGACCAGCACCGGAGTCCTCAAAGGCAGCCTCTACGCCGCCTTCGGAGACAAGCGCGCCCTCTTCCTCGCCTCCCTGCGCCGATACGCCGACCGGAGCGTCGTCGACATCCATGGCCTGCTCGCCAAGGGCTCAAACCCTCGCGCCGGCCTGGAGCACTACCTGCGCGTGCGCGGCAAGGAATGCACCGGCCCCGCTCGTACCCGCGGCTGCTTCCTCGCCAACACCGCCGCCGAGGTCGCCCCCCATGACCCGGAGGTCCGCGCCGTCGTCGGCCAGTCCTTCGCCAAGCTCGCCGATGCCCTCGAGCCCACCCTCCGCGAGGCTCAGAAACAGGGCCTCGTCAGCCGCCGTCACGACGCCCACGCACTCGCCGCCCACCTCGTCGTGCTCGTCCAGGGAATGAGCATCGTCGGCAAGACAGAGCCCGACTCCTCCCTCCTGCGCTCCTCCCTCCGCTTCGCCCTCTCCCTCCTCGAACCCGACCCCTCCGAGAAATCCCCATGAGCCACCCCCTCCTCCGCTTCCTCGTCGACTCCCGCCCCGCCACCCCCTCCCTCTCCGTGGGCCTGCTCGTCCTTCGCCTCCTCAGCGGCGGACTCATGACCCTCCACGGCGCCGGGAAGATGATCTCCCCCCTCTCCTGGATGGGCCCCGACTCCTCCCTCCCCGGCTGGCTCCAGTTCCTCGGCGCCGCCGCCGAGTTCTTCGGAGGACTGGCGTGGATGGTCGGACTGCTCACACCCCTGGCCTCCCTCGGCGTCGCGGGCACCATGCTCGTGGGCATCCTCATCGCCCACCTCCCCATCGATGACCCGTTCATCCGCTTGAGCGTCATGGGCATCCACTCCGGACCGGGTGAACCGTTCGCCGGACTGCCCACCTGGCTCGTTCGCGCGGGAGGCCGCAGCCCCTTCGGCTCCGGCTCCTCGGAGCTCGCCACGCTCTACACCGCCGTCTCCGTGCTCCTGCTCAGCGCCGGCCCCGGACGGTTCTCGCTCGACACCCTGCTCTCCCAGCTCCGGACCAAGAAGACCGCCGCCGTCGCCGGGTGACCTCCACCACGCACCTGCCGGGCCTTCCTCCTCCCGGCAGGTGTGCGGCACCGCGACTACTTCATGTACTTCGCGATGAGCGCGTTCGCCTTCGCCGGCGCGCCCTTGCACTCGAGCAGCGCGTTCAACACCAGCGGCGCGACGATGGTGGCGTCCGACTCGACGACGAACATCGGCGTCGTCTCCGTCAGCTTGTCCCACGTAATCTTCTCGTTCGGCGTCGCGCCCGAGTACGAGCCGTAGGACGTCGTCGAGTCGCTGATCTGGCAGAAGTACGCCCACGGCTTCACGGGCTTCTGCAGGTCGTACTTGATGGACGGGACGACGCAGATGGGGAAGTCACCCGCGATGCCGCCGCCAATCTGGAAGAAGCCCACGCCCTCGCCCTCGGACAGCTCCGCGTAGCGGTCATAGAAGTCCGCCATGTACTCGATGCCCGACTTGACGATGCTCGCGTTGCACTCGGCCGTCTTCACGTAGGACGCGAAGATGTTGCCGAACGTCGAGTCCTCGTACCCCGGCACCACGATGGGCAGCTTCGCCCGCGCCGCCGCGAGCAGCCAGCACGCCTCCGGGTCCCCCTCGTACGACGAGGGCTCCAGCGCCTGGATGACCTCGTAGAAGTACTCGTGCCAGAAGCGCCGCTCGCCCTTCGCGCTCGCGTTCTTCCACATGGGGACGATGAACTTCTCCACCGCGCGGAACGCCTCGTCCTCCGGGATGCTCGTGTCCGTCACCCGGCGCATCCGGTTCTCCAGGATGCGCGTGTCGTCCGCCTTGGTGAGGTAACGGTACTCGGGGAAGTCCTTGTACGAGTGGTGCGCCACAAGCCGGAAGAGCGACTCCTCGATGTTGGCGCCCGTGACGGAGAGGCCGTGAATCAGCCCCGCGCGGATGGCGGGGGCGAGCGTGATGCCCAGCTGCGCGGAAGACATCGCGCCCGCGACGCTCCAGAACATGCGACCGCCCTTCGAGATGTGCTCCCAGTAGGACAGGAGCGCATCGCGCGTCGCACGGGCGTTGAAGTTCTTGTAGTTCGCGAGGACGAACTCCAGGACGGGAAGTTCAGAGGTGGCCATGAGTGCCTCCAGCAACGACGTGGTCGAGGCTCGAGTGGCGCTGTCGGGAAATGCCACCCGAGGACACCCTACGGTCACGACCCGGAAGGTCGCGCCGCCATCGGAGCGTCAAGTGGCTGCCGGCTGGCTATCACAGCGAGGCCCGCACGGCCACGGCATTGCACACGCCCTCTTGCCTACCCTCACCCAGCCCCTCTGGGAATCACAAAGCAGACATGAGAGAAGCCGCCCCCATCATGTCGATGTCCCCGCTTTCAATCGCAGTGTTGGGTTTGTTGGTCTCCACGGGCTGTGCGAGCTCCCGCGCACTCTGTCCCGCCGAGGGAGGCCGGGTCTGGTCCGAGGTGCGCAGTGAGCACTTCCGCCTGCACACGAACCTCTCCCCGGAGGTCGCCGCGCAGTCCGCCGCCGAGCTGGAGAAGCTCCGCCGCGCGGTGCTGCTCGCCTGGGGCTCGGACTTCAACCCTCAGGGCTCGCTCGACGTCATCCTCCTGCGCAACACGAGCGAGCTGGCGGAGTTCACCCAGGGCCGCTTCGTGGGCTTCGTCACCGCCACCGAGCGCGGCCCGCTGCTCGTCATGTCGGGCGAGGGCTACGTCCTGGACAACGGCCCGGAGCAGCAACTCCAGACACACGAGCTGGCGCACTACCTGAGCCAGCACGTCCTCTTGCGCCAGCCGCGCTGGCTGGCCGAGGGCCTGGCCCAGTACCTCCAGACGACGCACATCAAGCCCAGCACCCAGGAGGCGGTGCTCGGCCGGGTCAACACCCAGAGCCGCAACTACGTGACGCAGCATGGCTGGCTGGACATCGACGAGCTCTGGGAGTGGGACCAGAAGGAGCTGCTCAACGAGGCGGAGAACCAGCAGCACTACGCCTCCGCGTGGCTGTGGGTCCACTACCTCATCAACATGCACACCGACCGCTTCGACGAGTTCCAGACGCGGCTGGCTCGCGCGGAGGACCCCAGGCGCGCCTTCGAGGTGTCCTTCCAGGGCGTCAGTGATTTGCGCGGGGACGTGCGCACCTATCTCATGAGCGGGCGCTCCTCGTTCCTCACCCTGCCGCTGCCGCCGGTGTCCACCCAGGTCCAGGTGCGCGAACTGGGCGGCGCCGAGGTCCACGCCAACCGCGGCCTGCTGTTCCTGCGCGCCCCCGGAGAGCTGACCCAGGCACAGCGCCAGGAGAAGGCCCGCGCCGAGCTGGCCCAGGCCCTGTCCGAGGACCCCCACAACGTGAGCGCCACGCTCCTGGCCGCGCAGCTGTCCACGAGCCCCGAGGAGCACCTGGCCCGCGCGCGGGAGCTGGTGAAGGCCCACCCCGAGGACGGGCGCGCGTGGGATTTGCTCGCGGAGCTGCTCCAGGGCCGGAGCGAGACCCAGACGCAGGAGCAGGCCCGCGAGTCCGCCGCGCGGCTGATGCCGCACGACTCCCGCGTCCTCGCGAGCCTCGCCCAGCACTACGCGATGACGCTCCAGCCCGCGAAGGGCCTGCCCTCCGCGAAGCGCGCGGTGGAGCTGTCTCCTGGAAGCCCGTTCGCCCTGGCCATCCAGGCCGCGCTGTTCCTCCAGGTCGACCGGTGCGCGGAGGCCATCGCCTTCCAGCGCCGCGCGGTGGACATGGCCCACGAGGCCTATGCCCCCGTCTTCCGCAAGGAGCTGCGAGACCGGCTGCAGACCTTCGTGAAGCAGTGCGCCACCCGCACCGAGAAGCCCACGCCCTGAGTCCGTCGTGAAGCGACGGTGGGCATCGACCCCAGAGGTCCGATGCCCACCGCCCCACCTCAGGAGTCCCGCCTCAATCGCACGCGTGCGTGTGCGTCTGGGCGTTGGCCTTCGGCGTCCAGCCCTCGTTGCCGTCCTTCTCGAAGAAGAACTTCGCGCGCGCGCGCTGACGCGTGCCCACCTCGTTCAGCGTGGCCGCGTCGAACAGCCGCCCGTTCACCATGGTGAAGCGCACGGTGCGGCTGTTCCTCAGGTTCTCCAGCGGGTTCTGGTCCAGCACGAGGAGGTCCGCGAGCTTGCCCTCCTCCAGCGAGCCCAGCTCCTTGTCCATGCCCAGGTAGCGCGCGCCCCCGAGCGTGCCCGCGCGCAGCGCCTGCAGCGGCTTCATCCCGCCCTGGCCGAACATCCACAGCTCCCAGTGCGCCGCCAGGCCCTCGCGCTGGCCATGCGCGCCCAGCTGCACGTTGACGCCCGCGTCGTTCAGCTCGCGCGCGACCTTCGCCGCTTCGATGTGGTTCACCTCATCGTCCGGCACCATCATCCGGCGGCGGCTGCGCGAATCCACCACCCGGCGAGGCACGAAGGACAGCAGCCGGTCGTCCTCCCAGACGTTCGTCTTCTGGTACCAGTAGTTCTCACCCCAGTTGCCGCCGTACGCCACGCCCAGCGTCGGCGTGTAGCCGGTGCCGCTCTTGCCCCACAGTTGCCGGACGTCCGCGTAGATGCGCGCCACGGGAATCGCGTGCTCCACGCCCGTGTGTCCGTCCACCACCATGGTCAGGTTGTGCTGGAGCAGCGAGCCGCCCTCGGGCACCACCAGCATGTCCAGCTCCCGCGCCGCCTGGAGCACCTTCTGCCGCTGGTCCCGGCGAGGCTGGTTGTAGCTCTTCACGCTGAAGGCCCCCATCGCCTTCATGCGCCGCAGGTGCGAGCGCGCGTCATCCAGCGTGTCGATGGGCGCGCGGTACCCGGCGCCCGCCGCGCCGTACAGGATGGTGCCCGTGGAGAAGATGCGCGGCGAGGTGAGCACGCCCGCCTTGCCCATCTCGCTGGCGGCGAAGACCTCCTCCGTCGAGTTGGACGGGTCATGCAGCGTCGTCACGCCGAACGCGAGCGAGGCCGCGTGCACCCAGCTCTGCTCGGGCATCAGGCCATCCGCGCCCATGCTCCCGTGCCAGTGCACGTCCACCAGTCCGGGCATCAGCGTCTTGCCCTTCACGTCCACCACCTTCGCGCCGGAGGGCACCTGCACCTTGCCCACCGGCCCCACCGCGACGATGCGGTTGCCGCGCACCACCACCACGCCCTGCTCGAGGACCTCGTCCCCCTTCATGGTGATGACGCGGCCACCCACCAGCGCCACCGTGCCCTCCGGCACGTCCGCCTTCACCGGGAACGACAGGTCGACGCCCTTCTCGGCGACCTCCGGGAGCTTCTCCGGCGCCCCGTCCATGAAGGTGAAGGACTGCTTCAGCTCACGCGTGAAGAGCTCCGGCCCCTGGGCCCAGTGCAGGCGGGTGCTGTCGCCGGACCAGTGCAGGTACTCGCCCGCGTCCCGGCTCACCTTCGCCACCGGCATCGCCTTGGCGTCCGGGCCCACCGTGGCCACCTTCGCGCCCTTGGGGAACGCGGTGATGTACGCGTTGAAGTTCTCGCGGAACGCCACCCAGCGCTCATCCGGTGACACGCGCAGCTCCGTCGCCTCCGCGCTCGTCAGGTGCGTGCGCTCCTGGCCTCCGTCCAGACCCACGCTCTTCAGCGAGCGCACGTCCTCCTTCTCCTTCGACTCCACGTGCAGGAAGTACACGCGGTCCGAGCGCACGCCGAAGTGCGGCTGCCCGCCATCCCGGGTCAACCTGCGCGCCGCGCCACCGGACACGGGCTGCGCGAACAGGCCCATCTCCCGGCTCCACAGGCCCGGCATCAGGTAGCCATCACCCGTCGCGCGGTACACCAGCGTCTTGCCATCCGGGCTCAGCGCGGGCTCCACGTAGTAGCCCGGCCGTGACGTCAACACCTTGCCCTCGCCGCCCGTGGCGGACGCCAGGCGGACGGTGCCCAGCTTCTCGTCGTCCCACGTCGAGTAGACGATGGAGCGCCCGTCGCGGGAGAACGACGGATAGAACTCCAGGTGCTCCTCCTGCTTCGTCAGCCGCTTGGGCGCGCCGTTCGGCAGGTCCTTCACGTAGAGCTTGCCCAGGGACTGGAACACCACGCGGTTCCCCTGGGGGGACACCTGCACCCAGCGCAGCATCTTCGTGTTGAAGCGCTCCGGCGCCACCGCGCGCGGCGTGCGCACGGCCTCGAAAATCGTCCGCGTGCCCTTCACGTGGAAGGGGATGGGCGTCACCTTCTTCGTCGCCACGTCGACGCGCTGAAGCTTGCCGCCCGCCCAGAAGATGATCGCCTTGTCGTCCCGCGTCCACGCCATCGTCGGGTAGACGCCGTGGATGGCCCACGTCTCCTGCATGTCCCGGTCGAGCCCGTCGTACAGCGGGCGCTCCGCGCCAGAGGCCACGTCCGCGACGTACAGCACGCTCTTGGTGCGCACGCGGCGGATGAACGCCAGCTGCTTGCCGTCGCGCGACGGCGTCGGGCGGATGGAGCCACCCGGCCCGCTCACGAAGGGGTCAATCTCCTTCGTCTCCAGGTCCAACCGCTGGATGGCGTAGATTTCCGCGTTCGGGTCCTTGTTGTACTCGAACGTCTTGCCCGGCGTGGTGTCCTGGCTGAAGTAGACGAAGCGGCCATCCGGGGAGAACGCCGGCTCGCCCAGGTCCTTCTGGTCATTGGCGCGCTCGGTGAGCTGCACGCCGTCACCGCCGGAGCGGTGGTACATCCACACCTCGCCCGCACCCAGCGAGCGCCGCGCGGTGAAGTGCTTGCGGGCGACGATGTACTGGCCATCCGGACTCCACGCGGGGCTGTTGAGCAGGCGGAACTTCTCCTGCGTCACCGCCTTCGCGTCGGAGCCATCCCGCTTCATCACCCAGATGTTGTCGCCGCCACCCCGGTCGCTGGTGAAGGCGATGGACTTGCCGTCCGGGCTGTAGCGCGGCTGCATGTCCCACGCGACCCCGGACGTCACCGCGCGCGCCTCGCCTCCCGCGAGGGGCAGCACGTAGATGTCACCCAGGAGGTCGAAGACGAGCTCGTCCCCCGTGGGGCTCACGTCCAGGTTCATCCACGTCCCCTCGGTGACGTCGATGTCCACCTGCTTCGCGGGGAACCCGGGGGCATCCACCTTCCAGGCGTCCTTGTCCTTCCCCTCGCCGGGGCCTTCCGCGACGGCGGGAGCGTGGGGGTTCACCTCGACGGCGCGGCCCGCCTCGCGCGCGGCGTCGTCCTTCTTCTGGGGCGCGGGAGGGGGGTCCTGCCGAGCAGCGGGAGGCGTCGCCGCGGGCTGGGCGGCGACGAGCGCGCCGGGCACCAGCAGCGCGACGCAAAGAGCGGAGGTCAGTCGTTTCACCGGAGGTCCTCGTTTTGGGGGACTGCGCGAGACACGGCCGTGCAGGCGGCGGGAGACTACCCGCCCCCGGGCAGGCAGGCCTGGCGCCCCTCAACAGGAGTCCCGCCCTCCCTGTTCCTGAGCGTCCATCCGAGAGGCTCCGACGCGATTCGTCACGCGCCATCCCCGCGTGATTCTGTTATCCGCTCCCCATGTCGGATGACTTCAAGCTCCCCGAAGACAAGGCTGAGCGGATGGAACGCTGCTCCCTGTTCTACACGGACATCGTTCCCCACAACCACGCGCTGGGACTGAAGCTCCTGGACATCGGCCCCGCGGAGGCCGTCGTCGAATTGCCCTACGCGGACTTCCTCGTGGGCAACCCGGAGACGGGCGTCATCGCGGGCGGCGCGGTGACGACGCTCATCGACGCGGCGTGTGGCTCCGCCGTCATCCTCCGCTTCGGTCGCTTCCTGCCGCTGGTGACGCTGGACCTGCGCATCGACTACCTGCGCCCCGCCCGCCCCGGCATCTCGCTCACCGCAGTGGCCGAGTGCTACCGCGCCACGCGACAAGTCGCCTTCGTCCGCGCCCTGGTGCACCAGGGTGACAAGAGCAATCCGGTGGCCTCCGCGCAGGGCACCTTCATGCGGCTGGAGGAGTGACGGACATGAGCGACACGCAACCTTCCCCCACGCTCGCCGAGTTGGTCCTCCAGGTGCGCAAGACGCGCGAGTACAGCCGCCTCACCGACGCCATCCCCTATGCGCGCTTCATGGGCATCGGCGTGGAGCACCTGGCCGGTGAGATGCTCTGCCGGATGACGTACACGCCCAAGCTCATCGGCAACAGCTTCCTGCCCGCGCTGCACGGCGGCACGCTGGGCGCGCTGCTGGAGTGCTCCGCCATCTTCGAGCTCCTGCTCCAGACGGAGACCCAGCGCGTCCCCAAGGTCATCTCCCTCACGGTGGACTTCCTGCGCTCGGGCAAGGCCCAGGACACCTTCGCGAAGGCCTTCATCACGCGACAGGGACGCCGCGTCGCCAACGTGCGCGTCGAGGCCTGGCAGGACGACCGCACCCGCCCCATCGCCAGCGCGAACGCCCTGTTCCTGCTCTCGGAGCCCTGAGCCTCTGAGCAGCGCGTCCGAGGGGAGGAGCTGCTGTCCGCTCCCTCGGCGCACCGTGGCCTTTCGCGTCGGGACATCGCCACCTTCCTCCCCAGGAACCCCTTCTCGGGAGGCAGGCGATGACTCGACGGAACGGTTGGATGCTGGCTGGCATTCTCTGTCTGGGCGGCGCGGCGGTGGCGCAGGACTCGGCGCCTCCGCAGAACGGCACCGGTGACAGCCAGGGCATGATTCGCGCGGGAGAGGCGGACGCCATCGACCAGGGCGAGGACCTGCGCAAGCAGGCGCTCGAGGACGCACCCGCGACGGGCGGCTCGGGCGAGCCCGATGCGCAGGCGATGAAGTGGATGAAGGAGGGCCTCTTGCCCGTGCCCACCGACGAGAAGTCCTTCCTGGAGCTCCTCCACCACGGCAACCAGATGGAGATTCAGATGGGACAGCTCGCCCAGAAGAACGGCGCGTCCCAGGACGTGAAGGACTTCGGCGCGCGCATGGAGCGCGAGCACGGCAAGGCGGACCAGAAGCTCTTGACGTACGCGAAGTCGAAGGGCTTCCAGTTGGGGGAGCCCGAGGCGACGACGCCGCTCGCCAAGGCCATGGGCAACACGGAGCACGCCCTCATGGAGGAGCTCCCATTGCGCCGCGGCCCCACGTTCGACCGGGGCTACCTGGCCGTCATGGTGGGAGACCATGACTCGAACATCGCCATGGTGATGGCCGGACAGCAGCAGTTCTCCAGCAACACCGAGCTGAAGGGGATGCTCGACGACACGCTGACCATGATGAAGCAGCACCGTCAGAGCGCGTACCGGATGCTGGGACAGGAGACGCCCAGGCAGGCCCGACAGGCGCCTCGCGGCGGGCGCTGACCACCTCGCTCCGGGCTACTGGATGGAGACCGTGTAGACCTTCTCCATCCCATCCAGGTACGACACCGTCATGCGAGTCACCCCGGGCTCCAGCCCCTTGAGCTGGAGCTTGCCGTCCGACACCTTCGCCTCCATGAGGTGCGGGGCCTCCACCAAGGCCTCCCGGATGCCCGAGACCAACACGGTGCGGGACTCTCCTGGGCGCAGCTCGAGGCGGTCCTCGCCTCCCTCGGTCCTCTCCCGCCCGCTCTGCGCCTGGCTCCAGAACACCAGGCCGAGCCCTCCTCCCAAGAGGAGCAGCAGCAGCGCCCCCACGCCCAGCCACCTCCACTCGCGTGAGCCCGGGGAGCGCGAGAGCGCCTGGAGCAAGGGCTCCATGGACGTGAAGCGCGCCGCCGGCGGATGCGACAGGCCCCGGGACAGCGCGCTCAGCACATGCTCCGGAATCCGGCCCGTGCTCGGTCGCAGGCGAGACGACGAGGGCGGCTGAGCCTCGTCCACCTTCTGCTGTGCGGGGCGCTCGCCCTGCAGGGCTTCGTACAGCGCGACGCAGAAGCTGTACTGGTCGCTCCGCGCGTCCACGCGCCGTCCCCGGCGCTGCTCCGGAGACATGTACGCGGGCGTGCCCAGCGTGGTGCCCGCACGCGTGAGAATCAGCTCCGTCTCGTCGAGCGGACCCGCTTCCGCCTGCCACCGCCGGACGAGCCCGAAGTCCGTGACCCGCACGCGCCCGTCCTTGCCCACCAGGACGTTCGCCGGCTTGAAGTCGCGATGCACCAGGCCCTCGCGATGCGCCGCCGCGAGCCCCGCACCCGCCGCGAGGAACTTCTCCAGCACCTCTTCCCAGGAGTGCTCCTGCTCGCGCAGCCACCCCGCGAGCGTCGTCCCCTCCACCCACTCCATCGCCAGGTAGTCGCGCCCCTCCGCGGAGCCCAGCTCGAAGACGGGCAGCACGTTGGGATGGGACACCCGCGCCATCGCCTGCGCCTCGCGCAGCAGGCGGCCTCGGCGCTCCTCCTCCACTCCCTTGCGGGCGGGGCGCAAGAGCTTCAGCGCCACCTTGCGCCCCAGTCGGCTGTCCTCCGCGACGTACACCACGCCCATGCCTCCCAGGCCCAGCATCTCGCCCAGCACATAGGGGCCCAGTCGCGTCCCCTTCGGGAAGGCCAGGGCCGAGATGCCAGGCGCCTGTCCCTTGGGCGGCGGGGGGTGCTTGTGCGTGACGGCTGCCGCCTCCTGCGGCTCCGGGTCCAGGTCCGGTAGCGTGCTCTCCCCCACGAGCGCGCGACAGCTCTCACACGAGTCCAGATGCGCCGCCAATCCCGCCGCCTTCGCGGAGGACAGCGCCCCCTGCACAAGGCTCATGAGCAGCTTCTTGTCGGGACAGCTCGTGGGGAGGACTGGACGCTGCGGCTTCATGAGATGCACGCATCATCGCAGCCTCGTCCCGGAGGAGAAAAGAGCAGACACGAGCTGCCGCGCCAGTGCTTCATCCACGATTACAAACGCTTCACTTCCCGGAAACAGAGACTGTGTACAGGCGCCGCTCGCCCGCTCGGGTCCACACCAGCAGGTGCGAGGCACCGGACTCCAGCGGGGTGAGGAGCAGGCCATTCTCCACGGTCTGAATATTCACCAGTCCCTGCTGCCCGATGGCGATGCGCGACAGGTTCGAGAGCTCCAGCGTACGCGGCTCCCCCATCACCAGCGGGAAGAAGATGTTGCCGCCCCCCTTCCTCGCGGCCTCGACCTCCTGGTGGAAAGCCGAGGTCTCCGAGTCCCCCAGGGGCACCCATTCGTCCCCG
The DNA here is from genome assembly GCF_000331735.1 of Myxococcus stipitatus DSM 14675. Classification (GTDB taxonomy): domain Bacteria; phylum Myxococcota; class Myxococcia; order Myxococcales; family Myxococcaceae; genus Myxococcus; species Myxococcus stipitatus. The sequence goes on along the minus strand of NC_020126.1, from coordinate 74,765 downwards.
CGCCACTTCCACAGGGCGAGCCCCAGGACGACTCCCAGGGCCACCGCCCCCCAGCCCCACCGCGGTGACTTCGCTGTCGCGGGTGTCGAGAGCGCTTGGAGCAAGGCCTCCATCGAGGAATGGCGCGCGGAGGGCTCCCTCGCGAGACCTTGGGCCAGCGCGGCCTGGAGGTGTCGAGGCACCTTCGAGGACCTCCGCGCGAGTGCCTCCGAGGGACGCTCTCCGTGAAGCGCTTCGTGGAGCGCGACGCAGAAGCTGTACTGGTCGCTTCGCGCGTCCACGGCAAGGCCCTGGCGCTGCTCGGGAGACATGTACGCGGGGGTCCCTGGCGCGGCGCCTTCGCGGGTGAGGACCGTCTGCTCGAGGTCCGTGGGCGAGGTGGAAGGCGCGACGGGTGCGGCGGGGTCTCCGCTCCGCCATCGCCGGGCCAGGCCGAAGTCCATCACCCGTGCGCGGCCATCCTTGCCCACGAGCACGTTGGAGGGCTTGAAGTCGCGATGCACCAGGCCCTCGCGATGCGCCGCCACGAGGCCCGCTCCCGCCGCGAGGAACGTCTCCAGCACCTCCTCCCAGGAGCGCTCGCGCTCCCGCAGCCAGCCCGCGAGCGTCGTCCCCTCCACCCACTCCATCACCAGGTAATCACAGCCATCCGAGGCGCCCAGCTCGAAGACAGGCAGCACGTTGGGATGGGAGAGGCGCGCCATGGCCTGGGCCTCTCGGGACAAGCGCGTGCGGCCCTCTCCCTCTTCGCTTTCGGCCATGGGGCGCAGCAGCTTCACCGCCACCCTGCGCGCCAGCCTCGGGTCCTCCGCCGCGTACACCACGCCCATGCCCCCCACGCCCAGCAGCTCTCGCAGGACGTAGGGGCCCAGCCGAGTCCCCTCTCGAAGCAGCGCGTGCGTCAGGTGTCCGGCGGGTGTGGACACCTGGGAGTGGGGGTTCACGTCCGTCAGGGAGTCCTCGGCCGCCACCACCGCGACCAGGGCCCGGCAGTCCTCGCAGGCATCCAGGTGCGCGGCCACGCCGGAGATGTCCACCGGGGGCAGCGCTCCGCTCGCGAAGGCCGCGAGCACGTTCTCATCGGGACAGGAGGGAGGAGGTGGCACCGGGCTCATGAGGTCCAGGCATTCTCGCGCAGGTTGCCCGGGGCCACCTCGGGGGCGGGGCTATTTCGTCTCGGTGGCGGGCTTCGCGCCGTCCTTCGTCACCACCAGCGTGTACGCCTCCTTCTTGCCACCGGCGCTCCACACCAGCAGTTGGGTGGTCCCCTCCGCCTTGCCCTGGATGTCGAGCTTGCCCGCCCCCAGCGTCTTCACCTCCGCCGTTTCAGGGTCTCCCAGCGCCACCTTGTTCAGCCCCTTCACGGTGAGCACATGGTGGGCCCCCACCTTCAGCTCGATGCGCTCCTCCGCCAGCGCGCTCGTTCCCATCAGCAGCGACGCCAACACGGCGAGTCCCTTCAGTCCGTTCCGCATGAGGTCCGTCCTTCCGTTCGTGAAGCGAGGCACCAATGCCTGGCCTTCATCGGGGTGACACCGGCCACTTCATCCCGTTGCACGGCTTCGTGAAGAAAGTCGGGGCCTACGCGGATTCTCTCAGCAGACCCGGGAGGCTGAGGTCCAGCTGCCCGCCCACCGCGAGCATCAGGCTGTTCAGCTCGCCGAGCGACAACTGGAGGCGCTCCGCCAGGGACTCACGCACCCGCGCCAGCAATGTCTGCCTCGCGTGCGCCACCCAGCGCGACACCGTGGACTTGTGCGTGCGGTACATCGCGCCGATGCGCTCCAGGTTCACCCCCTCCACCACATGCAGCCGCAGCACCGTGCGCTCTCGCGGAGAGAGGCTCGCGACCGCCACCACCAGGGCCTCGCGGAAGTCCTGGTGGTGACGCCGCCGGAGGTAGTCCAACTCGACGTCTCCCCCCAGCACCGCCCCTTCCGCCTCCTGCTCCACCCTGGCGCGCCGCCCCTCCGCGCGCTGGAGGTTGAGCGCCGTGCGCACCGCCGCCGCTCGCAACCACGCGGACAGCGGCGCGGTCCCCCGGTACTCCGCGATGCGCGGCTCGGTCCTCCCCTCCGCGGTGAGCAGCCGCTGGCGCAACTGCTGGAGCACCTCCTCCGCGTCCACGCCGCCCCCTCGGACCCGGGAGACCGCTCGCGCCACCTTCGAGAGGAAGTGCCGCTCCAACGCCGCGTGCGCCGCGGGGAGTCCCCTGGCGCAGGCACACGCGAGATAGAGGTCCGCCACGGGGACCTCCTCCGACGTCAGCGAGGACACATCTCCCGGCACCAGCCGCTGGGCCAGGTGCCGCAGGAAGTCCTCCTCCGCGAGCGCCACCTCCGGCCACGCCTGACGCCCTGTGGAAACCCACGACGTCAGCAGCGCCTCCAGCAGGGACTCGTCCACGCCGCTCATCGCCGATGCTGGCCAGTGCTGGACGAAGGAGTGGAAGCGGCTGCGATGCATCGACTTGCACGCCTCGGGTCCGCTACCGGAAGGATTCCGGCACGGCAGGCTATCATTGTTACAGCGCCGGCCCTCTTTTCTACAGGCCCCGCGCCCCAGGTCTCACGCTGACTGCCCTGGTGACGCTGTCCTCGGGTGCAACCCGGATGACCACGTGACAACGCCGGTTCGTTCCTGGAGCCACTATCGCCGAAAGGCATGCAACGCTTCGCGCCGAGCGCGTCCTGTCGGCACGCTGCCTGCTTCTCTCACCCTGCATCCGTTCGGAGGGCAGGACGATGAGCGAGCGCGTACAGACCCAGCTGAAGACCCTGAAGGAGACCTCGCGGTCGCTGTTCATCCAGGAACGGTATGCCGAGTGCGCGGAGGTCCTCGCGCGCATCGTCCGCTTGATGCCCAAGGACCCGAACGCACGCGTGCGCCACGCCGAAATCTGCCGCCGCGCGGGAGACCGTCCAGGCGCCGTGGCGTCCTACCGCATGGCCGCGGAGCTGCTGCTCTCCCAAGGCTGCGAGGCCCGCGCTCGCACCGCACTGCGCGCCGCGCTCGCGGTGGACCCGCGCGACCCGGAGCTGTCCTCGGATGTCGCCCGCCTTGGACAGACATCCCATCCCCCCGCGACGGCGCTGGAGGATGAGCGGCTCTACATCACCGCCAATGACATCCTCGAGGAGCCCTCGCGCGCGGAGTCGCGTGGAGGCACGCCTCCGCCTCCACCGCCCGCCTTCGTCCTGCGCGCGGCGGAGGAGGCCTCCTCCGCGGGACCGCTGCCCGCGGCGCCCACCATCGCTCCCGTGAAGATGAAGCCCTCCGAGTCGCGCCTCCCACCCACCGCGACGAAGGTGCGCCGGGACGAGCGACCCCAGACACCCCCCACGCTGGTGCCCGTGACACTCCCCACGCCTCGCGCGGGCCGCGAGCTGGACACGGCCCCCAAAGGCCAGGCCCAGGCCACGGGAGCCTCCACCCCTCACACGCCTCCGCCGCGCATCACCCCCGAGCCTCCCGCGATGGGCTACCGCCCCGAGCTGCGCTGGCTGAGCCCCAACGCCGTCGCCCTGCGCTCCTCGCCTCAGTCCGCCTGGGTCGTCATCCGCGCCGAAGGCCCGCTGTCCTTGAGCCGCGCGGAGTCCGTCGTCACGCCAGCGGAGCTGCCCGAGGACGACGAGCCCCTCCAGCTCACGCACTGACCCACGCTTGTTCCTCCCGGTCCTCCAGGACCACGATGGGGGCACCCATGCTCCCCATCCACCTTCGAGAGACACACGCGTTCGTCCGCCCCGCGGTGGCCCGGCATCACCGCATCCTGGAGGTCGGCTGTGGGGAGGGAGCACTCGCCGGACAGCTCGCGGCGGAGGGCCACGACGTCGTCGCCATCGACGCTCGGCTGCGCGACACACCGCGCCCGCCCGGGGTGCGCTTCGAGCAGGTCCCCCTGCTGCGCTTCGCCTCCCAGCCCTTCGACGCCCTGGTCGCGGTGGCCGTGCTCCACCACCTCTCGCCGCTCGACGCGTCCGTGGCGAAGCTGCGCGAGCTGCTGGTGCCCGGAGGCACCCTCGTCGTGGATGACTTCGACCTGGCCGCTCCGGACGCCCCCACCGCGCGCTGGTACTACGACGCGCAGGATCTGCTCGCGGCCGGAGGCCACTTCCCACCCGAGGCCGTCCATGGCACGCCGGACGAAGCCCCGCTCGAGCGCTGGCGCCATGAGCACCTGCACCACGACGAGCCACTCCACACCGGGGATGACATGGTGAGCGCGCTGCGCGACGGGGGCTTCGAGCTCCAGCACGTCACGCGCGGGCCCTACCTGTTCCGCTACCTGGCCCGGGGGCACCACGGCCACACCCCCGCTCAGGAGCGCATGGCCGAATACATCTTCGCCACCGAGCGCCAGCGCATCGCCGAGGGTGTGTTCAAACCCGTCGGCCTGCGCATCGTCGCCCAGCGGCGCTGAAGGAAGGACACACTGGAGCAGCGCGTCGCCGCGCTACATCGCCACGGACTTCTTCGGGTCGAAGCGCTTCTTGTGGGGCGAGCTCGCGGGCTTCGCCGACGGCGCCTTCCGCGGGGCGGCCTGCTCCGCCTCACGGCTCTCCAGGACCGGGGCCTCCGTCGTCTCAGGGGTCTCCGACGCGGACACCTGCGCCTTCACCGGCGCCTCGCAGTGTTCGCCCTTGCGGTTCGGGTGGCAGTGCCGAATCCCATACACATGGTGGCAACCACATGCGTCCACCCGCTTCTTCGCGCAAATCGACGGGTTGAACACCGGACCCGCCAACGAATCCGCTGGCACGGCTTGCAACGCCACCGCCAGGAAAATCCCACTGAGGAAACCCATCGCCCACCCCCTGCCTGGATGGCCAATGGATGCGCCTGACGCGGGAATGCGGCAAGCCCCGCGTTGATCCAATTCCCGCGCATCGCACGAGAGCCGACTCTCGCTCGTCCGTTCGTGTGGACGTGGACGCCCGTGCGGCTCGGAGATCCGCTCGCCTTTCCGCTTCCTCCCGCCGCATTCTCGGAGACACTCGGGTGCACCCGCACCCGGGCGTCAGCTTGTTTCGGACGTTGCCGTCCCTCGCGCGCGTTTGCCCCTCCAGGGAGGACATGGTCATGAGCTGGAAACAACGATTGGAGAAGGTCGCCGAGGGCCACTACGTCCTGCCGAAGACCAAGAGCATGCGGGTGGACGCGAACCTGTTCCTGTCCGACAAGCTGCTCTGGGGTGAGGGGCCCGACCTCCCGGCGCTCGAGGACGCCGTCTTCGACCAGGTGGTCAACGCCGCGTCCTTCCCGGGCGTCACCCGAGTCGCCGTCACCCCGGACTGCCATGTGGGCTATGGCGTCCCCATCGGCACCGTGGTGGAGACCGACGGCATCCTCCTGCCCACCGCCGCGGGCTACGACATCGGCTGCGGCATGGTGCAATTGCAGACGACCCTCACCGCCGAGGACGTGGCGGACGTCGCCAAGCGCCGCCAGTGGATTGAGCAGGTGACTCGCCGCATCGCGGTGGGCGTGGGCGCCAGCCGCGTGCAGCACCAGCGCAAGGTGTCCGACAAGGCCTTCGCCGACGTGGTGCGGCATGGCGCCAAGGCCCTGGGCCGAGGCTCCGCCATCACCGAGCGCGACTTCATCCCCGTGGAGGATGACCGGGTGGACATCCCCGACCGCGCCTACGAGAAGCGCGGCCAGTTGGGCAGCCTGGGCGGCGGCAACCACTTCACCGAGATGCAGGTGGACGAGGAGGGCCGCGTCTGGGTGATGCTCCACACCGGCAGCCGCGGCTTCGGGTGGAACATCGCCAAGCACTTCTTCGTGGAGGGCGCCGCGCAGCTGGGCCTCAAGAGTCGCAGCGAGGACTTCGTCTGGCTGGACGCCGACAGCCCGCTGGGCCGTGAGTACTGGAACCTCCACAACATGGCCGCCAACTTCGCCGTGGCCAACCGGCTCATCATCGGCGAGGCCGTGTGCGCCGCGCTGGAGGACGTGTTCGGCGGCACCGCGAGCGTCTATTACGAGATCTCCCACAACCTCATCCAGAAGGAGGCCGGGAAGTTCGTCGCCCGCAAGGGCGCCACGCGCGCGTTCCCCGCGGGACACCCCTCGCTCAAGAAGACGACGTGGGAGGGCACCGGGCACCCCATCCTGATTCCCGGCTCCATGGAGACGGGCAGCGCCATCCTCTTCGCGGAGGAAGGGGCGTCCAAGTCCATCTACTCGGTGAACCACGGCTCCGGCCGCCGCCTGTCTCGGGGCGAGGCGCGCCGCGTGCTCAAGCAGGACGTCACCGACGCGCGCATGGCGGAGTCCGGCATCCTCCTCAACACCCGCCACACCCCGCTCGACGAGTCCGGCCCCTGCTACAAGAACCTGGAGGACGTGCTGGAGACGGTGGAGATGGCGGGGCTGGCCAAGGTGGCGCGCCGCCTCAAGCCCGTCGCCTGTATCAAGGGCGCGGATTGACCCACTCCCCGTCGCGCGTGGACTTCCCGGGGAGCCTGCTACAGTGGCGGGCCTCCGGAGTCCCAAGAAATGACCTCGTCGTCCGCCGCTGCCCGTGCATCCACGCTGGGTTCCCGTGAGGCTGAGCTGGCTCGCATCGAGAGCGAGCTGTCCACCCAGGAGTCCCGGCTCGCTGAACAGCTCACGCGTGCCCAGGCGGAGGCCGCCGCGCTCTCCACCCGGCTGGAAGGCGTGAAGGCCGCGCTGGCCCAGGCCCACCAGGACCCGGAGGCCGACCCCCAGGTGGGCGAGCAGGCCTCCAGGCTCCAGGCCGCACGGGTGCCCGCCCTGAGCGTGGACGCCGCGCGGGAGAAGGCCCTCGAGGCCCGCGAGAAGGCCCTGGAGGCCCGCAAGCGGGTGGGCGTGGAGGCGCAGGCCGCGCTGCGCATCCAGCAGGAGCAACTGGCCCAGGTGACGCGCGCCGTGGCGGACGCCGAGTCGGCCCTGCGGCAGCAGGTGGAAGCCTCCTCGGCCCGGACCCGGGCGCGCCAGGAGGCCTCCACGCGCGCGCAGCAGGAGGCGGCCCGCGTGAGACAGGCGGAACTGGCCCGCGCCGCCACCCAGGCCCAGGCCCGGGGAGAGGCGGTCCCCGCCATGCCAGGGCCCGCCCGGACGAGCAGCGCGGAGGGCGTGGAGGCGCGGCGCAACGGGCGCGTGCGGATGCACACGTCCATCGACATGCGCAGTGACTCCAACTTCTTCACCGGCTTCTCCATGGACATCAGCGAGGGCGGCGTCTTCATCGCCACGGTGGACGCGGTGCCTCGCGGCACGCAGGTGGAGCTGGACTTCACGCTGCCCGGAGGCCGGCCCATGAAGGTGACGGGCGTGGTGCGCTGGGTGCGCGAGGCCAACTCCCGCACGCCGGAGCTGATGCCGGGCGTGGGCGTCCAGTTCACCGGGCTGCCTCACGAAGTGGCGTCCGTCATCTCGTCCTTCGTCACCACGCGCGACCCGATGTTCTATCCAGACTGAAGGCGACGGACGCTTCGTCGGGTAGTCGACCCCGATGCTCGGGGGCCGGTGCAGGAACGGCGATGTCTGGCCATAAAGACAGACATCAGGTTCCTATGAGCGCGCCCACTCGCAGTCCCAACACCGCCATCGCCCGCCCCCCTCGCTGGGATTCCCGTCGACGCACCGAGCCCGCCTCCGAGGACGCGTGCTCCAACGACGCGACGTCCTCCCCCGTCGAGGTGCCGGTGGACAAGGTCCACCTGGCCCGGGAGCTGACCCTCTTCTCGGCCCACGAGGCCCCCCGGGCCCTGGGCGCGCTCAACGGCCAGCGCGTCCAGCTCATGAAGCTCCAGGGTGACGGGCCATGGCGCCGGCACGCGCATGACGACACGCTGTACCTGGTCCTCCATGGCCGGCTGCGCGTGGAGCTGCGCGAGCGCTCCGTCGAGGTGGAGCCCGGCGAGCTGCTGGTCCTCCCTCGGGGCGTGGAGCACCGGCCCGTCGCGGACGAGGAGGTCCATGTCCTGGTCCTCGAGCCGTCCAGCGCGCTCCCGCCGCTCTAGCGTCAAGGCAGGACAGGGGGCTCGGTGCCGGGAAGCTCCCGCTCCGAGCCTTGCTGCAACAAGGGCAGCTCCACGGTGAAGGTGGAGCCCTCGCCCGGAGAGCTCTCCACGTGGACCGAGCCCCCGTGCGCGTCCACGAGCTGCCGGACGATGTAGAGCCCCAGCCCGAAGCCCGCATGGCGCCCTTCCGAAGGCACCTGCTCGAAGCGGTCGAAGATCCTGCGCTGCGCCTCCGGGGGGATGCCCACGCCGTGGTCCTTCACCACCAGCCGCGCCCGTGACAGCCCGGCGCGTTCCACGCGCACCTCCACCGGCTGTCCCGCGCCGAACTTCAGCGCGTTGGACAAGAGGTTCGTCACCACCCGGTCCAGCCGCAGCCTGTCCCAGCCGCCCACCAGCCCCAGCTCCGCGTCGAAGACCAGCTTGCTGCCCTGCTCGGAGGCGTACGCCGCGAAGCGCTCCACCACCTCGTGCGCCAGGTCCGCCAGGTCCACCGTCGCCACGTCCAACACCAGACGTCCCGCGGACAAGCGAGACAAGTCCAACAGGTTGAGCAGCAGCTGCCCCAGGCGCTGCGTCTGCTTCAGCGCCGCGGCCAGGCCGTCGCGCAGCTTCTCCGGCGCCATGCCCGGGCCCTGTCGCTGGAGCTTGCGCAGCAGCAGTTGGAGGGTGTTGAGGGGGTTGCCCAAGTCATGCGCCGCGATGCCGATGAGCTCCACCGCCTCGCGCGACTCCCGCAGCAGCCGGGTGTTGTCCAGCGCCAGCGCCGCGCGTCCGGCCAGCTCCTCCATGAAGACCTGGTCCCCTTGCGTCAGCCGCCGCTCCGGCGAGGACGTGAGCAACACCAGCACCCCCTGCGCCTTCTCCCCCGAGCGCAGCGGCACCGCCAGGTACGAGCGGACGCCCACCTGCTCCATCATCCGCAGGTGCTCGGCGTCCTCCGCGTTCTTCGCGAGCATCTCCGGTGTCACGTCCGCGACCCGGTGCGAGCGTCCGGTGCGCATCACCTGCCACAGCCCCCGAGGCGTGTCCGGCGACGGCTGGTGTCGCCGCACCGCCTCCCACAAGAGGGGCTCCTTCTCCTCGTCCGCGTGCTTCACCACCCGGGGCCGCAGCTGGCCGGAAGGCGTCAGCACGTAGAGGACACACCCATCCGCCACCTCGGGCACCATCATCCGAGACAGCTCCGCCACCATCAGGTCCGGCTCCGGGTACTGCTGGAACACCCGGCCGGCCTCCGCGAACAGGCCCTGCGTGCGCTCGGCGCGACGGCGCTCGGTGATGTCGCGCGTCACCTCCGCGTAGCCCCGCAGCGCGCCGCTCTCGTCGCGCAGCACGTTGATGAGCGCCTCCGCGAAGAAGCTCGAGCCGTCCTTGCGCCGCCGCCACCCCTCCGTGCGCAGCCGCCCGTCCCTGCGCGCTCGCGCCAGGTCCTTCTCCGGCACGCCCAGCGCGGCGGACTCCGGGGGATAGAAGAGGTCCACCGGCTCGCCCACCACCTCGGAGGCCTCGTAGCCGGTGATTCGCGTGGCCCCCGGGTTCCAGCTCGCCACGCGGCCGCGCGCGTCCAGGAGCAGGAGCGCGTAGTCCTGCACACCCTCGACGAGGAGCTGGAAGCGCCGCGCGCTGTCGTCCGCTTCCTCACGCAAGGGCCGCAGCCGCCGCAGCAGCACCCACGCCAGCACCGCCGCCACCGCGAGGCCCAGGCTCGCGGCGACGAGGGTGAGGCCGAGCACCCGCTCATCCACGTCCACCGCCGTCTGGATGCCCCGCGCGAGCTGCTCCTCCGCGTTGGCGGAGAGCTGCTGCAGGGACTCATAGGCGCGCAGACGCGTGGTGCCCACGCGCTCCTCGAACAGGCGCTCCAGCTTGGAGCGAGGCACGTTGGCCGCGTGCGCGACGACGAGCTCCCGCACGGCCTGCTCGTGCTCCTGCTCCGCGCGCATGGCCGAGCCCAGGAGCGACGACGCGGGCTCCACGACGAGGCGCGCCTCCAGCCTCCCGGCGATGGAGATGAAGCGCTCACGCGAGGCCACCATCTCCTCCGCGAAGAGCGTGTCACCCGACAGCGCATAGCCGCGCTCGCTGGACACCTTGTCGCTGAAGGCGCGGCGCAGCCGCTCCACCTCCAGCAGGTCCATGGACAGCTCGAGCAGGCTGGCCTTCTGGTGGGTGCGCACGGACAGGAGCGCCACCGCGGACGTCACCGCGAGCGCCAGCGCCACCAGCAGGGACGCGATGAACCCCGCGCCGACGCGCTGTGAGAACGTCCACCGCCGCCCCACGCCGCCCCCCTCCGGGCAGGACACCCCTCACACCGAGGTCCCGCGCCCAGCAAGGTGGGCCCGCGGTCCATGGCCGCCCATCCCCGCCCCAGGGACGGGCCCGCGTTGGACGGCTAACCCGCCGTGCCCGACGGGACGGCTTCCTGCGCGGGCGGCGTGTCCGTGGCCGGCGGCTGGAAGCTCCCCGTGGCCGGGTCGACGTTCCAGGCGGAGTACTTCTGCTGCTTCACGTCCCGCAGCTTTCCGTCCTGGTAGCAGACCGAGTAGACGAGGAAGAACTCCTTCTCCATCGACGGCGTGCCGTGGCGGTAGCAGTCCGCGCCCGTCGCGTCCTGCTCACGCGTCATGGGGCGGCCCAGCAGCGCCACCACCTGGTCGGAGGTCATCCCGCCGGTGATGGACTTGAAGCCATGGGGCGTCACGACGCGGAACGTCACGGCCTCCTCGCGCGCCAGCACCCAGAAGCCCACCGCCAGCGTCACCGGGATGATGGCCGCCACCAGCGCCGCGGCCCACCGGCCCTTCTGTGCCCGGCCCTCCTTGTCGTATGCCGTGAAGAGGTTGCTGGCATCCGTCGGGGGGACGGCCAGGGAGGCACTCGAAGGGTTCTCTGTCGGGCTCACGTCGACTGACATGCCGTTCCAACAGCGCGGATGCAAGAAACTCCACGCGTGATATCCGTGAACGCTCGCTCGGCAACTTCCCGAGCACGGACCCACCCCAGGTGGGCTTCCTTTCGTGACGTCTAAGTTCACAATCGCCGGGAGGCTGGCCTGCTACATCCCCCGCCGAGGTAGGAAACAGGAGTCGCGAAAGATGGCGAAGCGAGGCGTTGCCGGACGCAGCGTCACCCAGAAGCCCTTGGAGCGAGATGTCCTTCCAGCGGGGGTGGAGATGGATGAAGGGCTCTTCTTCAATCGCGAGCTGTCCTGGCTGGCCTTCAACGACAGGGTGCTCCAGTTGGCGGAGTCGTCGGACGAGCCCCTGCTCGAGCGGCTGAAGTTCGTCGCCATCTACGCGCGCAACCTGGACGAGTTCTTCATGATTCGCGTCGCGCGGTTGCACGAGCAGGTGCGCGGCGGCGTGGCGCGACTGGTGCCGGATGGGGCGGCGCCGGGCACCACGCTCGACAAGCTGCACGAGGGCATCTTCGAGCAGAGCAAGCGCCACAGCGCCATCTTCGAGAAGCTGCTGCGGCCCGCGCTCGCGGAGAAGGGCCTGCGCATCCTCAGCGCCAAGGACTTGGACGCCGACCAGCGCGCCCAGGTGGACCAGCGCTTCCGGGAGCAGATATTTCCCGTGCTCACCCCGCTGGCCATCGGCCTGGGCCGGCACTTCCCGTACATCTCCAACCTGTCGCTCAGCCTCGCCGTCCTCCTGCGAGACCCGCAGGCGGACGAGGAGAGCGTGGCCCGGGTGAAGGTGCCCAAGGAGTTGCTGCCCCGCTTCCTGCCGCTGAAGGGCCATGTCTTCGTGCCGCTGGAGGAGGTCATCGCCCAGCACCTGGGGGACCTGTTCCCGGGCATGGAGGTGCTGAGCTGGAGCCTGTTCCGCGTCACCCGCGACGCGGACTTCACCGTGTCCGAGGACGCGGAGGACCTGCTCAAGGCGGTGGAGACGGAGCTGCGCCAGCGCCGGTTCGGAGACGTCATCCGGCTGGAGGTCCAGGCGGGCATGAGCCCCAAGCTGCTGGAGCCGCTGGTGGAGGCGCTGGGGCTGGAGCCTCGCCAGGTGTACGAGGAGCAGGGGCTCTTGGGGCTGGGCGACGTGCAGTCCATCGCCTTCGCGCCCGGCTTCCCCGAGCTGAAGGACCCGCCGTGGGCGCCTGTCTCGCAGCCTCGGCTGAGGCCGGACCCGGACGCGCCGCCCGAGGCCGGCACGGTGATGGCGGCGATGCGGCGGGGCGACCTCCTGGTGCACCACCCCTATGACTCGTTCAGCTCATCGGTGGAGCGCTTCGTCACGGAGGCGGTGGCGGACCCGGACGTGCTCGCCATCAAGCAGACCGTGTACCGCACCTCCGACAGCTCCCCGCTGGTGCCCGCGCTGATAACGGCGACGGAGAACGGCAAGCAGGCCGTGTGCATGGTGGAGCTCAAGGCCCGCTTCGACGAGCGCACCAACATCAAGTGGGCCAACGCGCTGGAAGAGGCGGGCGTCCACGTCGTCTACGGCATCCCCTCGCTGAAGACCCACGCGAAGGCCATCCTCATCGTCCGGCGCGAGGGGGAGCGCGTGCGCCACTACGTGCACGTGGGCACCGGCAACTACAACCCGAAGACGGCGCGCCTCTACACGGACATGGGCCTGTTCACCACGGACCCGGACATCGGCGCGGACGTGGCGGACCTCTTCAACTACCTGACGGGCTTCGGCCGCCCCAAGAGCTTCCGCAAGCTCCTGGTGGCGCCCCTCACCATGCGCGAGGGCTTGCTCGAGCACATCAAGCGCACCGTCGTCGCGCACACGCTGGAGCGCCCGTCCCGCATCCAGATGAAGATGAACGCGCTGGTGGACCCGGCCATCATCCGCGCCCTCTACGACGCGTCCCGCGCGGGCGTGAAGGTGGAGCTCAACGTGCGAGGCATCTGCTGCCTGCGCCCGGGCATCCCCGGCGTCTCCGACAACATCCGCGTGGTGTCCACGCTGGGCCGCTTCCTGGAGCACGCGCGCGTCTACCTCTTCGAGCGCGGCACGGAGGTGCGCTGCTACATCGGCTCCGCGGACCTGATGCCTCGCAACCTGGACCACCGCGTGGAAATCCTGGCGCCGGTGGAGGACGCGGGGCTGATTTCACAGGTGCGCGACACGCTGGACCGCAACCTGGCCGACAACACCCACGCCTGGGAGCTCCAGTCGGATGGCCACTGGCGCCGCCTGTCCCCGCCCGCGAATGGGGAGAAGCGCTGGGCCCAGGGCGAGCTCATGGAGCGCGCCAACCGCCACGCCCAGTTCCAAGGGGGCCGCCCGCTCCCGTGAGCGAGGGGGCCCGGGGCGCTCGAAGCGCCGAGGGCCCGCCGCCTCAGGGCACCGTCGAGGGTCGCGCCGTCCACCACGAGCACGCGGCCTTGCGGCGCGGCAGCCGGCACGGAGGCCGAGGCCTTGCCCGGGGCGGCGAGCACACCCGCCGAGAGAGGCGGGGAGCCCGGTCCGTCCCCCGCACGCGGGACCACCGGGGAGAGCGCCCTGCGAAACGGATGCACCAGCTGGCCACGCGCGACTCACTTCCCCCCCGAGGGGCGTTGGAACAGCAGACAACCCAGAAAAACCAGGGCGCCTGTGCCACAACTGGAGGTCTGAATTCAAGCCTTTGTCGTAAATTACATCCAGCCTGAATCTCCCTGCCCTTCAGGGCAGGTGCCTCACGGGGAGTCCTCGCGGCGGTGGGCCTCCACCTCGCGGACCTCCTTCCACTGAATCCACCCGGACAGGGCCGCATGCCGCGCCGCGGTGGTGGTGTCGTCCACGGCCAGCAGTTGGCTGCCCGCTTCGCGAACCTCCCGGGCGATGTGCTCCAGCTCCTGGGCCCGGCCCGCGCGACCGGGCACGTTGCGGATGTAGATGCAGAGGATGCGGCCGGGGAACTCGCGGACGATGGTGCGGTAGTGCTCGGCGTCCTCCTGCCCGCTGTCGCCGATGAGGATGAAGGGCAGGTGCGGCAGGTCCTGGAGCAGCCCGCGAATCTTCTGGAGCTTGTGCCCGTGGCCGCCGCCGGGCGCGAAGCCCTGGCTGGACAGGCCCCAGTCGCGCAGCAGCAGCGGCCCCATGGGGATGTGGTGCAGGGCGAGGAACTCGTCCAGGTGCTCGTACAGGTTCCACGGGCTGCTGGAGACGTAGAAGATGGGGTTGTCCGCGTCTCCTTCCGCGCCCGCCTGGAGCGCCGCGTAGAAGGCATCCACGCCCGGGAAGGGCAGCCGCACGCGGTGCTCGGTGAGGAAGAGGGCCCACGCGCGCTTGAAGAGGTCCGTGACGCCCGTGACGATGACGGTGTCGTCGATGTCGCTGATGACGCCGTAGCGCGCGCCCGTGCCGGCCACCCGCACCGGGGCCACCACGCGAGGCACTCCCTCCGGCTCCGGTGAGAGCAGCTCCAGCTCCACCTCGTGCCACCCGGAGCCCACGCCCTCCGGCGGTGCCACCCACAGCTCCAGGAAGCCCTCCTCGTCGGTGGTCCCCTCCCAGCGCTTGTCCCCCCAGCGCACCGCCACGTGCGCGCCCGGGATTTCGCGCGTCATGTAGCGCTTGTAGGAAGCCACGGCGCTGCTCAGCAGCGTGTGACGGTGCTGCCGGGGACGGATGCGCCGGTCCTCCATCACCCGCGCCTTGATGAGCGCGCGCTCCGGCGAGCCGTGGCCGCGATAGGGAACGATGCGCAGCGGCGGGGCGATGCCCAACCAGCGGCGGAGGCTCCGGCTCACGGCGTCGTAGTGCGCGTCCACGCGGACAGCGAGGCGGAAGAAGGCGGGTCTCGAATCGGCCATGGCCTGGAGCGTGAGGAGTGGGGGAAGGCCGACTGTAGAGGACTCCGGGCGGCGCGCGGAGCAAAGCCGCGCCGGAATCCTCCCGCCCCCCGGGGCCTTCTCACCCCGGGTGAGGCCCCCCTCACGAAGGCCGCGTGACGAGCTCCCTCCGGCCCAGGGGACTCACGCCCCGGGAGAGCAACGTGCGGGCGGCGAGCACGGAGACACAATCCTCCGTGCTGTGGATGTCGCCGTAGAAGGTGAGCAGCGTGGCCGGGTCCACCACGCGCACACCCGCCGCCTCCACCGACGGCACGCTCCGCACGAAGACATCCAGGATGACCTTGCCGCCCGCGTCGTGCCGCGCGTAGCGGTAGAAGTGGGTGCTGGTCGCGTCGAAGCGCGTCCAGATGCGGTGGTAGCCGCGCGCGGTGAGCACCGCAATCAACTCCGGGAAGCGCGCGGGCTCCACGAAGAGGTCCACGTCCTTGTGGTCGTGGAACAGCTTCAGCTCCGCCTCCGCGTGGGGCGGGGCCATGAAGTGCCACGCCCACCCCCCGGACACCGTCACCCACGGCGCCAGGGCCCGTACCTCCGCTTCACCAATGCGCAGCCGCTCCGGGTTCCACTGCTCGTGGGCCCGCTTGGGATTGCGTGCATCTCCCATGACCGAGTCCTCCTTCGTGCGCGGCCGGACGGCGGCGGGAGAAAACGGCTGACAGGGCTTTCGCCTCACATGCCCGCGATGCCGCCGATGCCGGGCTTGAAGCGCCAGATGAAGTAGGGCCCGTTCGCCTGGATGTGCTCACGGGACTGGAGCATCGAGTGGGGCAGCGCGCTGTCCGCCACGTAGAGCCAGCCGTCCGGCCCGTGGTTGAGGGCGTCCGCCCAGCGGATGCGCGGCGACTTCACCAGCGTCTCCAGCCGGCCCTCCGGAGACATGCGCAGCACGGCCCCGTGCTCCACGTCCGTCATCAGCACGTTGCCCGCGGTGTCCGCGCTGAGCCCGTCGTTGAGCGGCTTGCGGCCCACCGCCTGAATCCGCTGCGCCAGCGCCGTGTCGTCGAGCGACGTGTCCTTCAGGTCCGCGGTGCGCACGCGATACATCGTGTCGTGGTTCATCGCCGCGAACCACAGCCACTCGTCCGACGGGTCCAGCGCGATGCCATCCACGCCGCACTTCAGCGCCGCCACCCCGCCGAAGAACACCATGTCCTTGAGCGGGCTGCGGATGATGAAGTCCCGAGGGAAGACGGACTCGTGCTTCTCCAGCACCCGCCGCGCCTGCTTCTTCGCCACGTCGTAGACGACGAGCGCCGGAGAGCGCCGCCAGAAGCCCACGTCGGCAATGAACACCGTCTCGCCCTTCGCATCGACCCGCATGTCCTGGAGGAACGAGCCCGGCGGAGCCACTTGCGGCGGGAAGTCGAACTCGTGCGCGAGGTGCCCCGTGGACAGCTCGAACGCGAGCAGCCGGGGGACACCCAGGCCGTGGTTGCCGTGGTCGATGACCCAGAGCCAGTCGCGTCGGTCGATGGTGACGCCGAGCACCGTGTCGAAGAGCTTCTTCTGGAGCGGCTCGGCGGGGAACGGCACGGCCTTGCCGTCCACCCACTCCCACAGCTTCGCCCCAGGCGGACGGCTCTCCGGATGGAGCGTGTAGAACAGCCGCCCCGTCGAGGACACCGCCACGTTGCCGATGGGCTCCGCGCTGCGCACCACCTCCTCGAGCGCGCTGTCCGGCAACAGGGGCATGCCGGTGACGTCCAGGTAGGGCTCACCGCCTCCGTAGCGCAGGCGCACGCCCACCACCGCGAGCGCCAAGACACCCGCCACGGCGAGGACGACCTTGAAGACCCGGGCGAGGCCAGCACCGGGCGGAGGAGGCGACATGGGGAAGGGGAGCTGGGGAGCGGCCATGACGTGGACAAGGGAGGTGAGCCCACCTGAGGCGGTGGAGGCTCACTCTCCCTCAATACGGATGCCGCGGACGAGTGGTTCCATGCCCACCCGCCCCGTCCGTCAGTCCTTGCGGCCCAGCGTCCGGTCCAAGTTGTACGCGGCGCTGATGAGCGACAGGTGGGTGAGGGCCTGGGGGAAGTTGCCCAGGGACTCGCCGGACATGCCCGTCTGCTCCGCGTACAGGCCCACGTGGTTGGCGTAGCCCAGCATGCGCTCGAAGGTGAGCCGGGCCTCCTCCAGCAGGTCCGGCCGCGCCTGGTTCGCCCGCGTCATGGCCTCCACCAACCAGAAGCTGCACAGGTTGAAGGTGCCCTCGCTGCCGGGGATGCCGTCCAGCGTCGCCTCCACGTCGTAGCGGAACACCAGCCCGTCCGACGTGAGCCCGCCCTTCGACGGGGGCCGACGCATGTGGTCCAGCGTGGACAACATCCTCGGGTCCACGGGCGACAGGAAGAACACCAGCGGCATCAGCAGATTCGCCGCGTCCAGCGTGTCCTTGCCGTAGGCCTGGATGAACGAGCCGCGCTCCTCGCTCCAGCCGCTGGACATGATGCTCTCGAAGATGGTGTCGCGCACGGCGAGCCACCGAGGCCGGTCCGCGGGGAAGCTGCGCTTGTCGGCCAGGCGGATGGCCCGGTCCACCGCGACCCAGCACATCAGCTTCGAGTACACGAAGTGGCGCCGTCCGCCGCGCACCTCCCAGATGCCCTCGTCCGGCTCGTTCCAGTGCTCACACACCCAATCCACCAGCCGGCGCAGGTGCCTCCAGAAGTCGAAGGAGATGGGGGCCGCGTACTTGTTGGACAGGTACACGGAGTCCATCAGCTCGCCGTAGATGTCGAGCTGGAGCTGGTCCGCCGCCGCGTTGCCGATGCGCACCGGCCTGGCGCCGCCGTACCCCATCAGGTGCGACAGCTCCACCTCCTCCGGCACGGGGCTGCCATCCAGGGAGAACATCAGCGGCAGCGGCCCGTCCCCCTGCTCCGCGCAGCGCGCCTCCACCCACTGCATGAAGGCCGCCGCCTCCTTCTTGAAGCCGAGGCGGATGAACGCGTAGACGGTGAAGGCCGCGTCCCTGAGCCAGCAGTAACGGTAGTCCCAGTTACGGGAGCCACCGGGTGACTCGGGGAGGCTGCACGTGGGGGCCGCGACGATGGCGCCCGTGGGAGAGAACGTCATCAGCTTCAGCGCGAGCGCGGAGCGCTGCACCGTCTCCCGCCACCGCCCCGTGTACTGACAGCCCGACAGCCAGTGGCGCCAGTACTCCACCGTGTCCCGGAAGAGCGCCTCCGCGGAGTCGTGGCTGTGCACCAGGTCCTCGCACGACACGCGCATGCCCTCGCGCAAGGTGAAGACGGCGGACTGGTTCTCTCGCAGCACGAAGCTCGCGGCGACCCCGCGCTCCACGCGCCGCAGCGGCAGCGAGGAGGCCAGCGTGAGCTGGAGCTTGGGGGACTCGAAGGCGGCGCCTCCGGAGATGAGGTGCGTCTGGTGCTCGTCCCGGGCGTAGTTGAAGGCCGGGAGGCACTCCATCTCGAAGGCCATCTCCCCGCGCACCACGCGCACGCGCCGGAGCACCTCTCGCGTCTCCTTCTCGCCCCGCTTGTTCATGGGCATGAAGTCGATGAGCTCTCCCACGCCGTCGGCCGTGTAGAAGCGCGTCACCAGCACGTTGGTGTCCGGCCAGTAGAACTGCTTGTTCAGGACTCCGTCCGGATTGGGGTGGATGCGCCAGTGGCCGCCCTTTTGTGGGTCCAGCAGCGCGGCGAAGACGCTGGGGCTGTCGAAGTGCGGGTAGCACAGCCAGTCGATGGTTCCCTCGTTCCCCACGAGCGCCACCGTGCGCAGGTCGCCGATGACGCCGTGGTCCTCGATGGGCACGGAGCCCCCCGCCACCGCCTGTCTGCCGACCCCCATATGCACCTCGCCTCAGGTGAAGGTGATGACGTGCTTGATGCCGCCGCCTGCCTTGCCCGTCACCACGTCGAAGAAGGATTCAGGAGGGTGGCGCGCGGTGATGAGCCGCTCGAGCCCCCCTGGCCACCGCGCACGGAAGCGGGCCAGGTCCTCCAGCGCCGCATCGAAGTCCGAGGCCGCCGCGTTCACCGTGCCCAGCAGGACCTGGTTGTTCAACACGAGCTGCTTGAGGAAGTCATCGCCCCCCAGGGACATCTGTTCGGACTTCGACGGCACCCCCGTGAAGATGAAGACGCCATTGGGTGACAGGGACTTCAGCGCCTCGAAGGCGGCCTTCGCGGTGCCGGCGGCCTCGTAGATGACGTCGGGTGCGCCTGCTCGCCGGACCAGCTCCTCGGGGGAGATGTCCTGCGTGGAGAGGTAGGGCGCGCCCACGGCCTCCGCGGCCTCGGCCTTCACGTTGGGCTTTCGGCTGTGCGAGTACACGGTGGTGGCGAAGCCGCGCCGCAGCAGCGTGAGCACGCCGAGCTGGCCCACGGGCCCCGCGCCCAGCACGACGGCGCGCCCTGGCACGGGCCTCCACGGCAGGCGCTCCTGGATGAGGTCGAGCTGCCGCAGCGCCTTCTCCGCGATGGTGAGGGGCTCGGTGAGCACGGCGACGTCATGCAACTCGGTGGCGACACGGTGCAGATAGGCCACGTCCTCCACGAAGTGCTCCGAGCAGAAGCCAGGGGCTTCCTTGATGCCGCGCTCGGTGAAGTCACCGGTGATGCAGAAGTCGGGGTGTCCGCCCCGGCATGCGGGGCAGAGGGCGTGCGGGCAAGGTCTGCGCACGCGAGGCACCACCCAGTCACCCTTCTGGAGTCCTTGGACGGCGGGGCCGACCTCCACGACTTCACCCAGACACTCGTGTCCGAGGATGAGGTAGTCGAGACCCGGAGGCGGCGTGCCGTAGGTGAAGGAGACGATGTCCTTGTCGGTGCCGCACACGCCGACTTCATGGGTGCGCACCTTCACCTGGGTCGGAGCCTGGAGCTCGGGTTCAGGCGCGTCGATGACGCGCACTTGCCTCTTCCCAGGAAAGACAGCGACGGCCTTCATGCGCGGCTCCTGCCTTGCTCGAGTGCCCTGGTGGTTGAGGTGTTCACCCTGAAGCGGAGACACCAGGGCCCGGGGATGGGAGACGCGCGGCGCATGGCCGTCCGCTACCCATCGAGCCTCCGGCCGCACGGCGCCCCAAGTCCCTGAACTTATTGAAGCCGACACCGGGCTTTGCCCGGGGGCTCCGCCGCTGACGAAACCGCTGCCAGCCCGGGCCCCACGGGTCTATGAGCAGACCTCGTGAGCGAGCCCATCCCCGCCCCTTCCGACGACGACAAGCCCCTCGCCAGCCGCTCCACCGCCATCGGGGCGGTGGCCTTCTTCATCCTGGCCGTGCCCTTCCTGGTGCTCGGCCTGTGGCTCCTCGATGGGAAGTCCCGCATGGACTTCCGCTGCGAGGCGGGCGGGCCCTGCACCCTCACCCGCTCCGGCTGGCTGACCCGCGAGGAGGTCGCGAAGCTGCCCCTCGACGCCATCCAGTCCGTGAAGCTGGAGCGCAGCCGCAGCGCCCGCCGCAAGTCCGTCCCCATCTTCCGCCCGGAGCTGGAGACGACGCAGGGGAAGTTCCCCCTCTTCGCCCAGTGGGCCACGGATGAGCGCGAAGCCATCGCCGTGAAGGAGCAGGTGGAGCGCTTCCTCGCCTCGCCCAAGACGGATGCGCTCGAGGTGACACGCGATGACCGGCGCTCCTCCTTGCGCGTGGGCGGCGCCTTCACCGCCGTGGGCGTCGCGCTGCTCCTCTTCACCACGTGGCTCGCCTTGCGCTCCCGCATGCACCGCCGCACCGAGCAGGCCGCCGCCACCGCCTGAACCCTCTCGAGTACAGGCCTCCCGAAGCTCCATGCTATTCTCGGTAAGCATGGAATCTTCGATGAGCCGGGGACATTGGAGAGCATGGACGGTGGTGCTCTGGGCCTGGCTCACACCCGGACTCGCCACCGCGACTCCTCAAGCGAGCGCCTCCAGCGCCGAGAGCAGCGCGGACCTCTTCCGCCATCGAATGACTCGTGCCATCGCGATGCACGAATCACTCGACTACGAGAAGGCGCTCAACTGGCTGGGCCAGGCGAAGCAGGTGGCGTCCACGCCCCAGGAGCAGGTGGAGGTGGAGCTCTACCGAGGCATCGTCCTGGCCGACCTGGGGCGGAGACAGCAGGCCATGGAGTCCTTCCGCGTCGCGCTGTCGCTGCGCCCCGACGCCCAGCTCCCCGTGCCGGTGGGCCCCAAGGTGACGCGGGACTTCGAGTCGGTGCGCAAGCAGGTGAAGCGCAACCCCGTCACGCCTCCCGTCGAAGAGGCCCCCAAGGTCGTCGCGACACCTCCCCCCGAGGAGAATCCCGCGGTCCCCCCCGAGACGAAGGCCGAGCCCGAAGGGAAGAAGGACCTGCGCACGCGCTTGGGCGAGGCGGGCTCTGGACTGAAGAAGAACGTGGGTTCGGCGCTGGGGTCCGCGCTGAACACGGTGATGGGCTCACGCGAGGAGTCGACGCCCCCCGCGCCCGCCGCGCCTCCCGCGCCCGCCGCCGAAGCCACGGCGGAGGAGACGCGGTAGGCAGTCCCGCTCAGTCCGCCAACAGGTTGAGCTTGAAGACATTCGCCGTGCCCGCCTTCACCTCGAAGTCGCGCGTGACGCGCTTGTCCAGGTCCCGGTTGACGGCGGTCACGACGTACTTCTTCGCGGGCAGGTCGACGATGCCCATGGGCGTCTCGCCCAGCAGCTTCCCGTCGAGGTAGATGGCCGCATAGGGCCGGATGCGGAACTCCACCGAGCCCAACGGCAAGGGCGCGGCCTTCACCTTCCGCGCCGCGGGGGCTGTCCTCGTCGAGGGTGGCGACGGCTGCGCGGCAGCGACGACCGGCACGACGTCCTCCGGCTTCCCGGAATCACTCGCCTCCGCGTGCTGGACCTGGGGCTTCTCCACCGTGGGCGCAGCCACGGGCTCCACCTTCGCGACCGGGGCCACCTGCTCCGTGGGCACAGCCGGACGCGGCGCCTCCTCCACCTTCGCGACCGGGGCCGCCCGCACCACGACATCCCCATGCGCCCGCGGCGCAGGCGGCGTCTTCCCGCCCCCCACCAGCACGAACGCTCCCGCCGAGGCGACCAGCGCCGCGCCGCCCACCACGAGGGGCAGCCGCCTCGCTCTCACGCCCCGCCGCGCCGCCGAGGGCCGCTGCTCCGTCGGCTGGTCGGACACATCCGTCGGCGCCGCCGCCCCCTTGGAGACAGGCCCCAGCGGCGTCGTGCGCTCCGGGGCGCTGTCCATCGCCCGCATGGACACGGGCGTCGGAACCAGGTGCTCATCCACCACCTGCGAGACGGCGCGCGCAATCTGATACGCGCCCACCGACTCCCCCGTCGACAACACGAAGCGCTCCAGGTCCGCTTGCAGCGCGCGGCAGTCCGGATAGCGGTCCTCGCGATTCTTCCTCAGCGCGACCGCCAGGATGGACTGGAGCGCATTGGGGACATCCTCACGCAAGTGCGTCACCGGCACCGGCTCGCGCGAGATGATGGCTTGCATCATCGCCAGCTCCGACGCCCCCTCGAATGGCAGACGTCCCGTGAGCAGCTCATACAGCACCACGCCCAACGCATACACATCCACGCGCCGGTCCAACGGGTCCGCCCGCACCTGCTCGGGCGGCATGTACGCCACCTTGCCCTTCACGATGCCCGTCTGCGTGCGGTGCTTCTGCCCCACCACCTTGGCGATGCCGAAGTCCACCACCTTCACCGCGCCCTGCCGCGACACCAGGATGTTGTCCGGGCTCACGTCCCGGTGAATCAACCCGAGCGGCTGCCCCGTGATGGCGTCCTCGAAGTCATGCGCGAACGCCAGGCCCTCCGCGGCATGCGCCACCACCTTCGCGCAGAGGTTGGGCGGCAGGAACACGCCTCGGGAGTCCGCCTGCCTTCGCCAGCGCCGCAGGTTGGGCCCGTCGATGAGCTCCATCGCCAGGAAGAAGGTCCCCTCGGACTCACCGAAGTCGAAAATCTGGACGACGTTCGGGTGGTTCAGCTGCGCGACGAGCTTCGCCTCCTCCAGGAACATCTCCACGAAGGACGGGTCCTCCACCAGGTGCGGGAGGATGCGCTTGAGGACCAAGGTCTTCTCGAAGCCCCCGGGGCCCTCGGCCTTGGCCAGGAACACCTCCGCCATGCCTCCCGTCGCCAGCTTGCGGATGAGTTGGTATTTCCCGACGTGCATTCCAGGAAGGTTCCCAGGTTTGCCGTTGCAATCCAATGGGTCGCAACCCCAGGCCCCTGTACCCAGGTCCAAGGCAGTCAAACAGACACGGCCAGCCAGCGTCGTCGGCGTCCCTACTTTCCTGAGGCCAGACACGAAGCGCCTGTCTCCACTCCCACGGCACGGCTGCCGGGCAGGGAAGCGGCTTGACGGGCGCCTCCGAGGAAGCCCTACACCCACTTCCCTCCTGCCCACAGGTGCCTAGCTTGTGGCCGATGCTGCGTGCCCTCCTCGGCCGATGGCGAAGCTCGCTGCGCCTGCTCCGGCCGGCCCATGTGGAAGCCGACCACGCGAAGATATCCGTCACCCAGCTCGGACATCGCTACGCCAACAAGGTCGTGGCCCTCGAGGACGTGGACCTCAACGTCCGCTCGGGGGAGTTCATCTGCCTGCTCGGCCCCTCCGGGTGCGGCAAGTCCACGCTCCTCTACGCACTGGCGGGCCACGTGCGCCCCACCGGCGGCACGGTGTCCATTGACGGACAGCCCATCACCGGCCCCGGGCCCAACCGCCTCCTCATGTTCCAGGAGGCCGCCCTCTTCCCGTGGCTCAGCGTGCGCGGCAACATCACCTTCGCCCTGGCCGCCCGAGGCGTGCCCCGCGCCGAGCGCAAGGAGCGCGCGGACCAGTACATCCGCCGCGTCCACCTCCAGGGCTTCGAGGAGACCCTCCCCCACCAGCTCTCCGGCGGCATGAAGATGCGCGCGAGCCTGGCCCGCGCCCTCGCCGTGGACCCCACCGTGCTCCTCATGGACGAGCCCTTCGGCTCGCTGGACGCGCAGACGCGCATCCACATGCAGGAGCTCCTCCAGTCCATCTGGATGCGCACCCACAAGACGGTGGTCTTCGTCACCCACGACGTCCACGAGGCCCTCATGCTGGGCACCCGCGTGGTCCTCATGGCGCCGCGTCCGGGCCGCATCGTGAGGGATTTGGAGGTCCACCTCCCCATGCCGCGCCGCCCGGACGACGCGGCCCTCACGGAGATGGTCCGCCACGTCCAGAGGCTGCTGAGTGAAGTGGAGCGAACCAACATCCCCGACTCCCCGCCGCCATCGAGAGCCTCCACGCCCGCGGTGACAAGCCCCGTGCTGTCCCCGCCCGGACTGCCCCGGCCCGCGAGGTGAACCATGAAGCGCGACTCGAGGCTCCAGGGCTTCGCCCAGAAGCTCCTCCTGTTGGTGTTGCTGCTCGGCGCGTGGGAGGGACTCTCCCGCCTGGGCGTGTGGTCCCCGTACCTCTTCCCCGGGCCTTTCACCGTGGCGAGGAGCCTGGGGAAGATGGCCGCGAACGGAAGCCTGTGGGAGGCGACGCTCCGCTCGCTGGGGCGGCTGGGGCGCGCCTACTTCGTCTCGGTGGCCATCGGTGTCCCGCTGGGCCTGTTGATGGCGCGGCTGACCTTCTTCCGCAACGCGGTGAAGCCCGTGGTGATGGGCCTGCAAGCCCTGCCCTCCATCTGCTGGCTGCCCCTGGCGCTCTTGTGGTTCGGCCTGACGGACACCGCCATCCTCTTCGTCGTGGTGATGGGCAGCGTGCTGGGCATCGCCATCGCCACGGAGGACAGCGTGCAGGGCGTGGACCCGCAGCTCTTGCGCGTCGCGAGCACGCTGGGCGTCCGGGGCCTGCGCTTCCAGTTCGGCGTGCTGCTGCCCGCGGCGCTGCCCGGCATCGTCACCGGCCTCAAGCTGGGGTGGAGCTTCGCGTGGCGCGCGCTGCTCGCCGGTGAATTGCTCTTCGTGTCCGGCGGCCTGGGGCAGCTGCTCACCGTGGGCCGCGAGCTGATGGACGTGCCTCAAGTCATGGCCGTCATGGTGGCCATCATCCTCATCGGAATCACGGTGGACCGTGTCCTCTTCCAGACGGTGGAGGGCCGGCTGCGCCGCCGCTGGGGCCTGGAAGGGGCGCTGTAGGACGCTTCGGCGGCATCCCCGTTGCCAACCCACCCCGCCGTCCCTCTCTTCACGTGCCTATGCGTGCCCTTCGGTTGCCCTGGGTGTTCGTGCTCGCCGGACTGGTGGTGCTCGGCGCGGGTTGCAAGCGCGAGTCCTCGCGCGGAGCGGACGCGCCGCTGCGCCTGGGCTTCTTCCCGAACATCACGCATGCGCAAGCGCTGGTGGGCCACTCGGAGGGCACGTTCGCCTCCGAGCCCGGCGTGGGGAAGCTGGAGGTGAAGCAGTTCAACGCGGGGCCCGCGGCCATGGAGGCGCTGGTGGCGGGCTCGCTCGACGTCTCCTACGTGGGCAACGGGCCCGCCATCAACACGTTCCTCAAGGCCGGGCGGGAGCTGCGCATCATCGCGGGCGCCGTGAACGGGGGCGCCATGCTGGTGACGCGCACCGCGAAGAGCGCCGCGGAGCTGAAGGGCAAGAAGCTGGCGACGCCCCAGCTCGGCAACACCCAGGACATCGCGCTGCGCTACTGGCTCGAGCAGCAGGGCTTGAACACCCAGCTGGACGGCAAGGGCGACGTGCAAATCGTGCCGCTGAGCAACTCGGACATCCTGGTGCAGTACCTGCGCGGCGGCATCGAAGGCGCCTGGGTGCCGGAGCCCTGGGGCACGCGCATGCTCATGGACCCTGGGGGCGGCGGGCAGATTCTCGTGGACGAGAAGACGCTGTGGCCCGAGGGGCGCTTCCCCACCACCGTCGTCGTGACGACGCGCAAGGTGCTGGAGACGCAGCGCCCGCGCATCGTCGCCCTGCTGCGCGCGCACGTGAAGCTGACCGAGCGCTGGAAGCAGGAGCCGGAGACCTTCGCCACCCAGGTCAACACCGCCTTCGGCAAGCTGACGCAGAAGCCCCTGGCGGCGCCCATCCTCCAGGGGGCCTTCTCCCGCCTGGAGCCCAGCCTGGACCCGGTGCCGTCCGCCTTGAGCACCGCCGCGAAGCACGCTCAGGAGCTGGGCTTCATCCCCTCGTCGGACATCAGCGGGCTGGTGGACCTGAGCGCGCTGGAAGAGGCGCGCAAGCCCTGACGCGTCACTCCCCCGTGAAGACGCGAGGGCCGCCCTCCGCGCCGTAGAAGCCGATGAGCTCGCGGTGGTGCGCCATGGTGAGGCGGCAGCAGGTGATGAGCCGCTGGCGGATGCGCGCCTGCTCCGTGGCGCTCAGCGGACCGGAGTCCGCGAAGGGCTCCATCCACTCGCGGAGGTCTCCGTCATCGCCCTCGTCGGGCTCGCGCATCCCCACGCCCATGCACGCCGCATAGGACAGCGCATCCTCCGTCCCCAGCCAGCGCAGGTGCTCGATGAGCGCCAGCATGGACGAGAGCGGAGTCGCCTGCTCCAGCTCCTCCTCCGTCAGCCCCGCCGCGAGCAGCAGGCGCTTCAGCCCGATGAGCCGCGCGGACTCCCGCGACAGTCCCTCGCTCAAGAGCGCCTTCCCGCGCTCCGTGGCCTGCGCCGCCACCACCGCCTCCCGATGCGCCGCGACGGCCGCCACGAGGTGGTGGCTCTCCAGCAGGTACCCCAGCGTGAGCCGGCGAGAGGTCTCCTCCGTCCAGGAGCCCCGCGGCCCCATGGGGGAGGTCCCCCAGCGCCTCCGCGCGATGCTCGCCAGCGAGCGCAGGTGCTCGTAGTACGTCAGCGCATCCACCCGCAGGCCGCCCGTCTGCACCAGCACGGCGCGCTGGTAGAGCTCTCGCGCGACCCACGACACGCGCGTCAGGCTCAGGCGGGCCTCGGTCGCGATGCCCATCAGCGTGCGCTGGCCGTCCATGAGGTGGAGCACCCGCCACGTCGCGTCCGCGGTCGCGACGTCCAGCGGCACCACCTCCCAGGACTCCCCCTCCGTCGAGCCCAGCACCAGCTCCCGCCGCGCGAGCCCCTCCGGCCGCACCCAGCTGGCCAGCGCCAGCCTCATGATGGGCAACAGCGGCTCCGGCTCCCGGCTGCGGGTCCTCCCGACACGACCATCGACAGGGGACCGACCACCGTCGTCACGCATGCGCTCCACCTCTCACGAGGGGGGCGCCTCCAGCGCGCACCCTCGCTTACACCCGGCCCTTCCTCCAGCGCGCCTCATGAGCTGGAGTTCGCGGCTCCAAGGCGCCGCTGGTGGCTGAACGGACGCGCGCGGAATCCGTCGGCCGGTGGTCACTTCGCGGCCCCCTCGCGGGGCGGTCATCCCGGAGGGGGCACCCGGAGTCGTCGCGGGGGTTGGCCGCGCGGGGGCGCCCGGCCAGGATGGCGCGCCATGAAGATGGAGACCGTGGAGCAGACGCTGGAGCGCATCGCCCGGGAGGTGGAGCACACCCCCGGCGGCGTGCTGGCCTTCGACGGAGACGGCACGCTGTGGAGCGGCGACGTGGGGGATGAGCTGTTCATGGCGGTGACGGGCCATGACGCCGTCAAGGAGCAGGCCCTGCCCCGGCTCAAGGCCATGGCGGCCGCGCACGGCCTGACGGAAGAGGGCGGCACCAGCACCCTGGCCCGCAGGCTCTTCTCCGCCTTCGAGGCCGGCGTCGTCTCCCAGCGCGACGTGTGTGAGCTGGGTGCGTGGATGCTCGCGGGCTGGCACGCGGACGAGCTGCGAGACTTCGCCCGAGGCGTCGTGGAGTCCCACGGCCTGGCCCGCCGCATCCAGCAGGAGACGCACCGCGTGCTGGAGTGGGCCCGCGCGTGTGACATTCCCTGTTACGTGGTGAGCGCCTCGCCCCTCCCCGTGGTGGAGGCCGCCGCGCGGGTGGTGGGCCTCCCGCCGGAGAACGTGGTCGCCACCACCCCCCAGGAGTCGGGCGGCGTGGTGCTCCCCGACGTCGTCTCACCCATCCCCTACGGGCCGGGAAAGGTGAGCTGTCTGAGGGCTCGCACCCAGCGGCCCCTGTATGCCGCCTTCGGTGACAATGTCTTTGATTTGGAGATGATGGCCGCCTCCCGGGTCCCCGTCGCGGTGCGTCCCAAGGCGCGCCTCCTGGAGCGGGCGGACAGCCTTCCCCCGCTGGTCCAGTTGCACCCCATCCCCGCCCCCTGACAGCGTCGTCTGGGGAACTCCGCCGCCGAGCTTTTGGCGACGCCCGCCAGCGCGTCCGTGCTAACTGGCGACTGCACTTCCTCAATCCCGCCACGGAGAGACACAGTCATGCCGCTCATCGCCCTGCGTCCCCTGCTCGACTACGCCGCCGCCAACAACTTCGGGGTCGCCGCGCTCAACGTCAACAACATGGAGCAGATCCAGGCCATCATGGAGGCCGCTCGCGCCACCCAGAGCCCGGCCATCATCCAGGCCTCGCGCGGGGCGCGGAAGTACACCAATGACCTGTTCCTGCGGAACCTGATGCAGGCGGCGGTGGAGCTCTATCCGGAGATTCCCATCGTCATGCACCAGGACCATGGCAACTCGCCGGACACCTGTATCAGCGCCATCCGCATGGGCTTCACCAGCGTGATGATGGACGGCTCGCTCGAGGACGACGGCAAGACGCCCTCCAGCTACGAGTACAACGTCGCCGTCACCCGCGAAGTCGTGAATGTCGCCCACCGCTTCGGCGTGTCCGTGGAGGGTGAGCTGGGTGTGCTCGGCTCGCTGGAGCACGGCATGGGTGAGAAGGAGGACGGCCACGGCGCCGAGGGCAAGCTCACGCTGGACCAGCTCCTCACGGACCCGGACCAGGCGGTGGACTTCGTCAACCGCACCGGCATCGACGCGCTCGCCGTCGCCATGGGCACCAGCCACGGCGCCTACAAGTTCTCCCGCAAGCCCAGCGGCGACGTGCTCGCCATGAGCCGCATCGAGGAGATCCACCGGAAGATTCCCAACTGCCACCTGGTGATGCACGGCTCCAGCTCCGTCCCCAAGGAGCTGTGCGACATCATCAACGCCAACGGAGGTCGCATCAAGGAGACCTACGGCGTGCCGGTGGAGGAGATCCAGCGCGGCATCCGCGCGGGCGTGCGGAAGATCAACGTCGACACCGACAACCGCCTCGCCATCACCGGCGCCATCCGCAAGGCCTTCACCGCCAAGCCGGAGGAGTTCGACCCGCGCTACTACCTGACGCCCGCGCGCGCCGCGATGCAGGCCGTCTGCGAGGAGCGCATGAAGCAGTTCGGTCAGGCGGGCCACGCGAAGAAGGTGCCGCACACCACGCTGGAGCAGATGGCTCGCGACTACCAGGCCGGCAAGTACGGCCCCGAGGCGCGCCCCGACACCGTCATCGGCGCGAAGAAGAAGTAGTCCGTCGCCCACGGGCTTGGGGAGCACCGCGCTGGTGTCGCGGCGCCCCCAAGTGCTTCCCGTGGCCCGGGCTACCGCAGCGCGTGGAGCGAGGTGGCCATGTTGTCCACCTCGTTCTCTATCTGGTAGTCGGCCACCACGCGCTCGCCCGGCTTGGGCCGCTCCTTCAGGCGCAGCGCCTGCATGTCCAAGGGGATGACGGTGCCCGTGTCGTCCTGGACGTAGAGCACGTCCCCCTTCATCTCCACGACGTTTCCTTCCAACGTCTGTGTCCGTTTCGGGTCGGCCATGACGTCGACCTTGGGCCCTTGGGTGATGGGAGCCTGGGGCTGGGTGGGCGTCACGTCGACGCCAATCATTCCTCCCAGGTTGAGCGGCGGAATGGCGGGGCCCGTGGGCTCCCCGAAGCGCTCCACCACCGGGTTTCCTTCCGTCGCCTCACTCACGTTGGGGGCCTCCGCCCCTCCCACCATGGGCAGCAGCAGCGCCGCCAGGGAGGAGACGGCCCACATGGTGGACTTGCACCTTCCACCCGAACTGTTTCGTGTCATCGCTCGTGCTCCGGCTGGGGGTCCTTGGACCCGACTCGCCAGAAGCTAGGCCACGCCCCACCGCTCGCGCCTGGACCGCGCCCCGGACACCACGCGGCGGACCGGGCCGCCGCTGCCATCGAGTGTTCATCTCATCAACGGGCCCACCCCCGCGCCGTCCAGAACAGGCTAGGGTGCGTCCGCAAGGCCCATCAGGCGCCCTCCCCGGGAGGACGCGCCGGGCCCTCTCTTCCTTCTTCTGGCGCCGCCCGACGCGGTGCCACATCGCAGAGGCTGCACGTGAACGGTCGCACCAACGAGCATCGCATCGCTCTCTTCCTCGACTTCGAGAACCTCGTCACCAATACCGGCATCAGTGCCTCCAACTTCGACCTCCAGCCCTCGCTGGACCGGCTCCTGGAGAAGGGCAAGGTCGTCTTCCGCCGCGCGTACTGCGACTGGTCGCGCTTCAGTGACGCGAAGATTGGCCTGCACCGGTTCGGCGTGGAGCTCATCGACGTGCCCCCCTCCACGCGCGCGGGGAAGAACGGCGCGGACATGCGCCTGGTCATCGACGCGCTGGAGCTGTGCTACGCGCGCGAGAGCATCGACACCTTCGTCATCGCCTCCGGCGACAGCGACTTCTGCCCCCTGGCGTACAAGCTGCGTGAGAACGGCCGCACCGTCATCGGGCTGGCGGTGAAGGAGTCCACCTCTCCCCTGTTCGTCAACGCGTGCGACGAGTTCATCTACCTGCGCACCCGCCAGCGCTCGGAGAAGGGCGACAAGGAGAAGGGCCGCCACGGCGCCGCCGAGGAAGCAGGCCATGGCAAGCGCGCCCGCCACGGGCGTGAGTCCACCGGCCGCGGAAGCAAGGCGGAGGGCGACAAGGCCGCGAGTGGCTCGGGAGGCAAGGCGCACGCCAAGTCGGACGTGCCGCAGATTGCCCGCGAGGTGGTGCAGAACCTGCTCGCCCGCGCGACGGGGCCGGTGAACCCCTCGCTCATCAAGGAGACCATCGTCCGCAAGGAGCCGGACTTCGACGAGAGCGAGTACGGCTTCGCCACCTTCGCCAAGCTCCTGGCCGCGCTGGAGCAGGAGGGTGTCCTGCGCCGCATCCAGCAGGGCCGCCAGTGGTACGTGGTGGGCCCCGACGCCGACCTGGGCGGCGGGGACAGCAAGGCCGAGAGCAAGGGCAAGAAGCCCAGCCGCGCCCGCGCCGAGGAGGAGGACGAGCTGGAGTCCTACCCCGACCCGGAAGAGGACGACGCCCTCTGAGACGCCGTCCCGCCGTGCGCCCGGCTCAAGCGGCCGGGCGCGGCGTGGTGGCCTCGCAGAGGTGCTCGAGGAACTCCGGCAGGAGCGCGGAGGAGATGACCCAGAGCTTGCCTTCGCCCAGGTCCGCCAGGGCGGCGCGCTCCACGTACTCCACGCACTCGCCTTCCACGTAGTGGACGAACACGCGGCGGCCTCGGGCCCGGTACCACTCCGCCGCGTGGCCCAGCAGCGCCAGCAAGGCCCGCTGCGTCTCCGGCTGGGAGTCGTCGCCCAGCGACACCATCCGCACGCCGTCGAGCACGTTGAAGAGGTTGACGCCCGGCTGCGCGGACTCCAGCACCGCCATCGCCACCGCGCGGCCCTGCACCCGCGCCACGCGCAGCTCGCGCTCGCGGCCCAGGCCCGCCTCGCCCCACTTCATCCTCGCGCGGGACAGGTCGAAGCGCTCGGGCACCAGGTCCAAGGCCTCGCGGTAGGCCACCGGACGCGTGCGCTCGATCTCCTGGAAGAAGCGCTCGCGCTCCGCGTCGGTGGGCGGCCCCACCTCCACGTCCTCCGGCACGTCCCACTCGCGGTCCACCTCCGCCTCCATCAGGCGGAAGGGCGCCAGGCACGCCTGGCCCGTGTGCTCGTACCAGCTCGCGAAGTCGAACTTGGTGAAGCGCACCCAGCGCACGTTCGCCTCGCAGAAGGCGATGAACCACTTCACGTCCGGGTCCACCTGCGTGGGCTCGTAGCCGCGCAGGTAGATGTCGCGCAGCGCCTCTCGCGCGGAGGAGCGCTGGCCGGGCACGTGCTGACGCGCCAGTTGGTGCGCCATCCACGTCCCTTCGTAGGGCTTCACCACCGACAGCGTGGCCTCCAGCGACTCACCCGCGGGGCGCACCACCCGGTAGCCCAGGCGCGTGCGGCCCTCCAGGCGCTCCTGCGTGGCGTCGAACCAGGGGCGTTCCTCCACGAAGTCCTCGGCGGACTTGCCGGGCAGGCCGAAGTAGCCGGAGCCCTGGAAGAGCTTCCACGTCGCATCGCCCCAGTCGCCTTCCACGCGGGTGGACGGATGCATCTGTGCCTCCACCAGCGCGCGCCAGGCCCGGGCACCCTCCGCGTCCAGCGGACGCACGGACATGCCGCACCGACGTCCCGCCGCGGTGCTGGAGATGTTGCGCACCTCCGCGCGCAGCCGCACCGGCGCCATGCCCTCCATGGCCACCTCGAGCACCGGCTGACGCAGGCCCGGGTACAGCAGGTCCTCGCCCGGCTCCGTCATGAAGGCCACGCCCTCATAGGACAAATCCAGCACGGGCCGCCGCACGTGGACCTGCGGCCACATGGGGTGGTTGAAGGACAGCGTGCACGGACTGCTGGGCGGCGCGCGGCGCAGCCAGCGGTGGCGGTAGCGCACCACCTCCGTGGGCAGGGAGACCATCACCCGGCCGCCCTCCTCGTGCGCGTCGCGCGCCTCCAGGTGCACCACGCTGCTGTAGCCGAAGGCCTCCACCACGAACGGCTCCGACGGCACCGGCCCGTCGAAGCGCCAGCCCATGCGCGAGCCCATCGCGTCGAAGTAGACGGCCGTCACGTTGACCTTCACGCCTTGCGCCGTGCGCGCCACGCCGCGCGCCTGACGGCCCACCAGCGCCTCGCAGATGCGAGCGACGCGGTCCTTGCGGTCGATGCGCTCCTTCCACACCGGCCGCGTCTCCGGCGGCAGCAGCAGGCCGTTGTCGCGCAGCGCCTCCAGCACGGTGACGATGCGGCGGCCCGCGTCCAGCGGGGGCGAGACGAAGCGCAGGCTGACCTCGGGTCGCCCACCTCGCACCTCCATCACCTCCGCGTCCAGGGACGTGGCCCAGCGCTCACCTTGTCCCAGCACCACGGACGCAGCCTGTCCTGGACGCGGCATCGCGTCCGAGTCCAGGTGGAGCGTCAGGTGCTCCAACGAGAGTTGCACCAGACGTCCTGGTGTATCGCTGTTGCCGAACGAAGCCACCGCGGTCAGCTCCGTCCCCACCCGGTAGCCCAGCACCGATTCCCGGCCGCGCGTCCCGTCCCGTGTGTCCGCCTGCATGCCAGCTCCGTTGTCTGATGGGAGACGATTGTACGTCTTCGCGCGAAAGGAAGCAGTCCCCCGGTACGGATACCACCTGGGTGAACCGCGGTTCATATAGCCTGACCATTCATCAGGGCCGGGAAACTTGTTCCCCAGTACAAGCGCTGCGTAACCACATTCCGCGCGGTGCGCCCCTGGGATTCAAGGGCAACGCGGTTCGATGGACCACGACAGACCATCTGGACCAGCGTCGGGTCGACTTCCACCCACGAAATGGACACTTCCACCGGGGCCGCCCACGAGGGCATGTCCCTGTCGGGGTGTCGACAGTGACACTGCGGGGGTGAAGCGCTCGGAGGCCGGGTCGAACCAGGCGGCGGGGCCTCCGTGGGTGTCTTCGACGTAAACCCAGCCATTTCCCGCGAGCGAGGCGCGAGGCGCGGCACGAGGCGCATCCATGGGCGTCAGCTCTCGCATGCGCACTCTTCCCGTATTCCTTTCCAATAAGAATGCGCGCGCCGACGGGATGACTCCGACTTCACGGCCACCGAGGATGAGGGCTCGGCCCGACTTCAGCTCCACCACCGCGGGGGCGGACAAGGGAATGGGCAGCAGCGGCCCCGCGCCCAGCACGCCGGACGGCTCCACCACGTCCATCCGAGGAGAGCTCGCGTTGGGGGTGCACCCGCCCGCGAGCACGAAGGCGCCCCCCATGCTCGCGCTCCCAGAGGGGCATTCCAGGGAGAGCTTCCCCAAGAGGGACCAGGTCCCGGCGTCGTCACCGCGAAGTGACACACGCAGGGCCGTGTCCGAGACGGCCCCGGCATCCGGCGCCAGGCTGAGCTGCCCTCCCGCCACGACGACGTCCGAGCCGAGCGGGCCGGCCAAGGCCCCGTGGATTCCTAATGGCGGCGTGAAGGAGACGCGGGTGGTGCCCCCATCGGGGTTCAGCCACTCCGCGCTGGGCTCGGGCTGGCCGTCGGCGCGGAGGCCGCCCAGCACCACCACCTGTCCCTCCTCCAGCACCAGCGCGGAGGACTCCGCGCGAGCCGCCTCGAGCCGCGCTTGCAGCACCTGGCCCGACGCGGGGAAGAAGACCTCCACGGTGGAGACGGGGCGGCCCGTGCCGTCGCGCCCTCCGAGCAGCACCAGCCCTCCGGCGTAGGGGCCCGTCGGGGCGAACACGGCCGCGGGGTTCAGGCGCGGCGCGAAGCCAGAGCGCTCGGTGAGGACCCCCGTGACGCCGCCGGGACACGCGCACACGCTGTTCGCGCAGACCAGTCCTCCAGGCTGACAGCTCGCGCCGGCACACTCCGGGTCGGCGCAGTCGCCCAGCCCGTCGCCGTCATCATCCACGCCGTTGTCACACACCTCCTGGGGAAGCCCCGCGTCGGGCGACTCCGCCACGGGAGGCAGTGAGAGTGACAGCCGGGAGCCCGTGCCCGGCGTGAGCGTGGTCTCTCCCCAGGCCGTGGATTGGAGGGTGCCCGCGAGCTCCGCGGTGGCGCGCACGGAGACGCGGGTGCCCTCCGGGGTGGCGGGGCCGGACTCGAAGTTGAAGGTGGCGGGGAGACGCAGCGCCTCTCCCTCCAGCGTGGCCACGGCCAGGGGTGCGCCGTCCGGGAGCGAGGCCACCACCGAGAGCCGGTCGAAGTGAACCCCCGGCGTCAGCGGCCCGTCCACCGTGACGTGAACTCCGCCTGGGGACTTCTCACAGGCCAGCAGCGTCGACACCACGGCGAACAGGAGGACCCGGAGCCCGAAGCGCATGGGCCCACTGTAGTGCAGCCCGGCGCACGAGCGCTGAGCCCGTGGAGCAGTCTGTCCATTCCACGCCCTGGGCCCACCGCGTGAATGCTTCGCGGACGTGGGAGCGGGGCCTGCCTCCTCGCCTCGCCGAGATGGAACACCGTCTCGCGGCGGGTTAGGGGTGGGAGTCCGCTTCGTCCTTCGCCCGAGAGCCGCCATGCCCCTGTCCACCCTCTGCTTGCGCTGCGGCATGTGCTGCGACGGGACACTCTTCACGCATGTGTCGCTCCAACCGGAAGAGGCCTCGGCGCTGCGTCGGCGCGGGGTGCCGCTGCTCCAGCGGGAGGAGGGCCCTCCGGTCCTGGCCCAGCACTGCTCCGCGCTGGACGGGCGCACGTGCACCGTCTACGCGGACCGTCCCGCGAGCTGCCGCCGCTATCACTGCCAGCTCTTCTCCGCGCTCTCGGAGAAGGAGGTCTCCCTCGACGAAGCGCTGGGCCTGGTCGATGAAGCCCACGCGCGCATCGCCGCCGTCGAGCGTGCGCTTCCTCCCGCGACCGCGACGACGGAGGATGCACCTCGCTCCGTGATGCAGCGGGCCCGTCAGGCGGCGGCGAAGGCCACGCCCGACCAGCCGCTCTCGCCACAGGTCCAGGAGGCCCAGGCGCGGGCCGAGAGCTTCCTCGACAAGCACTTCCGAGGACGCTTCGGTCAGCGCGGCTGACGCGGCCGTGAAACCCATGCGCCCGGGTGGCGCATCGTGGCTACGATGGCGCGCGCGCCGCGTCCGCGTTCATCGTCGCCCGAGCCCCCTCCCCGCGGCTTGCTCCAGGGTTCGGGCCCTCATGAGGTCTGCTTCATGACGTCACACCGCTCCGTCCTCGCCGTGATGGCCTTCACGTTGCTCACCTCCCCGAGCGTCCACGCGGAGGAGCCGC
This sequence comes from Myxococcus stipitatus DSM 14675, assembly GCF_000331735.1. Lineage (GTDB taxonomy): Bacteria > Myxococcota > Myxococcia > Myxococcales > Myxococcaceae > Myxococcus > Myxococcus stipitatus. Next base: position 39,077 of record NC_020126.1, on the reverse strand, counting down.
AGGCCCTGGTGCAGTCCACCACCGCCGACCTGAACGGCGATGGGAAGCCCGAGGCCATCTCCGTGAAGGGGTATGAGAACAACGGCGACTTCGACTTCGTCCTCACGGTGGGCGTCTCCGTCCACCGCATGAAGGTGGGCTCCGAGGTCCTGGGCCTGTCCCTCCTCGACCTGGACTCCAGCGACAAGTTCAAGGAGGTCGCCGTCCACTCGGGCATGACGGACACGGACAACATCGCCATCGTCTTTCGCTACGACGACAGGAACCTCAAGCCCCTGGGCACCGTGCCCGCGCTCACCGAGGTGAAGGGCAACGGCATCATCCTCTCCGACTCGTGGCGCGGCTTCTGGAATGGCCGGGACAAGTACGTGGTGGACCCGAAGACGCAGAAGCTCACCCTCGTCCCCCAGGAGTTCTATTACGTGGGACAGGAGGCCACCGTGCGCGAGTCCTTCCCCATCACCCAGACGCGCTCGGACAAGAAGCCCGTGGCGCAGCTCGCGGTGGGCTCGAGAATCCAGGTGGTCGCCGCCGCCCGCGTGCCCGGAAGCCCTCACACCGCCTTCGCCTACCTGGTGAAGTCCTCCACCGGGTTGATGGGCTGGACGACGCCGGAGGTCCTCTCGGCGAAGACCGACGGCCTGCCCTGGGCCGGGTAGTCCTCTTCATGCACCGGGCTCCACGACTCGGAGCCCGGTGGCGAGACGTCATCCCTGGAGGGATGGACGGGGACTACGGCGTACGGGGCTCATCCACGGTGAGGCAGGGCTCCATCGTCTCGGGCGCGACGAGGAAGCGCTCCGAGCGCTGGAGGGCCTCCGCCCCGGGGCCGCCAATCTGGCCGCCGCCGTCATAGAGCAACGCCAGCCAGTCGTTCTGCGACGCGGGGAAGATGTCCGCCACGCCGTTGCGGTTGAAGTCGCGGCCGTAGTTGGCGGCGTCGATGCCACCGTTGTTGTTGAGGTCGAGGTTGGCGCTCGCGTTGCCGATGACCAGCGCGTTGTTGAAGCGCAGCCCACCCACCCGAGCGAGGTCCGCTTCGGTGGTGGGCGCCACCGGCGAGAAGGCGGCGGTCTCGTTCACGGCCAGTTCGTTGAAGCTCGCCGTCTGCACGCGCGAGTAGTCCAGCACGTTGGCCAGGCCGCCGATGCTGAAGCCGTAGAACTGGTACTCGTAGTTCATGATGCTCAGGTAGTTGGGCTTGTAGTTGGCGTTGTCATTGCCACCGTGCCGCAGGCCGATGTTGTGCCCCAACTCGTGCATGATGGTTCCCGCCAACTGCAGCTCCGTGATGGACCCCGCCGCGAAGCCCAGGCTCACCACGAAGTCGTGGGCCGGAATGCCTCGCGAGATGCCGCTGGAGTTGCCGCCGTCGTACCGGTTCGCCATCACCAGGTAGTGGAAGTACGGCCCGCGGTTCGCCGTGAAATACTTGGTCTTGATGACGTCGAAGTCCGTCCAGACCGGGTTCAAGTCCATGTCCGCGTCCGCCGCGGCAATCTGCTGGTCCACGACGAGGTGCAGGTTGATGCCCGTCGACCCATCCGGGTTGCTGACGGGCGCGTTGGCGAACGCCGTGATGACGCGGTTCAGCGTGCCCTGCGTCGGACGGAGGTTGGGGTAGTAGTCCACCTCCACGAAGATGTCCTTCTTGCGCGCGTTCGCCCCCAGGGCGGACAAGTCCAAGCCCCCGAAGCCGAACGACTCCACGTAGTCGCTGAGCCTGTCTCCATCCGTGTCCGCGCTCGTCGTGCTGGTGCCGAGGAGGACCTCCACGACGTCACAGACTCCATCCTGGTCCGTGTCGAGCGCGCCAATCAGACATCCCGGAGGAAGCGGCAGGGGCACCCCCACGTTCGCCACCGCCTGGGGCGTCGTGGCCATTCCTATCTCGGGTTCAGGAGACGCGACGTCGCCACAGCCGCCCAATGCAAGAGACACCAAAGAAGCAGACAGCAACTTCATTCGAAGCTGGCCCATACAACTCCTTTGAATTGCAATCAATCACAGCCAACGGCGAATGAATGTCTATCTCATTCCCGGGGCGGACCGAGGCGGGAGCCCTCTCATCGTCGGGAACCCGACACCCCTTGGGGCACGGGCTCCGGCCTGGAGAGTCTTTACGGGCAGCGGCGGCGGCGCCCGAGTCATGACAGGGATTGAATCCCTTTCCTGCTACGACACCAGTGCCAATTCCACGCGGCCCAGGGACTCGTCGGTGGACGCCACCTTCACATTCACGGGCATGCCCACCGTGAAGGTCCGCTCCTTGCCCACGAGCGACAGCTCTCGCGCATCCGGACGGAAGGGGCCTCCTGGCAGTCCTTCCGCGGGCAGCACGCCTTCCACCAGCATGCCGTCGATTTGCGCGATGAGGCCGAAGGGACGCACGCGCACCACCCGCGCGGGGAACTCCCGGCCCACGTGGCCCGCCAGCCACCGCGCCTCCAGCACGTGGTGCCGGTCCGACTCCGCGCGATTCGCCGCGCGCGCCCGCCCGTTGATGTGCACCGCGAGCGACTCCACCTTCGGGTCCTCGTCCAGGTAGTCGCGGCGGCCGTTCAGGTAGCCCTTCAGCGTGCGGTGCACCGCCAGGTCCGCGTACCGGCGGATGGGCGACGTGAAGTGCAGGTACAGCGGCGCCGCCAGTCCGAAGTGCGGCCCCGGCTTCACCGTGTAGCGCGACGGCCCCAGGGAGCGCCGCAGCACCGAGCGCAGCGCCGGCTCCGCCGCCGCGCCCACGATTTGCCGGTCGAACGACGCCAGCGCCAACGGAGTCAACTCCCGGCCGAAGCCCGCGGCGAACCCGGAGTGCTCGGCGAAGGCATTCAAGTCCGCCACCCGCTGGGGGTCCGGCTGCTCGTGCACGCGGAACACGCCCGGCAGGCCGCGCGCCAGCATCCATGTGGCGATGGCCTCGTTCGCCGCCACCATGAAGCGCTCAATCATCCCGTGCGCGGACGTGGGCTGCTCGCTCACGAGGCCGGAGACCTCGCCCGTCGCCTCGTTGAAGGTGAACCGCGCCTCATCTCGCGCGAACTCCATGCCGCCTCGCGCGCCCCGCGCCACCGCGAGCCGCGCCGCCGCCAGTCGGAACCACGGCATGACGTCCCGCACCGGGGCCATGGCCTCGGACACCTCGCCTCGGTCGAGGAAGGCGGCGACTTCGTCGTAGTTCAGCCGCGCCCAGGAGCGGATGACGCTCTCGTACACGTCCGCCGCCGTCACCCGTCCCTGCGGGTCGATGCGCAACTCCACCGTGAGGCAGCGCCGCTCCGCGCCCGGCACCAGGCTCAGCCAGTCCGCGGACAGCGACTCCGGCAGCATCGGCAGGACGCGGCCCGCCATGTACACGCTGGTGGCCCGCTCGCGCGCCTCCACATCCAGCGCCGTGCCCTCCTTCACCGCCTCGCCCACGTCCGCGATGGACACCAAGAGGCGCAGCGCCCCGTCCGGCCCCGCGGGCAGCACGGAAATCGCGTCGTCGATGTCTCGCGTGGACGGCGCATCCACCGTCACCGTGGGCACGTCGCGCAGGTCACGCCGGGAGCCCACCTCGTGCGGCACCTGGCGAGCGCGGCGCGCGTCCTCCAGCGCCTCCGGGGAGAAGTCCTTGTGCAGCCCGTGCCGCGCGATGATGCGCTCCAGCGAGCGGTCCGCCCCGGGCTCCAGCTTGTAGAGCAGGACGACCTTGCCGTCCGCGATGCTCGCCACCACCGCGTCGCCGTGCTGCACGCGCGTGGTGCCCGCATCCAACACCCAGTCCGCGTTGCCCACCTCGCGGTCGATGCGCAGGAACAGCGCGCCCTTGCGAGAGACCACCTCGCCGTAGACCCGCGTGCGGGGCCGCTCCACCAGCGACAGGCCGCTCGCGCTCCAGCGGCCATCCGCGCCCGCCGTCACCGTGCCGGTGACGATGTCCCCCGCGAACAACGGATTGAGGTCCGGCGGAGGGATGAAGGCGGACAGCACCTCCTGGGCACCGGGCGCCTGCACGGTGAGGAAGCCGAAGCCTCGGGGGTGGACATCGATGCGGCCGGTGACGGTGCGGGGAGAAACAGAAGTATCCATGGAACCTTGGTGCGCGTCTTAGCCCAGGTCCCAGAGGGGACGGGCGGGAGGGACGCGCGGAATGTGAAGGGAGGGGAGAGATGCGTGCCCCGGGCCAACGCCACGGAAGGTGGCCGGTCCAGTCAGGGTGCGCGTGACATCGAAAACCGTCGATTGGACGAAGCAGCCCCCTCGTCCTGACGCAGCCGCCCATGGGTACCCCTGGCGCGCACTTCACGGCACATCCCGGCGTCTTCACGCACGGTGCGTCACTTCCATGGCGCGGAGTAGGGTGCCGCCGGGCATGGAGGCGCGAAAGACTCGTGGCCTCGCGACGGACGAGACACATGTGAAGACCGAGCTTGGAATCCACCTGGGCATGTCCGCGCGGACGGCCCGTCGGAGCCTGGGGATGACCCAGGCCGCCGTGGCGGAGCGGCTGGGCGTGGCCCGAGAGGTGTACGCACGCCTGGAGCGCGGCCACATGCTCCCGAGCATCCACACCCTGCGGGGGCTGTGCACCGTCCTGCGCGTGCCCCCTCACCTGTTGCTGGCCCTGGACGCGAGCATCGAGACACCCCCGGGTCGCAAGCGTCCACCCCTGGCCTCCCGCGCCGAGCCCCCCGCCCTGGGCGACCTCCGCAAGAACCTGCGCGGCCTCTCCCGCTCGGACTTGCGCCTGCTCAACGCACTGGCCGTCACCCTCCCCGCCTCTCAACGCGACGAGACTTCGCGGGGCCGACGTCAAGGATTCACAGAAAAGTAAGCGATATAGATATTCGTGGACTTTTCTTTGAGCGCGTCTTTCGCGTCCGTCGGGGTGCCGGTGTAGATTCACTGTCTTCCGATGAGTGGGACGACGCTGCCGCTCGCGACCGATGGCTCCAAGAGCCGGTCGCTGGGCAAGTATGAGGTGCTCAGCCGCCTGTCCACGGGCGGGATGGCGGAGATCTTCCTCGCGTCCCAGCGAGGGCTCGCGGGCTTCCGCAAGCTCGTGGTCCTCAAGCAGATTCTGCCGGACATCCGAGGCGAGGAAGAGTTCATCCGGATGTTCCTGGACGAGGCCAAGGTCACGGCCGCGTTCAACCACCCGCACATCGCCCAGGTGTTCGACCTGGACATCGCGGAGGGGGAGCTGTTCCTGGCCATGGAGTTCGTGCCGGGGGCGACGCTGGTGGAGGTGGCGAAGGCGTGCCGCCAGGCCAACCACCCCATCCCCATGGGCTTCAGCCTGATGTCGGTGCGGGACACGGCCGTCGCGCTGCACTACGCGCACACCTTCACGGACCCGCTGGGCCGCCCCTCGCCCGTCATCCACCGGGACGTGGCGGAGAAGAACATCATGGTGACGTACGAGGGCGTCACCAAGCTGCTCGACTTCGGCATCGCCAAGAACCTGGCGCGCGCCAGCCGCACCGCGGTGGGCATGGTGAAGGGCACCAGCGGCTACATGTCGCCCGAGCAGATCATGGGCGAGCCGCTGGACGCGCGCAGTGACTTGTTCAGCCTGGGCGTGGTGCTGCACGAGCTGCTCACCGGCATGCGGTTGTTCTACGCGAAGCAGGCCGAGGCGATGATGAACGCGGTGCTGCGGTGCGAGGTCACGCCGCCCTCGCGCACCAACAAGCAGATACCGCCGGAGCTGGACGCCATCGTCCTGCGCGCGCTGTCGAAGCGCCGCGAGGACCGGTACTCCTCCACGCTGGAGTTCGCCCGCGCCCTGGAGCGCGCGGTGGGCCCGCTCATCTGGCACCCCGAGCAGAGCAGCGAGGTGATGAGCCGCCTCTTCGCCGACCGGCGTGAGCAGACGCGCCAGCTCCTCATGGCGGGCCCCGCCAACGGCGACGCCACCAGCGAGACGAGCGTGGCGGCGATGCTGGCCAACGGCGGCCTGCCCGCGCCCACTCCCCCCGAGGCGCCCGAGCCTCCCACCGTCAACACCAACACCGGCCCACCGGAGACGCGCCGTCCCTCCATGACGGCGGTGCCCACGGTGAAGCAGTCGGGCACGACTCCGCCGGCCACGCCTCCGCCGCCTCCGCGTCGGGCCACCACCACCGCGCAGCCGGCGACGACCCCGCCGCCTCCTCCGCCGCCCGACCCGGAGCCCCGCAAGCCCGTGCTGCGTGAGCCGCCCCAGAAGCGGCTCGCGTCCCGAGGCCCGTCGGAGCCCCTGCGTCTTCCGCCGGCGAAGGAGACGCCGCCCCTCTCGCCGGATGCGGCCGCCATGGCCCGCACCCAGCCCGGGCGGCCCGCGCTCTCCTCCCCGTCGGCGCCCACGCGCACGCCGCCCCCGCCTCCGTCGGCCCAGGTCTCCAGGACCTCGGACGCGGAGGAGGCCGCGGGCCGGTCCCGCTCCGGACGCTCGGGAGACGCGCTGCGCGCCGTGCCTCCCTCACCGCCTCCGCCCGAGCGCAAGCCGGAGGTCTCCGTGGCCCGCGCGCCCGCGCTCTCCGCGGAGCCCGGCGGACATGCGGGAGTGCCCGCGCGGCGCAGCAACGCTTCCCCTCCAGCGCGCCGCCGTCCCCAGGCGCAGCTCGCCGCGTCGTTCCCCCCGCAGGCCGAAGCGGAGATGGGTGTCACCACCCGGCCCGCCCGCGCCTTCCAGGACGCCCGCCGCGCTTCCTCCGAGGAGGAGGAGCACGAGGACGAGGACTCCCACGTCCACACCCAGCGCGGTGTGCCCGCGGTGGGCGCGTCCCGGGGCTGGCTCAAGCTCGTCGCCGTCGTGCTCGTCCTCGTCGTCGTGGGCGCGGCGGTGGTGGGACTGGGACTCGACGGGGGCAAGGTGTCCTCCTGGCTCTCGCCCTCGGCGGAGCCCGTGGGCGAGCCTTCCAAGGTGAGGCCCCTCCCGACTCCACAGCCCATCCCACCCAAGGCCGACGCACGGACTTCACCGCCCACCCAGCCCCAGGCCGAGGTGGCCCAGGGTGTGGAAGTCCAGAAGGAGCCCCCCGCTGACGAGCCCGCTCCGGAGAACAAGGCCGCGGAGGACTCGAAGTCGCTCGCGGCGGATGAGCCCGAGGACAAGAAGCGCGCTCCGCCTCGACGGCCTCAGACAGGCCGGTCGCGCACCAAGGAGGCGACGGCTCGGACGCCGCGGTCTCCTCCTCCCAAGACGGACTCCGCGGACGAGCCGCAGGAATCCGCCCCCACGGGCGGCGCACCAGGCTTCCTCAGCCTGTCCACGGACCCCTACGCCCGGGTCTTCCTGGGAGGACAGTTGTTGGGCGTGACGCCGCTCTTCAAGGTGAGCGTGCCATCCGGCAAGCAGGTGCTGAAAATCGTGGGCGAGGACGGCAAGGCGCTCAAGCTGCCCGTGGACATCAAGCCCGGGGAGACCCGCGCGGTGAATGTCCCCCTGGAGCTGCTCTCGCAGCAGTAGTTCCCGGTCCCGTGGCAATCGTTCCAGCGGCCCATCCGTAAGCCCGGCATGTTGTCGGAGCCCATGCCGGGCTCCACTGCCTGACGGAGTCCGCCATGAAGACCGCCCGCATGACCCTGCTCGTCCCCATGCTCATGTTCGCGAGTGCGTCGTTCGCGGATGACTCGCGCGGCTCCGAGACGCGCGAGGTCTCCGACTTCCACTCCGTCGCGGTGGGCCACGGCATCAAGGCCCAGGTGAAGGTCGGCCCCAAGTCGGTCCGCCTGGAAGGGCCCGCGGACAAGCTCTCCCGGCTGAGGCTCGTCGTGAAGGACGGGCAGCTCACCACGGAGATGGACCGGGGGAATTTCTTCAAGGGCACGCAGACCGGCCGCATCACCCTCTACGTCTCCAGCCCCCGCGTGGAGGGCGTGAGCGCCAGCGGCGGCAGCCACGTGGAAGCGGAAGCCTCCGCCTCCGAGGACTTCTCCGCCGAGGCCAGCGGCGGCGCCGCCCTCACCATCCGCGACATCAACGCGGACAAGCTGGACGTGGAGGCCAGCGGCGGCTCCGTCCTCAACCTGTCCGGTCGCGCCCGGGACATGGACGTGGAGGCCAGCGGCGGCACCATCATCAAGGCCATGGACATCAAGGGCCTGCGGCGGCTGGAGGTGGAGGCCAGCGGCGGCTCGCAGCTGGAGGCGGACCCGTCCGAGAAGCTCTCCGTCGAGGCCAGCGGCGGCTCCACCATCCAGTGCTCCACCCGTCCTCCGCGCACCGAGGTGAAGGCGAACGGCGGCAGCCGCGTCGTCTACACGAAGGACTGAACACCAGGCAGGCGGGCCTCACCTTCGGGTGGGGCCGGAAGCAGACGAGGTGACTCGGGCCCCAGGGAAGCTCTTCCCCCCGGGGCCCGAGCAGGCCCCCCACGCTGCAACGGAGCCGCCGCACGCCGGACCTCCAAGGTCATCCGGGCAACCGCACTCCTTCCACACAAGCGCCGGGACCAAGGGGGTGCATCCCGGGCGGGCCTCGCATGGGCAACGTGGAACACGTCCACGTCTTTCAACGTCAACGATGACCGAAGAATATCGGGTACGCGTTGCATGTCCACCCGCAGGGTCGGTGGCGCGGCAGGTGCCGTGTCAGGCCGGGTTCCAGAGCGGCTGAGGGCGGGTCGTATTCACCACCCGTCCGGAAAATACTTCGTGGATTCCCGGCACGAGCAATTGACAGCGCACCACCACTCCCGCTACCCGCGCGCGAGCCGCACGCGACAGTTGATGCGCGATTCATGACGCACCCAGGCTGCCGGCCACACCCATCCGGTGAACCCGCCCCGGACGCCGCGCCCTGTGGAGAAGTTGGGGATGACCTCGACGTTGTCGGTCCTGTCCACGGCGTTGACGCTCGCTGAGCCGTGCCCGCTCGCAGCCCTGTCGGATTGAAGGTTTGCGTCGCTCCGGAGGGATGGCCGCGCCGTTGCAATCCGGCGGGGCATGAGCGTCGCCTTCCATCTGCTGCTCGTGATTGGCCTGCTGGGCGCCTTCGACGTCGTCTACTTCCACCTCTGGCGCGGCCGGCTCCAGGAGCGTGCCGAGTGTCAGCGCGAGGTGCTCTGGCACACGGCGCGGCACCTCCTCTACGCGCTCCAGTTCCTCTGGGTGCCGCACGTGCGCTTCCAGGGATGGGCGCTGGGGTTGCTCGGGCTCCTCTACGCCGCGGACGTGGGGGTGGCCCTCGCGGATGTCTGGGAGGAGCGCGACAGCCGGGCCTCGCAGGGCGGGGTGCCTCGGGGCGAGTACTTCATGCACGTGGTGCTCAGCGTGCTGGTGGGGCTCTACCTCATGGCCACGTTCCAGGCCGTGTGGATGGACCGGCTGCTGCCCACGGGCGTGCGCCTGGAGCCCCCCGACGTTCCCGGCGCCCTGCGCGCGGTGATGACCGTCATGGGGGTGACGGCGCTCCTCACCTTCGCGCACGACCTGGCGCGGTGGCGGGCCTTCCGGCGGGCCCCTCGGCCGACTCCAAAGCGGCAACAGCGACTCCAACGGATTGTCGTGGAGGTGCTCCTCCCCGCGCCGGTGGAGACGGTCTGGGAGCGCACCCAGGACCCGGAGCTGCACACGGCCTGGGACATCCGCTTCACGTCCATCCGCGCGCTGCCGGAGCAGGACGCACGAGGCTTCCACCTGATGGACTACCGGACACACCTGGGCTTCGGGCTCGAGGTCGTCGGGTGGGGCCGCTACCTGGCCAGCAGCCTCCACCAGCGCTCCATCTTCGAGTTCGGCGCCGACGACTGGCGCAGCCTCATCCTGCGAGGCCGCGGCCTGTGGCTCTACGAGCGCCGGCCCGAGGGCACGTTCTTCAAGACGGTCTTCGACTACGAGACGCGCCACGGGGTGCTGGGGGAGGTGCTCGACGCGGCGCTGTTCCGCCCCCTCATGCGCCTGGGCACCGAGTGGGGCTTCGAGACACTGCGGCGGTGGTGCGCGGGGGACCTGCTCGCGACGAGGCAGCGGCGCTCGCGGTGGAGTTTCGGCGCGTTCCTCGTGGCCAGGTGTCTGGGCAGGCCGCCCGCTCCAGGCGCGGCGCGAAGCTGGCTGGGACGCGGAGACGCCGCCGAGGGACAGCCACGCCCCTGTGGAGAACTTGTGGAGGTCGCGCCATGAGCTTCGAGCCGCGTCACCGCGCCTGCCGTCGAGCCTTGGCGTTGCTCGCGGACTTCTACCGCGCGAATCCATGCCGCATGGCCCGGGTGCACCTGCTGGCCGCGAGCGCCGTCACGCTGGGCCGTTTCTGGGGAGTGTCGGAGCCCTTCGCCCGCTTGGGCGCCGCCGTCATGCCCGTGGATGAGCGGGGCCAGCCTCGCACGCGGGAGTGGGCGTCCTATGCGAGGGCCTGCGAGGAGCACCTCCCCTGGGAGGTCCGGGACGAGCGCTGGATCGAGGCCCACATCCAGGACGTCGCCAGGGCTCGCGAGGAGGGCCATGAGGCCGCGTTCCTCGAGGAGGCCCAGGCCCATGCGCACGAGCCCTTGTGGCGCTTGCTGGTGCAGCACGTGGAGATGACGCTGGGCGCGCGCTTGTTCGACCAGCCCGCCCTCGCGGGGGCTGTCCCGGGTGAGACCGCCATGGCCCACGGCCTGGCGCTGTCCTTGTCTCGCATGCTGAGCGCGTGCTGGAGCCTGCTGCGTCACTATGCGTTCGCCACCGTGCGTGCGCTGTGCATGCCGCGAGAGCGCGACGACGCGGGCCTGGTGGGGGAGCGGCGCGCGGCGTGGCTGCTGCTGGGGAGCTTCTTCACCGCGTGGACCGCGGCCAGCGTCTATCGCCGAGGCGTGAAGGCCGTGCATCGAGGACAGCGCGCCCTGCCTTCGGACGTGTGGCCCTTGCTCGCGTCCGCGCTGGGTCCGGAGGTGGCGCGTGTGGACCCTCGCGTCCGCCGCTTCTACGCCAACCCGGGGGCCTGGAGCACGCGGGCCTCGGTGGCGTTCTCGTCGCTGCCGGCGCGGATGATGGCCTGGGTGGCCACGCGGCTGTTCGGTCAGGGCCTCTTCGAGCAAGGCCCCTGTACCTTCCCGGGGCGCTTCCGCACCTTCCGCCGCGCGGATGGCTCCATGCACTTCGTCCGGGAGCTGTACTGCGACGGCGTGCTGCGCCGGTTCGACTCGGACTTCATCGTGCGCGGGGGCCGGCTGCACGAGGTGTTCGTCGAGCAGGGGTTGGACCTGGAGTTGGACGTGCGGGTGCTCGAGGACGGCGGCATCCGCTTGCGAGGCGGGACGCTGCGCTGGCACGGACTGCGGCTGCCTCCCTTCGGGCGCGGCGTGGAGTTCCGCATCCACCCCGCCTCGGACGACTCCGAGCGCGTGGACATCATCGGCACCTTGGGCGGTGGCTCCGTCCCCGAGACGGCGCTGGGCCGCATCCACTACGAGGCCTGGCTCCCGTCCGAGGCGGGCGTCGGGTGAGGCGCGTCAGCGGTCCGCGCCCTCGTGGTGGTCATGCCCCGGGCCCCCGAAGGTCCCCGGCCAGGGCTCCTGCGCGGGGAGCAGGCCCGGCATGGGGAAGCGGTGGAAGCGCGCCTGCGTGCTGTAGGCGAAGGGCGGGTCGCATTCTCCGCACGTCTCCGCGCCGTCCATCAGCAGCAGCGCTCCGGGTGCCAGCTCCAGCAGCTGCGGAACCGAGTGCGCCCCGTAGTCGAGCCGGCACTGGAAGGCCTCGCGGCCGCTCGTCGCGTGGATGCCCACCAGCAGCGCCTGCTCATCGCGGGTGTCCTTCGCCGTCGCGAGCACCACGGTCCGGGGTGGGAGCCCCGGTGCCTCCGGCCAGGTGGCCAGGCGCAGCTCCTTCGAGGTGAAGGTCTGATGGGCGCGCAGGTGGTACGTCCATGCCGGCTGAAGCCCTGGCAGCGTGAAGCCCTGGAGCTCCGCGATGGTGGGGAGCAGGGGCCCGCCGGCGTTCACCGTGGTGCCCGACGCGCTGGGCACCACCCGCTCTCGCGTGGCGACGACGCGGCCAAAGGGCTTCTCCAGCACCGCCTTCACCGAGCCATCCCGCGTGCTCAGGGCCTGCGTCCCCCGCTCGGGGAAGAGCAGCCCGTTCGCCACCGCGAGCTCCCCTGACTCCATGGCCTGCGTCGTGCGCCAGCGAGGCACTCCGTCCGAGGAGAACGCCATGAACAGCGACGGCGCACCGGGACGGAGCGGCGCCTCCAGGTTCAGCGTCGGAGCGAAGGAGACATACAGGTCCCCCGCCGCGTCGGAGACGACGCCGAAGGGGTGCGGGTGGTCGCACTCGGACAGCAGCGGGTCGGAGAGCTCCTGCGCGGACACGAGCTGCCCGTGGGCATCCAGCACCACCAGGAAGTACAGGCGACAGCGCGTGTCTCGGCCCTGCTCCACGGGGTACGCCTCGAAGAGCGCGGCCAGCCGGTCCGGCGCCATCACCGCGAGGCGCGCCAGGAAGAGGCTGGAGGTGCGCTGTCCGATGTCGGGCCGCGCCGCCGCCAGGGTGAAGGTCCACCGAGGCACGCCCGTGTAGCGCTCCACCAGCGACACCTTGCCGTCGTCCGGCAGGTCCATGCACAGCAGCCGGTCGTTCCACAGCATGCAGCGCCGGGCGGCCTCGCTGCTGAGCAGCGGCGAAGGCGCCGACGCATCGAGCAGCGCGGACTCGTAGAAGCCCGACAGCGTCACGTCACCCTCGGGCCCCACCAGCAGGTCATGCAGGTTCCGGTGCATCGCGTGGGCGTCCAGGCTCCAGTTCGTCGACAGCGCCACGGCCGGGGGGCGCACACACACGGAGCCTTTGCAGCGTCCCTCCGCCTGACAGGGGCTGGCCGCCTCACACAGGAAGCCGTCCGGCAGGTCTCGCCGCGCGCACGTGCCCTCCACGCAGACGTCAGCGGCGTCACAGCCGTGCTCCGTCCCGCAGAAGGTCCCATCCGGTGCATCGGCCAGGGCACATCCGAGCTTCGGGTCACACGTGCCCACCTGACACACTCCCGCCCCGGGACACGGCGGCGCGGGCACCGCGGCGCAACCATCCAGCACGTGGCACACGTCCGTGGTGCAGGCGTTGCCATCGTCACAGGGACGCTCCAGCCCCTTGCACCGCCCCTGCTGACAGGTGGCCGTGGTGAGGCACGCATTGCCTGGATCACACCCGGTGCCGTCCGGGAGCAGCGTCTCCACGCAGCGCTCGGTGACGGGGTCGAACGCCGCGGTGGCGCATGTCGAGGCCACGCAGTCCGGCACCGGACGTGCCTCGCCCCACAGCACCAGCTCCACGCGTCCCCCATCGGATGCGGTGCCGGAGAGCCGCGTCTGGAAGGTGCCCGTGGCGCGGGGACTGAAGCGCAGCCGCACGGTGACTTCATCCGACGCCACGTGCACGGGGGGCACGTCCACCAGCGAGAAGGGCTCGTCCACCTGCGTCCAGGTGACCTCCAGCGGAGCGCGGCCCGCGTTCATCACCCGGACCTCGGCCTCGCGGACTCCGCCGGGGTAGGCGGCGGGGAAGTCGAGCCGCTCGTGAGACAACCGCAGCCGGCCCTGTGCCCCCGTCAGGCCACCTTCCTCGCGACAGGCCGTGACGCCGGTGCCCGACATCGCCGCCAGCAGGAGGAGCACCCACCCCGTCCCGACCGCTCTCGTCGCGCGCGCCATGGGTCCTCCCCGAGCCAACGTCCGGCTATAGCCCCGGCCCCAGGGGGATGCGAGGGGGAGGCCCCCGCGTGCGGTCCTCCAACGTTGCTCCGCGCCATTCCGAGGCCCCTCGGGTTTCAGCTGCTGAACGCTCGCGGCATAGACTCCCTCGCGAGTCCCTCTCCCGTCGTGGAGTCCTCATGCCCGTTCGACCCGTCTTCGTGTCCGTGCTCGTGTTGCTCGTGGTGGGGACAGCGCCCGCGTTCGCGCAGGAGGCGCCTCGGACCATGGCCTTCCAGGGGCGGCTGGTGCGCGCGGATGGCTCGCCCGAAGGCTCACCGCAGGACATCACCTTCGCCCTCTACGCCACGTCCACCGGAGGCGCGCCCCTCTGGCAGGAGAGCCACGTGGGCGTGCCGGTGACGAACGGCTACTACGCGGTGGTGCTGGGGGCGTCGATGCCCCTGCGCGATGACGTCATGAAGCGCAACGAGCTGCACCTGGGCGTCACGCTCGCGGGCCAGTCCGAGCTCATCCCCCGGCTGCCGCTGACGTCGGTGCCCTTCGCCCTGCGCGCCAATGACAGCCAGCGGCTCGCGGGCTCCCTGCCCTCCGCCTTCGCTCCGGCGATCCACTCCCACAACGCCGCCACCCCCACGGCCCAGGGCTTCATGAGCGCGGGGGACAAGGACAAGCTCGATGACATCCCGGGCAAGTTCGGAGACGGGCTCGTCATCACCACCGTGGGGACGCAGCCGACGTTGAGCGCTCGACTCCCTCCGACCGGTGGCACCAACGGCACCTCCGTGACGGTGGCCCGCGCGGACCACCAGCACGCGGTGCCCAGGTTGTCCTGCACCTACCCGAAGAGCGCCGCCAGCAGCGACCCGGCGGGCATCACGGCCTGGTGCCTTCCAGGCGAGCTCTTGATGGGCGGGGGTTGTGACGGAATCCATGACGCCACCGCCAGCGCGGGCGTCACGTTCATGCCGGTGGGGGTCACGACGACCAGCAGCCCCACCCAGCAACCTCCGAGCGCGGCGGGATATCGCTGCCAGGGCGCCCAGAACGCCGCCGCTCCCACCACGGCGTACGCCATCTGCTGCCAGCTGAAGTGAGCGCCTGTCGGAGCAGGGCAGGCGAGCACTCGCGGAGCGCGCCACCCGGTCAACACTTCAGGATTCTCCAGGGAAGGGCCTGTGACTTTTTCAGACAGTCACCCCTCCCCCCGCCGCAACCACGCGGAATGGTTGAGTCGTCAAAAGGTACGATTCTCGCAGTTGGCGCCCGTCATGACCCTCGTCGCCGACGCGGAACCCACGGCCTGCCCGCATGCCTTCACCGTGCTCATTCCACGCGGCCTGAGAGGCAGCGTGGAGGGCCTGCCTCCCCAGACGCGACAAGCCCTGTACTCGGAGCTGTTCCGCATGGCGTCGTTGGCGCACCAGGAGGAGGGCCCGCCCTCGATGCCGCGGAGGGCCTGCCTGGAGCTGGAGGGCTGCCACGCCACGGTGGAAGTGGACACGTCCCGCTCGCGGCTGACGCTGGCGGGGCTCACCCGGATACGCGTGTTGGGCTGAGGCCCGGTGGTCTGGGGGAGCGATGCCTCGGAGAGCCGGCTACGAGGAGTCCTGGGACCTCACCTACCTGGTGGAACAACTCCGAGAGCTCATCAGCTTGGACTTCCCATGGGATGACACGCTCTCCCATGAATTGGAGGGCGCCCTCACGCGACTGGTGACACGCCACCAGCAGCTGCACGGGCTCCTCCACCAGCTGGCCACCACGACGGACCCGAGCGAGGAGCTCGAGGTCCTGCACGAGGATCTCGAGCACACGGACCACGAGCTGCTCACGACCTTGCCCGGGCTCCTGGAGAAGCTGCGCGACGTCCTCCGGTGAGCAGGCGCGCCGCTCTCACGGAACCACTCCGGGATGAAGCGTATGCGTGGGGCCTCGGGCCGGGCCTCCGCCCACGCCTGGACTCACGGAGCCGGGCCCCACTGGGAGCACCCCCGCCCCGGGAGTCAGCCCCTGCGCCTCTGCTCGCACCGGCCCCTCGCACACGCCCGCGCGACAGCTCTCCAGTCCCTGGCATGACCGGCCCGCGCCGCACTCCACCGCGCGGCATGCACCGTCCCGGCACACCTGCCCCGCGGCGCACGGGCCCTTCTTCGCGCAGGCCTCCGTGCCGGACAGGCACGTGCCCGAGCGACACACCTCACCGGGTCCACACTGCGCCGCGCTGGCGCAGGAGAGCACCTGGCACGCGCCCTCGCGACACACCTGCTGCGCGGGGCAGCTCACCGCCGCGCACCCGGAGGTCGACACACAGCGGCCGTCCGCGCCGCAGCGCTCATCCGAGGCACAAGCGGAGTCACCCGCGCACGCGATGCCCCGGCACTGCCCACCCGGCCGGCACACCGTGCCTTGAGGACAGGCCACGCCTCTGCACGTGTCCTTCACGCAGACCGAGTCCAGGCACCGCTCCGTCGGGAGGCACGCCACGGTCGCGCCACAGCTCACGCGGCCACACGCCCCCTCGCGGCACACCTCTCCGCCCGCGCACGCCGTCCCCAGACACGAGGCTTCCTTGCACGCGTCCTGCTCGCAGTACCGTCCGGCGCCGCAGGCCACGCCCTGGCACGCGGTGGCCAGGCACCGCCCCTCCAGGCACCCCTGCCCCTCCGGACACACCACGCTGGCGCACAGGTCGGGCGGCACCAGCGCGGGCACGTCCTCGCACGCGGCCAGCACGAGCGACGCCAGGGCCACGAACCACCACCCCCTCGAGAACGCTCGTCTCATGGCAAGCGCTCCGAGCGGTCCGCCACGGGCAGCACCAGCGACTCCGGCCGCGTCAGCACCACGCCCAGCACCACCCCCGCCGCGGCCAGTCCCACTCCGCCCACGACGTAGGGCCAGAGACCTCCGCGAGGTGCCTCCTCCACCGAGGCCGCCGAGGCCAGGGGCGCCCCCGGCGACAGCGCCCCCTCCCGCGCCGAGGCCACCGCCGCGGGCACCTCTCCCACGGCCTCCAGCCGCAGCGGGGCCCGCGCGGTGCCCTGCTCGAACAGGATGACTCCCCCGGCATCGCGCGCCACCGCGTAGGCCTCCACGGCGCGCTCCGGCGGGGCCTTCATCGACACCGGCCCGGGCGGAGGCCGCACCACCGCGGAGAAGCCCGCCGCGCCCGGCACACGCACCGCCACCATCACCTCCGTGGCCACGCTCCGAGGCTGCTCCAACACCGCCACCACCCGCCCATCCGGCATCCGCGTCACCGTGAGTGTGGCCCGCCGCCCCATCAAGGCCGCCTTCGCCGCCTGGAAGGGCAGCTGCACCTTGGGCCCCAGGGAGTCCTTCACCTCCGTGCCAGGGTCCAGGACCAGCAAAGCCTCGAAGGCCTCCTGGGCCTCCTGACGCTGTCCCAGGACCGCGTGGCATATCGCCAGCCCCCGCCATGCCCGCGTGCGCTCCTCGCGCGTCCCAGGGGCCTTCAGCGCCGCCTGGAAGGCCGTGGCCGCTTCATCGAACGCCAGCGCATCGAAGAGCTGCTCGGCTCGCGTCAGCGGGGACTCCACGCCCCAGGCCTGCGTGGCGAACAACCAGAAGAGGAGGGTGAGTGCTCGCACGGCCCAGGACTCTACAACCGTGTTGCACCCATCCACAGGCTCTGTCCCCAGCGGCCTGCTGCTTCTTCAAAAGCTTAATGGAGGTATTGATCAAATGGTGGAAGCAGTAGAGGGCGTGGACTTGGGGACAAGTCAGCAAGCTCGCGAGATGACTCACGAATTCGCCCGATGCTACATGTGGGTAAACTGGCGGTTTCCCCCGGCTTCCCACAGGCGATGATCCACGCCACCGTTTCTCCACAGCCACCCCCCAGCTATCCACAGGCCATCCACAGCCCGCCCGTGGATGAGGGGGCGACCTGGCGTGACGGCGCATTCACACCCCACGTCCACGCCCTACAAGCCTGTTATCCTCCGCCGCGGTGCTGCTCCGGTGGCGGGGCGCTGGCGAGGAAGGTGCACCCATCGATTTCTATCGAGGCGAGCGCATCGGGAAGTACGAGGTCGTCACCCAGCTGTCCGTCGGTGGCATGGCCGAGCTGTTCCTCGGCTTCACTTCGGGTCCGGGTGGCTTCCGCAAGTACGTGGTCGTCAAGCGCATCCTCCCGGATGTCCGCGACAACGAGCAGTTCGAGCGGATGTTCTTGGACGAGGCCCGCATCACCGCGGCCTTCAACCACCCCAACATCGCGCAGGTGTTCGACCTGGGGCAGGAGGATGACGGGCTCTACCTGGCCATGGAGTTCATCGCCGGGCAGAACCTGAACCAGATTACGGGTGCGT
The DNA here is from genome assembly GCF_000331735.1 of Myxococcus stipitatus DSM 14675. Classification (GTDB taxonomy): domain Bacteria; phylum Myxococcota; class Myxococcia; order Myxococcales; family Myxococcaceae; genus Myxococcus; species Myxococcus stipitatus. The sequence goes on along the minus strand of NC_020126.1, from coordinate 21,151 downwards.
GCCTGCGCCGCAAGCAGCAGGTGCCGCTGGGCTTCACGCTGTCGGTGGTGCGCGACGTCTGCATGGCGCTGCACTACGCGCACACCTTCACCGCGCCCTCGGGCGAGCCCAGCCCCGTCATCCACCGCGACGTCGCGCAGAAGAACGTCATGGTGACGTACGACGGCGTGGTGAAGCTGCTCGACTTCGGCATCGCCAAGGCGAAGGGCAGCCTGGAGCGCACGCACGCGGGCACGGTGAAGGGCACCACCGGCTACATGTCCCCGGAGCAGGTGCGCGGCGAGAAGCTGGATGGCCGCAGCGACCTGTTCTCCGTCGGCGTGATGATGCACGAGATGCTCACCGGCGCGCGGCTGTTCGCGGGGAGCACCGAGCGCGACGAGATGATGAAGATTCTCGAGGCGCCCATCCCCTGGCCCTCGCACGTCGCGCCCCACGTACCGGAGCAGGTGGGCCGGGTGGTGATGCAGGCGCTGGAGCGCAGCCGCGAGAAGCGCTTCTCCAACGGCCGGGACATGGCGCGCGCCATCGAGGCGGCGGCGAGCTCGTTGATTCAGGACGCGGACCACCGCGCCTCGATGATGCGGGAGCTCTTCGCGGAGCGGATGGCGGCCACGCGCGCGCTGCTGGAGAGCGCGGAGGGCACGGCCAGCAGCCACATGGTGGACACCGCCAAGCGCGCCCTTCGGTCAGATGACGGGCCGTACCTGCCCGTGCGCGAGGACACCGCCACGCCCAAGAACGGGAACGAGCCGGTGCCGGGCAAGAAGCCCTCGCGCCGGGTGGCGACGGTGAAGAAGTCCCAGGCTCCGACGCCGGAGGACGCGGAGGCGCTCACGTCCGCGCAGCGCACGCGCTCCAATGTGCTGTGGGGCGTGGTGCTGCTCGCCATCCTCGCGGGCGGAGGCTATGGCGCCCTGCGCTTGAGCAGCGCGCTGGACTCCACGGTGGAGCCCATCCCGGAGGTGCAGCTCTACGACTCCCGGCTGGCCGTCTTCCCGGAGGACGGCGGCACGGTGGTGGCGGGGAAGAAGCCCCCGGAAGTCGTCAAGGAGACGGCTCCGCGCAAGGAGCCGGTGGACGACGGGCCGAAGACGGAGCGGACCGGCACCTCGCGTCCCGGCCGCGCGACGGGGAAGCTCTCGCTCAACGTGAAGGGCCAGTCGGCGCCCATCTACCTGGGCAAGCAGAAGCTGGGGACGATGCCGCTGCTCGGCGTGGAGCTGCCGGCGGGCAAGCACACGCTGAGAATCCTCGACCCCCAGGGCGAGAAGCGCTCACTCGTCGTGGTGATTGTCGCGGGGGAGACAACGCGGTTGAACTTCGAGAGCTGGCAGGACCTGTAGGCGCCTCTCTCGAATGTGCGGCGGTGCAGAGGGGCCCTGTTATCTTCCGGCACCTCTCACCCCCACCCTCCCGAGACCATGGCCGCGCTCACCATTGCCTTCCTGATGGACCCGCTCGAGACGGTGCGGGTGGACCACGATTCCACCTTCGCGGTGATGCTGGAGGCGCAGAAGCGGGGCCACCGGGTGCTCTACTTCGAGCAGGGGTGGCTGCGCTTCAACGGCCGGGCGGCGGAGGCGCGCATGCGCCAGGTCACCGTGCGCCGGGAGGTGGGGCGTCACTTCGACGTGCTGGACGAGGTGCCGCGCGAGCTGTCGGACGTCGACGTGCTCTTCCTGCGCAAGGACCCGCCGGTGGACGTGGAGTTCCTCCACGCCACGCAGATGGTGGAGCTGTGTCCGGAGCGCCCGCCCGTCTACCTGAACCACCCCGCGGGCATCCGCGACGCGAACGAGAAGCTCTTCTCGCTGCGCTACGCGGACTTGATGCCGGACACGCGCATCAGCCGCGAGCTGCCCGTGCTGCTGGACTTCATCGCTCGCAACGAGCAGGGCACCATCCTCAAGCCGGTGGATGGGTTCGGTGGGAAGGGCATCCTCTTCCTGTCTCCGGGAGACCGGAACGCGCGCTCCGCGGTGGAGTTGCTCACGCAGGGAGGCCGCGAGGCCGTCGTCGCGCAGGTGTACATCCCCGAGAGCCGCCAGGGCGACAAGCGCATCCTCATGGTGGACGGCGAGCCGGTGGGCGGTGTGCTGCGAGTGCCCTCGGGCGATGACCACCGGGGCAACATGGCCGCGGGCGGCACCCCGCACAAGGCGGTGCTCACCGCTCGGGACCGCGAGATTTGCGAGCGCCTCAAGCCCGAGCTCCGCAAGCGCGGGCTGCTGTTCGTGGGCATCGACGTGCTGGGCGACTACCTCACCGAGGTGAATGTCACGAGCCCCACGGGCGTGGTGGAGGCCAACCTCCTGGACGACGTGTGCATCGAGGCCCACGTCATCGACCTGGCCGAGCGCCTCGCCGCCGAGCAGCGCCCCGCGCGCTGACGCGCGAATGCGGAACTTGAAGAACGATTCAGGTTCCATGGAATTCGACGCGACGCGCTGAGGTGAATCCTGGTTCAGGTTTCACCGTCGAGGCGACGCGGCGCGCCTTGAACCGGGTGGAGGCGGGAGAGTCACGTTGCGGCCCGCGGCCGTCCTCCCTTCCCCCTGACGGCCCGGGAGGCACCATGTCCTCGTGGCGTTCTCGACTGGCATTCCTGTGGCTGGGCCTGCTCACCGTGGGCTGTGGCGAGGTGGACGTGGCACCGGGCGCGGCGCCCGTGCTCCTCGAGGAAGCACGGCAGGGGCTGACGCAGGTGACGGGCTTCGGGAGCAACCCGGGCAACCTGCTGATGTACCGGCACGTGCCGTCGGGGATGCCGGCCCACGCGCCGGTGGTGGTGGTGCTCCACGGCTGCACGCAGAACGCGACGGGCATGGAGCTGAGTGGCTGGACGGCCGCGGCCAACGTCTACAAGTTCTACCTCGTGTATCCGCAGCAGCAGGGCAGCAACAGCGGCACCCAGTGCTTCAACTGGTTCGAGCCCGGTGACACCTCGCGCGACTCGGGCGAGGCGCTCTCCATCAAGCAGATGGTGGATGCGATGAAGGCCACCTACTCCGTCGACGCGTCGCGGGTGTACGTCGCGGGCTTCTCGGCGGGCGGGTACATGACGTCCGCGCTGCTGGCCGTCTACCCGGACGTGTTCTCGGCCGGGGCCCTCAACGCGGGTGGGCCCTTCCAGTGCGCCACGTCCATGACGTCCGCGCTCTCCTGCATGAGCCCCGGCACGGACAAGACGCCCTCGGCCTGGGGGAACCTGGTGCGTGGTGGCTACCCGGGGTACTCGGGGCCTCGTCCTCGCGTGTCCATCTGGCACGGCACCAGCGACTTCACGGTGCGGCCCCTGAATGCCACGGAGGCCCTGGAGCAGTGGACGGACGTGCATGGCGTCGACCAGACGCCGGACACGGTGGAGACCGTCTCGGGCTTCCCTCACAAGGTCTATCGAGACAGCGCGGGGACGGCTCGAGTGGAGACGTGGGAGCTCACGGGCCTGGGGCACGCGGTGGCCTTCGATGCGCAGTTCAACTTCCCGGGCAGCACCACGGCCTGTGGCTCCACGGGCGCGTACATGACGGACGTGAACCTCTGCGCCGTGTACCACCAGGCCGCGTTCTTCGGGCTCACCGGTGGCTCCGGGGGAGACACCACGCCGCCGACGGTGCAGGTGACGTCTCCGGGAGAGGGGGCCACGGTGCGCGGCACGGTGATGGTGGCGGTGAGTGCCTCGGATGACGTGGGGGTGGCTCGCGTGGAGTTGCTGGTGGATGGGGCCGTGGTGGCGACGGACACGGTGGCTCCGTATGAGTTCGCGTGGAGCAGCGAGGGCGTGGGGAACGGGGCGCACACGCTGGGGGCTCGGGCGTATGACAGCGCGGGGAACGTGGGCCTGGATGAGGACACACACGTCACCGTGGACAACAGCGGCACGCCCCCGCCCGTGACGGCCACCTTCACGAGCATCGCCACGGAGGACGGCTACCTGAAGGCGAACGCGGATGGGAGCGGCGTGGCGCTGGGGACGCTGTCGAACCTGGCGCTCGGGCGCGGGACGGATGGGAAGTACAACCGCGCGTTCCTCTCATTCGACACGTCGGGCCTGCCGGATGGGGCCACCGTCACTCGGGCCTTCGTGACGGTGAGCTACTCGTCGGGCTCCGGGGACCCCTGGTCGACGCCCGTGGGCAACACGGTGGTCGTCGATGTGAACGCGGGGCCGTTCAACGGCGCGGCCACGGAGGTCTCCGACTGGGCGGCGACGGCGAGCGCGAGCGCGGTGGCCAGCATCGACCGCTTCACCACGGGGGCGAGGAGCTCCGGGGACTTCAGTGCCTCGGGGCTGGCGGCCCTCCACCGGGCGGGGAGGACACAGCTCCGGCTGCGCTTCGGCCAGGAGCAGACGGCGACCCAGTACCTCTTCGTGAAGGACTCGACGAATGCCGTCCTCACGGTGGTGTACACACCGTGACGACCGCGCTCCCGAGCACGTGACGAGAAGGGGACGTGCGGGCGAAAAGGGGTTGCTCGCGTTCCGTCTCCAGGAGGAAAAGCGAGCCCTGGATTCTCACGTGCCCGACTCCCTCCTTCAGCCCGGTCCGGACGAGACACTCGACTCGATTGGCACCTCGGGTGTCCGGGTGCTTCAGCGCCGCAATGGCTATCGATTCACGCTGGATGCCGTGCTGCTCGCGCACTTCGCGGCCTCGGAGTCCGTGGGCCATGGTGGCACCGTGCTGGAGCTGGGCGCGGGCAGCGGCGTGGTGTCGTTCCTGCTCGTGAAGCAGTTCGGCTTGGGGCCGGTGGACGCGGTGGAGCTTCAGCCCGCCGTGCATGCGCGGCTCGTGCGCGCCGTGGCGCTCAACGCCTGTGAGTCCCAGGTGCGGCCGGTGCTGGGGGATTTGTGCCGCATCCGCGAGCTCGTCGACGGGGGCGCGTATGCGCAGGTCGTCTCGAATCCACCCTTCCGTCTCGCCGACGCGGGGGTGCGCAGTCCGGATGACGAGCGCGCCATCTCCAAGTCGGAGGTGGCTTGTGATGCGCAGGCCGTCATCCTGGCGGCGCGGTATGCCTTGGCGCCCGGTGGCACGGTGAGCCTGGTGTACCCGGCGGCGCGAGTGGCCGAGGTCCTGGGCCTCTTGGGACAGGCGAAGCTGCATCCGCGTGTGCTGCGCTTCGTGCACTCTCGGGTGGATGCGCCGGCCACGCGGTTCCTGGTGCAGGCGGTGCGCGACAAGGACCGAGGGCTCTCGGTGCGTCCACCCCTCGTGGTCCATGGCTCGGGGCCCGGAGGGTACTCCGCCGAGGTGGCCGCGCTCATGGACGCGCCCCTCGCGGAGCAGCAGGGCGACTGACGCGGCTATTCGAAGCCGATGGGCCGGGTGTTCGTCACGACGATGCCCTGGTCCGCGGACGCGGTGATGAAGACCTCGCTCCGAGGCGGCACGTTCAGGGACAAGCGCCGGTTCCGGTCGCTGAGCGAGAAGGACGCCTCCAGCGTGTGCTGTCCGAAGGGCACGTCCTGGATGACGACGCCGGAGCCTCCGTCCTCGCCCTTGCGTGCGCCATCCAGGCGCACGGTGCAGGACTTGGGGCAGCGGACGTGGAGGCGTGAGGACTCCGTGAGGCCGGCCTTCGCTCGGGCGGCCTCCACCGAGGTGAGGAGTTGCTGCTTCGTGAGCCGGAGCAGGTTCTTGGACTCACCCTGGTAGGTGAGCTCCATGCCCGAGGGCACGTCGACGTAGACGAGGAAGAGCCTGCGCAAGAGGAGCTCGCCGGTGCCCTCGATGCGATGCTTCCCGGGCTCCACGTTCCGGAACTCCCACGTCAGCTCGTCGCGACGAAGCCCGCGCCGTCCATCGAGCACCACCGCGCAGGCGTCCTGGCAGCGCACCACGACGGTGCTCTTCTCGGGGGGCGTCTGGGGTGGAGGTGGATGGGTGGAGGGCGGAGTGCTCGGGGTGATGCGGGCGACTTCCCGCTCCCACTCGGGGGTGCCGGGCTCCGGGGGGCCTCCCTTGCGCGCGACGATGCGCTCGTTGCTGATGAGGTAGACGTTGGCCTGCGCTGAGTCTGGAATCTCGGCGAGGCCGCTCACCAGGGGCTGGCCCTTCGGGTCCACGGCTTCGACGCGGTGTGAGCCGGGGGCGGTGCCGGGGAACTCCCAGAGGGACTCGTTCACGGCGCGGCCCGGTTTGCCGTCGAGGACCACGGCGCAGGGGTCCATGCAGTGCACGCTCACGGTGACGCCCTCGCTGACTTCGGCGAGCGCCGGGGCGGACAGCGACAAGGCCAGGGACAGGAACAGGCCGCGAGGGAGCATGGACGCGCCAGTCTGGCGCCGCTCGTGCGCCAGGTCGAGCCATCCGGGGGATGGAGCGCTCCTGGGGGCGCCTGTCCTCCTGGGAGAGCCGCCGCGCGAGGACAGAGGCACCCGGGCGGCTCCAGACGCAGGCCCCTGTCCGGTCGCGGAGGGCGGGCAGGAGCGAGAGTGACCGCTGTTGCTGCCCCGTCAGTCCCTGGCCCCCAGGTGGGGTGCGGGGGCAGAGCGACCTCGTTCCAGACGGGGGCGCTTCGTTCCCTGCCCGGACATGGGTCGAGCACGTGAGGGCTGTCCCCGGATCCCCCGGAGCCTCGTAAGATGCGCGGCACATGCTTCCGTCCGCCTTTGTTCTGCTGGCGCTCGCCACCTCGCCGGGTGCTTCTCCCGCCCACAAGTTCTCCACAGCGCCGCTCGCGGAGAGCGCCGAGCTGCTGTCCTCGGCCGGCTCACAATCCGTGCGTTCCGCGCTGAAGGGCGAGGACTCCTCCCTCACCGCCGCGATGCGCGCGGGTGAAGGAGCCGCGCTGGCGGGAGGCACGCTCGCGGATGCGGCGCCCACCACCTCGAACACGGCAGGCGCGCTCGCGGATGTGGCGTCCACCACCTCGACCACGGGCGGCGAGGCCACGAGCGAGTCCCCCGCGAACGGAGGCGCCACGGGCCAGGACGCCCGCACGGCCGCGCCCGACTCGAACCCGCAGACCCCTGCCGAGTCCCCTCCGGCCCCCGCGGACCTCGAGGACCCCGCGAGCGCGGCCTCCCTCGCCGGAGCGGGCGCCCTTCGCGCCGCCGCCTTCACCCTCGGCGCCGAGTCCCACTTCCAGCGCGGCCTCGAGGCCCTCAAGGCCAAGGACACCGCCACCGCCATCACCGAGCTCTCCACCTGCGTCACCGCCCTCCCCTCCCGAGTGGACTGTCGCTGGGAGCTCGGCTGGGCCTACTCCGTCGAGGGCCGCTGGACGGACGCCCTCACCCAATGGACCGAGGTCCAGAAGCTCGCCCCCGAGCACCCGGACCTCGAGACCGCGCTCGCCCAGGCCCAGGGCCAGGCCGCGCTCCAATCCAAGCTCGCCCAGACACCCCAAGCCCAGAACCGCCCGCCCCCACCCTCCGACGCGAAGGTGCGCATCCGCGCCGTGGGCGACATGATGCTCGGCACCACCGTGCCCGAAGGCAACCTGCCACCCGAGGGCGGCGGTAGCGTGATTGCAGGTGTCCGCGCGTTGATGGAGGACGCCGACCTCACCTTCGCCAACGTCGAAGGCCCGCTCTGCGACAACGGCAAGACGACCAAGTGCCGCTCGTCGCGCAACTGCTACGCGTTCCGCTCCCCCACCGCCTACGGCCAGTTCTTCAAGGACGCGGGCGTGGACCTCGCTTCCACCGCGAACAACCACTCGGGCGACTTCGGCGAGCTGTGCCGTCGCGAGACGGAGGCCACGCTCGACGCGCTCGGCATCGCGTGGAGCGGCCCGCCGGGCTCCGTGGCCACGGTGGACCGCAATGGCCTGCGCATCGGCATGGTGGCCTTCCACACGTCGGCCTCCTGCAACCACCTCAACAACACCGCCACCGCCACCGCCCTGGTGCGCGCCGCGGCGGCCGAGCACGACATCGTCATCGTCTCCTTCCACGGTGGCGCCGAGGGCGGCAAGGCCCTCCACGTCCCCAAGGGCCGCGAGCTGTTCCACGGCGAGGACCGAGGTGACCTGCGCCACTTCACCCACGCGGTGGTGGACGCGGGCGCCCACGTCGTCATCGGCCACGGCCCGCACGTCGTGCGCGGCATGGAGTTCTACAAGGGCCGCCTCATCGCGTACTCGCTCGGCAACTTCGCCACCTACGGCCGCTTCAACCTCCAAGGTCCACAGGGCCTGGGCATGGTGCTGGAGGTGGAGCTGGACCGCGAAGGCCGCTTCACCACCGGCCGGGTCCTCCCCACGAAGCAGGTGGACCAGGGCATCGCCATCCCCGACGAGCGCGGCGCCGTCCTCAAGCTGCTGAGGGACCTCACCGCCACCGACTTCCCCGACTCCGGCGCTCGCATCTCCGAGGACGGCACCATCCGCCCCGCCGGCCGAGGCCCCGTCTCCGCCCGCTTCCGTCCCCGCCGTTAGCGAGTCATCACCCGAGCCAGCGCCAGGGCCCGCGCGCACGCGAGCCCTGGTGCCCCGACAGGCGCGCACTCACGCCCACGCAAGTCCTCGCAGGACTTCCGTGAAATGCAGCGAATCAAGGCGCGCGAAGCCCGCCGCGAGTTCCACGAACGAACACGTCGCGAGAGCACCGGGCCTCCCCGCCTTCGTTGCCCCGTGCACGTTGAAGCGCGGCTGTTGGTCCCACCGCGCCGGGCGTGATTGCGGCACCAAGCATGACGCGTCGCTGGAGAGCGCCGTGTCAGTCCCCGCGTTACAAGGGAGAGTCCGTGCGCGCCCTTCGACTGCCTCAGCTCTCCTCGCTTCGCGCCTTCGAGCACCCCGGCTATCTCGCGGTCTGGCTGGGCGCGCTCATCTCGAACATCGGCACCTGGATGGAGACGGTGTCGATGGGCGTCTACGTCACGCAGGAGACGGGGCGCGCCGAGTGGACGGGAGGCATCGTCGCCCTCTCCTTCCTGCCCTCGGTGGTGTTGTCCCCGCTGGGCGGTGCGCTCGCGGACCGGTTCGACCGGCGGGCCTACGTCGCGGTGGGCATCACCGTGCAATTGGTGCTCGCCGCGGTGCTGACGGTGCTGGCCTTCACCGGAAAGCTCAGCGTGCCCATCGTCGGGGTCGTCTCGCTGCTCAACGGCTGCGCGAGCACCCTCACCAACCCGGCCTTCTCCGCGATGCTCGCGGAGCTCGTCCCGCCCCGCGACCTGCACAGCGCCATGAGCCTGAACTCGGCGCAGTTCAACCTGGGGCGCATCGTGGGCCCGCTGCTCGCGGCGCTGGTGCTCCAGATGGGCGGCGCGTCGTGGGCGCTGTTCGTCAACACGCTGTCCTTCGTCGCGGTGCTCGTGGCCCTGTCTCGCGTGCGCCTGCCCGCGCGCGACCCGGAGGCGAAGAAGGAGACCCTGTGGGCGGGCATCACCCGCGGCATCTCCGTGGCCCGAGGTGACGAGGACATCTGGCTGGTGCTCTGGGGCACGCTGTTCGTCGCCGCGCTGGTGGCCCCGTTCATCGGCCTGGTCCCCGTCTTCGCCATCAACGTCTTCGGCCAGGGCGCCGCCGCGACGTCGCTGCTCGTCGCCTGCCAGGGCGCGGGCGCGGTGACGGCGGCGGTGGTGGTGGGCACCCTGGCGGATGCGCTGGGTCACCGGAGGCTCCTGGGCCTGGCGGCGACGTCCATCGGCGTGGTGTCCGCCCTCTACTGGCTGTCCCCGACGCTGACGGTGGCCGCCGCCGGCATCTTCGTGCTCGGCGCCAACTACCTGATGCTGATGAGCGGCCTGCATGCCTTCGCGACGTCCCGGGTCCCTCGCGAGTTGCAGGCGCGCGTGAGCAGCCTCTACAGCATGGTGCTGGGCGGAGGGTACGCGGCGGGGGTCTGGGCGCTGGGGGCGCTCGCGGACCGGGTGGGGGTGCGCTTCGTCACCATCAGCGCCAGCGTCCTGTTCCTCGCCCTGGTGCTGACGCTGCGCCTGCTCAGCCCTCGCAGCTTCGCAGGACCTCAGACCTCCCAGGGCTGAGCCAGACCCCAGGGGTCTACCCGGCGGGTCCTGTGGGTAACTTGGGGATGCGGCTCGCACTCCCCGCATGGCTCCCCCCTCTCCCGCCCCCACGTTCCAGACTAGAGTCCGTGAATCCTGGACTCACGGTCCTCGACCGACTGGGGGGGAAGATGAAGAAGCTCCTGGGGCCCATGCTGTACGCCAAGGACCAGCTGGCGAAGGACACGTGGTCCTTCTTCGTGAACCTGTACCTGGGTGACGTGGACCCGGCGCACCCGCCTCCGCTGAAGCTGCGCTTCCGCACGGTGGAGGGCAAGGAGCTCCCGGACGTGGTGTCCCCCCAGGTGACGCGGGTGGCGGACTTCTCCGGCCTGAAGACGCGAGTGGCCGGGGTGCTGTGGCGGTGGGAGGTGACGCTGCCTCGCGCGGAGACCCAGGTCCGGGTGACGTACCGCTTCGAGCCCGTGGAGGGAGGCCCCGCGCTGGAGGAGGTGGACTACTCCGGGCAGACGGACACGGTGAAGCCGTGGGGCGCGGAGGACGTGAAGACGGTGGTGGTGCCCGCGAAGGGGGCCCTGCCTCGCGCGGCCTTCTTCTCCTGCAATGGCGCCAGCGACGCGAGGACGTGGGGCGCGGTGATGCGGATGAAGCGGCCCTTCGGCTGCTGGATGGACATGCTCGCCCAGCACGAGGAGCCGAAGGAGGGAGGCTTCGAGCTGCTGATGGGGGGCGGAGACCAGGTGTACGCGGACTCGCTCCTGGACCATGAGCCGATGGTGGAGTTCCGCAAGCGGGAGCTGGAGCAGAAGCTCAACCGCGACTTCGGTCCGCCCAAGGGCTTCCACGAGACGATGCTGGCGCGCTACGTGGAGCTGTATTGCGAGCGCTGGAGCGGCTCGGTGGGAATCGCGCCCATGCTGGCGCGAGTGCCGGGACTCTTCACCTGGGATGACCACGACATCTTCGACGGGTGGGGCTCGCACGAGAGCTTGCAGTCCTGCGAGTGGTTCGAGTCCCTCTACAGCGCCGCCGCGCTCGCCTTCGAGGCCTTCCAACTGGGAGCGCTGCGAGGCGGAGACCTGCCGACGAGGCGCAAGCCCTGCGACATGCACTACCTCCAGACGCGTCACTTCGTCGGCGAGGAGTGCGACGTGGACGTGGTGGCGTTGGACCTGCGCAGCGGGCGCACGTACCGCAAGCAGAGCAACGGGAGGATGGCGCACGAGGTGATGGGCCCGGGGCAGTGGGCGACGCTGGACGCGTGGCGGCTGGCGCACGCGAAGGACGCGGGCCTGAAGCCTCGGCACGTCGTGGTGTTGTCCTCCATCCCGCTGGTGCACCTGCGCTTCGGCTCCGCGGTGGAGTCGATGAGCGGGGACACGGAGCTGCACGACGACATGCTGGACCAGTGGGAGTCCCTGGTGCACCGGGGTGAGCGCATCCGGTTGATGGTGGACCTGCTCCAACTGGCCAAGGCGTCCTGCTGCGCGGTGACGGTGGTGTCCGGGGACGTGCACGTGGGAGCGCGAGGACTCATCCGCTCGCGCAGTCCGGAGCACATCCCCGCGGGGCTCGCGGAGGCGGCCATCGAGCAGGTGACGTCGTCAGGCATCGTCCATCCGCCGCCCGACATGCTCCAGTTCATGGGCATGCGGATGCTGGCGGAGGAGGCGGTGGATGACCTGCCGTCGTACATGCAGACGGAGATGCTCCCGGTGGGCAAGGGCCGCTACCTGCGCGAGCGCAACTGGCTGTCCCTGAGGGTGGAGCCCGCGCGCACGAAGACGTCTCGCCCCAAGCTGTGGCTGCGCTGGGAGGCCGAGCACACCGCGCTCTCCATGCAGGTGGTGGTGGAGCCGCCGCCGCTCGTCCCGACCGCCGCGACTCTTGAGGACGGAGTACGCTGAACCATGCCTTCGTGGGAGTCCGAGATTGTTCGCCATCGTCGGGTGCTCAGCAGACGTCGCGCGCGCTCGGTGGAAGCGCGGGCGTCACTCGACTCGGCCTTTGCTTTTCTCCGCGTGGCGTTCGAGGTGTATCGCTGGCACTCGGAGGCCTCGCTGACGACGACGAAGGCGCAGGTGCTCGAACACCTGGAGCACTTCGAGCGCTGGCGGGCGGAGTTCGAGGCACGGTTCCTCCCGGTGCGCTACCGCCACAAGTCGGACTACCTCAACCCGGATGAGATGCATCCGCTCGGGCTCTACGTCATCAGCAGCCAGTTCGCCTGGCACCAATACAAGCTCCCGGAGGCGGGTCCGCACCTGAAGCATTCGATGGACTTGGTGCGCTCGCTCATCCCCAGACGTCCTCTCGAGGAACGTCTCGAGGAGGGTGAGTCGACCGACCTCTATGGCAGGCTCGAGGACCCACGCTTCCATGGGGTGAACCACTTCTATCTCGGGGAACTCGCGGAGCAGTCGGGTGCCGAGGCCGAGGCCATCCGCCACTACCTCGAGTTCATCGAGTGCGAGCCCGCGTTCTCACCGAGAAACAGCCACCGCCTGAACAGGGACTTCTACCAGTTGAGCTTCTTCTTCCCGGGCACCGTCGAGGCGCTCAAGCGCGTGGCCCTGTTGTTCCTGCGCTCGAAGGACCCACAAGGCCGCGAGAGGGCCAGGTCCTGCTTCGAGAAGGCATTGGAGCTGCCTGCCTCGCACCACTCACCGTTCCGCGAATACGCCACGCTGTTGCGCGAAGACGGAGACAAGACCCGCGCGCTCCACCTCGAGGAGGAATGGCGGAGGACGCTCGCCTCCTACCCTCCGGAGATTTCGCGGACCTGGTCGCGGCACTACGGAGTCTCGGAGGCGTGAGTCACCCCGCCCACGCACCGGGCGGGCATGCCCCCCGGTCCTCGCCCGGAGCTTGGTGCAGTCCCTCCCCGCTCCGACATTGAGGCCCGTGGGGACATGGACGAGGGGATGAGCTCCTCGCCCGGCCCCTCGATGAGGAGGGCCCTTGGGCACCCGCAACCAGAAGAGAGACCCCTCGAAAGGTGGCCACCCCGGGCCGTCCTTCGCCAAGGACCGCGTGGAGCGAGGACTGCAGGCGGACGACACCCTGCCCCTCTACGCGGCCGACTCGATTCACAGCACCCGGGAGATGAAGTTCGCGCTCGACAGCGACGGACCCGCCGGAGGCGATGTGCCCGACATCCGCAGCCCCATCGACGAGGCGGATGAGCTGGAGCGCGAACGTGAAGGGCGCGAGAAATCCCTGGAGCGCCAGGTCGAGGAGAGCGACTGACGTGCTTCCAGGAGGGGCCCGGCGCGCGAAGGTGATGCGCGCCGGGTCCGTGTCCTCACTCAGCGGGTCGCGCGAGGCTTCCCGGGCTCCGTGTCCGGCTCCACCGGCATCAGCTTGCCCAGGTTGAGCGGAGTCACCTGCTCCTGGATGAGGAGCGGGTCGCCCACGAGGATGATTTGCAGCGTGGCCGGGTCCAGGTACTTCTCCGCCGCGCGCTGCACCTCGGCCGCGGTGGCCGTGCGCAGGCCCTCCACGGTGCGGCTGTACTCATCCAGCGGCTGGCGCTTCATGAACAGCACCGCGGCGCTGGAGCCCAGTCCCTCCACCGTCTCGAAGGAGCCCGGGAAGGCGCGGATGAGGCCCTCGCGAGCGGCCTCCAGCTCCTTCTCCGTGATGGGGCGCGACTTCAGCCCGTGGAGCTCCTTCATCGTCTCACCGAGCGCGGGCCCGGTGACGTCCGCGCGCACGGACGTGGCCGCGCTCAGCGGGCCCACGCCCAGCCGAGGGTCGATGCCCGCGCCGGCGCCGTAGCTGTAGCCCTTGTCCTCGCGCAGGTTCATGTTGAGCCGGCTGCCGAAGAAGCCGCCGAACACGGTGGTGGCCAGGTCCAGGGCGAACTCGTCCGGGTTCCCCGCGGCGATGGCGGGCCGGCCCAGCATCATCACCGTCTGGTCCAGGCCGGGCTTGGGCACCACGTAGACGGCCTGGCGCGTGGACGCGGGAGGCGCGGGAGGCGCGGCGGGCGGCACCGCGGGCGCCTTCCATCCCCCCAGGTGCTTGCGCGCGAGCGCCACCGCGTCCTCCAGGGAGATGTCCCCCGTCAGCACGAGCGCCGCGGCGGCCGGGCCCACCTGCTTCTTGTAGAAGCCCTGCACGTCCTCCAGCGTGAGCGACTGCACCGAGTCGGGCGTGCCCGTCGCGCTGTGCCCGTACGGGTGGGTGCTCCCGAAGGTGGAGGAGAGGAAGACCAGCTGCCCCAGCGCGTTGGGGCTGCCCAGGCGGCGCACCAGGTCCGCGAGCTGCTGCTTCTTCCGGCGCTCGAAGGCCTTGGGCGCGAAGGTGGGCCGCAGCGCCATGTCCGACAGCAGCGCGAGCGCGCCGTCCAGGTTGCGCGTCAGGACCCGCACGCCCAGCCGCGAGCCGTCCGGGGACACGTCCTGCATGGCGGAGGTCCCCAGGTCTCCCAGGGCGTTGTCCAGCGCCACCGTGTCGCGGGTGCCCGCGCCCTCCAACAACATCCGATACGTCAGGTCGGCCAGGCCCGGCTTGCCCACCGGGTCCTGCGCGCTGCCCGCCGCGAAGACGAGCCCCGCGTACACGAGCGGCAGCTCCCGCCGGGTACTCACCAGCACGGTGAGCCCGTTGTCGAGCGTGGCCTTCTGGAAGACGGGCAGCACCAGCTCCGGGGGCTTGCCGGGCTGGGGCGCCGTCGCGCGGAAGGCCTCCGCGTCGGCGGGGGCCGCGGGTGTGGCCGGAGCGGGCGCCGGCGCGGGCTCGGCGGGCGTGGGCTTCTGCTGACTGGCGCAGCCGGCCAGCGAGAGGGAGACGAGGGCGGTGATGAGGCGGCGCATCAGTGGCGCTCCTTCGATTCGGCGGGGGCCTGCTTCCGGGGCGCGGGCACGGCGTGGAGGATGACGCGTGCGTCGGGACGCAGCGTGTCGCGGGTGAACTGCTTCACGGCCTCGGGCGTCACCGACTCGTAGCGCGCCAGGTCCTGCGCCACGTAGCTGGGCTCACCGACGAAGTGGTTGTAGCTCTGCAGCACGTCCGCCTTGCCACCGAAGCCACCGATGGACTGGAGGCCCGCCAGCATGCGCGTGTCGATGCGGGTGCGCGCGCGCTGAATCTCCTCGGGGGTGAGGCCGTTCTTGCGCACGTCCTCCAGCACCGCGTCCACTTCCTTGAGCAGCGCGTCGGTGGACACCCCGGGCCGCGCCGTCACGTCGATGCTGAAGACGGACTGCGCGCCCTGGCTCTGCTGCGCGACGGTGACGCTCTGGGCCAGCTGCTTCTCCAGCACCAGGCGGCGGTAGAGGCGGCTTGCCTTGCCCGTGCCCAGCACGGTGGCCAGCACGTCCGCGGTGGCGTCGCCGTTCTCGAAGTAGCCCGGCGTCAGCCACTGGATGGACAAGAGGGGCAGCGTGGCCACGCGCTCCTCGAAGCGGATGACCACGGGCTTGGTGTGCTTCACCGGGGCCACCTGCGGCTTGGTGGGCTTGGGGTGGCTGGGCAGCGAGCCGAAGTACTTCTCGATGAGGGCCTTCGTCTTCGCCACATCGAAGTCACCGACGACGGCCAGCGTGGCGTTGGAGGGCGCGTACCACTTGCGGAAGAAGTCCTTCACGTCATCCACGGTGGCGGCGTCCAGGTCCTTCATCGAGCCGATGACGGAGCCATGGTACGGGTGCGGCAAGGGGAACAGCGCGTGCCACGCCTCTTCCTGGGCCAGGCCGTACGGCGCGGCCTCGGTGCCCTGGCGGCGCTCGTTCTTCACGACCTCCTTCTGGGTGGCCAGCTTCTCGGGCGTGAGCGCGTCGAGCAGGAAGCCCATGCGGTCGCTCTCCATCCACAGCGCCGTCTCCAGGTGGTGGGTGGGCACCGTCTCGAAGTAGTTGGTGCGGTCGAAGCTCGTGGTGCCGTTGAGGTCCGTCGCGCCCAACTGCTCCAGCATGGAGATGTGCACGTCATCCGCCACGTTGCGCGAGCCCTGGAACATCATGTGCTCGAAGAGGTGCGCGAAGCCCGTGCGGCCCGGCTGCTCGTGGTACGCGCCCACGTGGTACCAGAGGTTGACGGACACGATGGGCAGCTTGCGGTCCACGGACAGGATGACCTCCAGTCCGTTGGGCAGCGTGTACTTCTCGTAGGGGATGGCGAGCGCTTCGCGCCCGGGCTCCAGCGGCTTCGCCTCTTGTGTTGCTTGGGCGAGTGCCGGGAGCCCGAACAGGACGAGCGCTGCGGCGGCGAGGGCCTTCATTCGGGACAAGGTTCCTCCGGGGCTTCCGTGCCTGGGTCTCACCTCTCGCGCTTAGCACGCGTCCCTCTCCAGGGGGACAAGGAATGACCCGTGAAACCGAGACAGATGGCACCGGGGGTGCTCCATGAGACAGTGGGGCCATGGCCCCCATGGTTGGTGTCACGCCGCACTGCGCGGTCCATCCGGAGGAGGAAGCCGACGCCACGTGTCAGCGCTGTGGCTCCTTCGTCTGTGGCGTCTGCGCCACCTGGGTGATGTCCGTCTTGTATTGCGCGGACTGCGCGGTCCGGCCGGAGGTGAACTACCTGGAGGTCTTCCGCCAGCGCTTCTGGGGCAAGCGCGATGCGAATGCGTGGGTGGTGGGCATCGTCTCGCTGGCGCTCGTCGCGGGTGCGGCGTTCGCGATATCCGCGGGGGAGTGGCTCGCGGCGGCGGTGCTCCTGGGGGCCGCGGTGGTGGGCGGGTGCTTCTTCCTGGGGCAGCGCTGGGCGAGGACGGCGCTGGTGCTCACGCCCATCGTGGCGGGGCTCGCGGCCGCGTCTGTCCATGGCCCGGGCGCGCTGGTGCTGTCTTTCTTGATGTTCGTCTCCGCGCTGCAGACCTTCCTCGACGCGCGCAACCGGCTCTTCTTCCGGGTGGAGGTGTCGGAGAAAGACCTGAGCCGGCTGTGGGACTTGCGCGTCAACAACCCCCTGGCCCGGAACGCCCTGTCGCTGGGGGTCACGTCGTTCATCATCCCGGTGTTCGCGCCCTTCGCCGTGCTCGTGGGCGCGCTGGCCTTGAGGAAGGTGGACTTGAATGCCCGGCCTCCCATCGGCCGCAAGGGACAGGCGATGGCGGCCATCGCGCTGGGCGTGGGCGCGGTGGTGTTCTGGGTCCTGGTGGTGATTCCCTACCTCCAACGTCTCACGAACGGGCGGCTGTTCCTCTGAGCCGGGCGCGGAGAGCGCGGAAGGCGCCCGCGCCCCGCCTCGCCCGCCGGTGTCTTCCCGCCGGACGGTGCCCACGCTGACGAGAGGGAGACAGGCACTCCCTCACGCATCAGCGAGAAAGGGTGACGACATGGCGAATGAATCCGAGGGGCGGGAAGAAGCGGGCGGACGCCCGAGCGCCACCGAGGACCTCCGCGCCCAGCGGCACGAGTCGAGGACGTCGCGGACGTATGAGCTCTTCCTCGGGGACCTGGCGGCGAGGGTGGGCGGCGACCGGGCCCTCGCGCAGCGGGCGGCGGAGTCGGTGCTCTGCACGCTCGAGCAGCGGCTCATGGGGACGGAGGTGAAGCACCTGGAGGCGCAGCTGCCGGCCAAGGTGCGGGACTTGTTGAAGCGCTGTCCGCGCCATGAGGGCTTGCCTCCGCGCAAGTTCAAGCTGCTGGAGTTCCTCCAGATGGTCGGTGATGACCTGGACACGCCGCCCAACGAAGCGGAGCGCCTCAGCCGCGCGGTGTTCGCCACGCTGCGCGAGCACATCTCCGAGGGCGAGATTGACGATGTGATGGGCCAGCTCCCCGCGGACCTGCGCGCGCTGTGGATTCCGGAGGCGTGAGCGGGACGGCCGCTACCGGGCGAGGTACGACGAGGCCAGGCGGCGCACGTCCTCCGAGTCATCCCGCGCGGCCACATCGCGCAGCAGCTCCATGACGAGCGGCTCCAGGGCGGGCAGCGGGCCCAACATCCGCACCACTCGAGCGCGGACCTGGGCCACGGGCTCCGTGCGCAGCGCCTGGGTCGCCGCGCGCAGGTGGGGCCCGGCGGCGCGTCGCGACATCACCTCCGCGGCCTTCTCCCGGACGAGCGCCTCCGTGTCCTCCAGCAGCACCGAGTCCAGGAGCACGTCCACGTCCGCGCTGGTGATGGCCCCCAGGGCTTCGGTGGCGGCGGCGCGGACGTGCGGGGAGCGATGGGAGAGCGCCTGGCTCGCATAGGTGAGGCCTCGAGGAGAGCCCACCCGCGCCAGCGCACGCAGGCACGGCTCGGCGGAGAGGGGCCTGGCTTCACAGTGCTTCAGCAGGCCCTCGACCTGGTCCAGCGCGTGTCCTGGCTCGAAGCGGTCGAGGTTTCGAGCCACCGTGCCCAGCGCCAGCATCGCCGCGTGCTCCAGCTCCGGCTTGCGTGTGGACGTCAGGACGCGTGTGAGTGATTGGGCCAGCGCCGCGGTGGGGCGCCGCACCCGCTCCACCGCCGCGAGGGTGCGCAGGCGGGTCGTCAGGTTCGTGTCGCGCCGTGAGGGGAGGATGAGCGACGCCAGCTCGTGCTGAGCCTCGGGGGTCCCCGCGTCTCCCAGCGCGTCGAGGACCTCGCCGGCCACGGCCTCATGGAGGGGCCTCGAGCGGAACCATCTTGCCGCGTCCTTCGCGCTCGAGGGAGTCGAACGCAGCAGGGCCGACAGTCGCTCTCGGAGGAGGAGCTGGGTGCTCTCGGGCTCCAGCGTCGCGTCCTCCAGCGATGGGAGCACCGCGCCCAGCGTCGCGTCTCCCACGAGGGCCCTGTCCCTCTCGGGCGAGGCGGGGCTCTCCGGCGCGGACAGAGGCCCGGCGCTCAGCGAGGCGCGGGTCTCCCGGAACGCGGGCATCGAGAGGGGGGGCCCCTGGCGCGAGTCCCACCGTGTCAGCGCCACGCGAGTCTCGGTGCGCATCAAGGGGAGGCCCAGCGCGCCGCCGCCCGTCTCCACCACCTCCGAGCCGGTGACGTCGCGCACCAGCCCGTCCTCGTCGAGCGTGAAGTCCAGGTGTCCTCGCAGCCGAGGCACGGTGAGGCCCGGCCCCCGAGGCCCCAAGGGCGCCCACAGCGGCAGCGCCGTCCGCAGGTAGCGCCGCTGCGTCTTCACGTAGGTGTTCGCGCTGCCACCGGTGCGGTACTCGGACTCGAAGTCGCCGGTGGTGTCCGTCTCCTCGGTGCTCCAGCTCCGCCCATCCTCCGCGACGAACTGGGTGGTGGACAGGAGCAGGCTCACCAGTCGCCTCACGCGGGGCTCCGACGTCGCGTCGAGGTACACGGTGAGCACTCGACCTCTGAGGTCCTGTGCCAGATAGACGGGGTGCTCGAGCGCGGCGCTCAGCTCCCGCAGCGACGCCTCATCGGGAAGTCCATCCACCTCCACGCGAGACAGGCTCAGCCGGCCCGAGAAGAAGTGCCGCTCTCCCTCCAGCCCCAGATACGTGAGCTCCAGCGCCCCACCCCACCCGGAGTGCCGCCAGCTCCGGCCAGCCTCCGCGCCGGGGAGCTGCTCGGCGGTCCGGGTATCCAGGTCGAAGTGGTAGCGGTGCTCCAGCCCTGGCGTCAGCACGCGGTGCCGGCCCTTCACGCCCTGCTGGAGGACGGGGGTCGAGGGGGGCTCGGGGAGGGGAAGCTCCAGCGGGGGAGCGGGGAGGACAGGGGGCTCGTCCGGGAGCTCGATGCTCCATAGGCTGGCCATCACCAGCACGGCGAAGAGGGACAGCAGGCTCTTCAGACGAGGGGTCAAAACCCCAGGGATACGGGCGCAGGGCCCCATCCTGGTCGTCACGACTCCGTGACGCGCTGTCTCAACCGGGCTGCGGGTGTAACAAAAGACTCAGCGAGCCGACTCAGTGGCCGCCGAGCCGCAGCTCCAGCTCCGCCAGCTCGCGCTTCACGGTGGGGTCCGACTCGCGAAGCCCCTCCACCTTGCGGACGGCGGAGATGACGGTGGAGTGGTCCTTGCTGAAGCGCGACGCGATTTCCGGGAAGGAGCTCTTGGTCAGCTTGCGGCTCAGGTACATGGCCACCTGGCGGGCATGGGCCAGGGCCTTGTGACGGCGGTCCTCCTTGAGGGACTCCACCGTGACTTTGTAGAAGCGGGCCACCTCGCGCTGGATGGCTTCGACGTCCACCGCGTGCTGGGCGGGGAGGATGTCTCGCAGCACCTCCGCGGCGAACTCCTCCGTCACGGGCTGGCGCGTCAGGCTGTGCACCGCGGACAGCTTCACCAGCGCCCCTTCGAGCTCGCGCACGTTCTTCTGGATGTGCTTGGCGATGAAGTGCGCCACCGAGTCCGGCAGGTGGAGGTTCTCCGCCACGGCCTTCTTCTGGAGGATGGCCACCCGCGTCTCGTACGTGGGCTCGCGGATGTCCGTCATCAAGCCCATGGTGAAGCGACTGCGCAGCCGCTCCTCCAGGCCCGGAATCTCCGCGGGCACCGTGTCGCTGGTGAGGATGATGGCCTTGCCCAGCTCGTAGAGCGTGTTGAAGGTGTAGAAGAACTCCTTCTGCGTCTCCTCGCGCTTGCCCAGGAACTGGATGTCGTCGATGAGCAGCACGTCGCACTCCTCGCGGAACTTCCGCCGGAAGTCCGTCATGCGGTGCTCGCGAACGCTCTCCACGTACTCATTGGTGAACTGCTCGCTCGACAGGAACACCACCCGCTGCGAGGGGTCCTTCTCCCAGATGTGGTTGCCCACCGCCTGGAGCAGGTGTGTCTTCCCCAACCCCGTGCCGCCATAGATGTAGAGCGGGTTGTAGTGGTGGCCCGGCTTGTCGGAGACGGCCTGGGCCGCCGCCGCGGGGAGCTGGTTGCTGTCCGCCACCACGAAGGTGCTGAAGGTGAAGCGGCTGTTGAGCCGTGAAGGACGGCCCACGCTCACCTTCACGGTGGGTGTGGGCGGGAAGGTGCCTTCGACGACCAGTCCCTCCACCACCTCATAGGCCACGGAGACGAGGCCGTCGCCCATCCGGGCGAGGTGTCCTTCGAGCAGGCTCCGGTAATGGTCATCCACCCAGTCGCGGAAGAAACGGTCCGGGACACCCAGGACGAGGGTGTTGTCGCGCACCTCCAAGGCACGCACCCGATCCAACCACTGGAGCGCATACTGACGACCTTCCTGACGGATGGCCTCCAGCAACTTGTTCCAGAGAATTCCAGCACTTGGAATGGGAGATGCGGCCTGGGCGAGGGCGTTCAAGAGTGTCTCAACCGTGCAAAAGCGGGAGGGGCTGCGAGCGTCCGGCCGTGCTAACAGAGGGGTTGGGGTGGATCAAGCTAT